>CANLCT010000003.1 GCA_947489195.1 uncultured Aquimarina sp. | reverse complement strand
TTTCTTCAAAACTACCTTAACGAGTTCTGCTATAAGTTTAATAGAAGATATTTTGGTGATCAAACCATGGAAAGGCTTATCATTGCTGGTGTCAATCATCGATGGAATGAACTTTAGGTGTGATTAAGGATAAGCATAATAAATTAAAAATTTAATACCTATTTTAGGTTAGTAAATAATGATAAATTTCAGCTCTTTAATAAGTTTTTTTTTAGTTAAAATCTTAAGATGCTGAGGGATAGCTTGTTGTGTTTTTGTTTTGCTAATACACTAAAATAAGGACGGATAAGTAAAGGTTTTTAGGGGTATATCAAATATATTGATGGCATATATGCATAGTTTGTAAAACTTCAGGATTAACTTATATTCCGTTGCCCTTTTTTGTTAATAATTAGTATTTTTAAAAGAAAAATGACCGAAAAAAAATTCCCAATACCACCATTTAGCTTAGAAGATGCCAAAAAGAAAATTCAAATGGCAGAAGATGGTTGGAACTCTAAAGATCCAATAAAAGTATCTATGGCATATACAGTTGATACCGAGTGGAGAAATCGAAATCAATTTGTAAATGGTAGAGCTGAAGTGCAAGCTTTTCTTAAAGATAAATGGGAAAATGAATTGGACTATAAATTAAAAAAAGAACTTTGGGTACACAGTGATAATCGTATTGCAGTGCGTTTCGAATACGAGTACAGAAATAAAGAAAACCAGTGGTTTCGTGCTTACGGAAATGAAAATTGGGAATTTGACGAAAATGGCTTGATGAAAAAACGTTATGCCAGTATTAATGACTTACCAATAAAAGAAGAAGAACGTAAATTTAAGTAGCTCTCTTTTATACTTATGTAGTAATTGAAAGTAAAATTACTTTAAAAGAATACTTTTTTAGAAGCCCATATTTTTTGATACATCTTTTACGATTTACTGATAAGAATTTAATATAAATAGATTGATTTATTTTTCGCTAGTCTAAGGCAAAAAATTAAAGCAAGCCTTAGCTACGGTTTCATTTTTTAACGCTAGAATAGCAGAGAAAGAAACGACATATATGCGAAATTTTTGTTAGTAAATCATATTAATTAAATATAAAGTTTTAGTTTTTTAATTGGTATCCAATAGGTTTATATGTAGTGTGTTAATTATTTATGTGGACCATTAACATAGTGAATTGACTAGAAATTTTAATACAGCCATAATAAAAATAAGTAAACTATTTGTGTAAAAATTATTGCTATTAGAATAGTGTGCTTGTAATTATATTTTTTAATAATATGTAAAAAAGTGTTTCTATGAAATCCCCAAAAGCCCTACCAGTTTTTAATATTGCTAATTTTAAAGATTACTGTGATTGTATGGATTTTGATAGTAATTTTTATATTAGAAAATTTAGCGATCATGTTAAAGAAAATCTGTTTATTGAAAAACCTCATGCGCATGATTTTTATCTAATGCTTTTAGTAACTAAAGGAGAAGGAAAACATTATATTGATTTTAAAGAATACGAAGTGCACCCTGGGGCAATGTTTATTCTGGCTCCAGGTTTAGTACATCGCTGGAATATGAGTAAAGATATTGATGGATATATTCTTTTTTTTACCAAAAAATATTTTATGCTCGATTTTAAGCATGATAACCTTTCGCGTTTTCCTTTTTTTAAAAAACATTCAAGTGTACCTTATATTGGGTTATCAAAAAAAAGCGCAAAGGAGGTATATACGTTTTATGAATTAATGAATAAAGAATACCATGAGCGTGATTTGGATTATCACGAAATGATTCGCATGTACTTGAATACAATTCTTATAAATCTCTCCAGAAAACTTTTAGGAAAAAAAACACTAGCCTATGCTTATAATTATGAAATTGTACAATTAAATACCTTTGAAGAACTTATTGAAACTTATTTTATAGAGCATAAACCCATAGGTTTTTATAGTGAAGCAATGAATTTGAGTACAAAGCAGTTGAGTTATATTTGTAAAAAGCTGGTAGCCAAAGTACCTTCAGAATTATTGATGGATCGTATTATTTTAGAGGCAAAACGATTAATTATTTATACAGACCTTTCAATCAATCAAATTTCGAATAAGTTAAATTACAGCGATAGTTCCTATTTTGTTCGACTTTTTAAAAAAATGTGCAATCAAACTCCAGAGCAATTCCGAAGTTTTAAGTCAAAAACACAAACTAAAAATTTGATTCGTACATTGTAATCTGATTTCGACCCTAGTAAGTTATGTTGTTAGTATAGCTTACTATTTTTAAAAACGTATTTATTTTTATGAAAATTTGATCGAAATCAGAAGCAATGCTTATTATTATGTTGTGGCTTTTATAGCAAAACTATCTATGTATTCGTTAGGCTTGCTCGGATCAAACTCTTTACCCATAATGTAATGTTTTTTATAGGTAGTAGTAGGCGGAGTATAGCCTAATTCTTTCATTTTGTTACCACAATCTGTAGCTAAGTATACTTGTTCTGCAATGGCTTTAAAGTCAATATCTTTTTTAACATAGCCCCAGCGTTTCATTTGTGTTAGTATCCAAACTCCCATAGAATGCCAAGGGAAAGGATCAAAATCAATACGATCAGGCGCATTTATTACATTGCCTAAACCATCGGCATACTTTCCTGTTAAAACTTGAGCCACTACAGAAGTAGGCTGATTTAAGTAATTTTTAGGAGAAATAGCTTCAGAAATAGATTGCCTGTTTTCTTGTTTTGAAGAAAATTGTGTAGCATCAATAATAGCACTAAACAAAGCAGCATATGTGTTTGGATTTGTTTTAGCAAATTCTTCGCTACAAGCAAAAGCACAACAAGGGTGTCCTTCCCAAATATCTTTAGTAAGCATATGTAAAAAGCCTATGTTTTCAAATACGGCACGCTGGTTAAATGGATCGGGAGATAGGTATCCGTCTAAATTACCAGCACGTAAATTGGCAACCATTTCTGGTGGTGGAACTACTCTAATTTGTATGTCTTTATCTGGGTCCAAACCAAATTCGGCTACATAATAACGTAATAAAAAATTATGCATAGAATATTCAAAAGGAACGCCAAATTTAAAGCCTTTCCATTGTTTGGGATCTCTTTTGTTTTTGTGTTTTAAATGCAAGCAAATGGCTTGTCCATTAATGTTTTCTACAGCTGGCATAATATAGGGTGCAGCCATCGATCCAGAGCCTAATGTCATAGCTAGAGGCATTGGTGTAAGCATATGCGAGGCATCGTATTCTTTGTTTAAACTTTTGTCACGAGCTACGGCCCATCCTGCTGTTTTAATAACGTCAACATCTAAGCCATATTTTTCATAAAACCCCATAGGCTTTGACATAATTATAGGAGTAGCACAAGTAATTGGAACAAAGCCAATGTTTAGTTTCGTTTTTTCAAGTTTAGTAGCGGCTTTTTGCGAGCCCCCTCCATTTTCAACTTGCTTTTTTTTGTCATTTGCACACGATTGAATTAACCCCATTGGCAGTACAGAAAATAGTGCTGCTTTAAAAGTTTTTTCGCCAACGGCTTGTATAAATCGCCTACGGTTAAGGTCATTTCCTTTAAATAAGGATTTTACTATGGCGGTTTCTACAAATCGATTTACAATAGTTTCTTCGCTATCTGGTAAATTTTCTGAGGCAACTATTTTTCTTTGTGTGCTACAGCTGTTGCATGAGCAACCAGCGCCATGTGATAAATCGGATTGATCACTATAAGGATTGTCAAGGCTATTATAAGGCATAGTTATAAGTTTTAAAGATTATTAATTGGTGGCATTTACCACTTTTTATAGGGTAAAAATTTACCTGTCATGGTAATTTGAACACGGTCTCCTTTTGGATCTTCGACCTTGTCTACTTCCATTGAAAAATCAATAGCACTCATAATACCATCGCCAAACATTTCATGAATTACAGATTTGGCTGCCGGGCCATATACATAGGCTATTTCAAAAAATCGGTATACTAATGGATCACTAGGAATCACTTGTCCGACACCTTTGGTAGGGTATTCTGTTAAGGCTTCAGCAACATCAGCTCCTAAATCCAATGCTTTTACAAATGCTTCTGCTTCATTGGGTAGTAATGAGGCACTGCCAAAACAAGCAGCAGCAATACATACTTGATCTAGTCCTGTTGCTTTTCCTAATTCATCCCAAGTTTTACTTTGTGCTTTTTTAGCATCCAAAATAATTGCTGTCATGGTTTCTTTTGTCATAGTAGTAAAATTTTAAAAATGAAACTTTGGTTAATAATATAAATACTTAGTTATGTTGTTATATGGCTTTTTTGTTTTCTAGGTTAGATACATTTGGGAATGAAATATTTTTGGGCATTTCGCTATCATCTATAGTTTTGTCTTGTATGCCTTTAGCTATTTCGCTGGATTTGTTAATTAAAAACTCAACCAAATGATTACGGATAAGGTAATAGTTGGGGTGGTTTACAATTTCTGCTCGGTTTCTAGGTTTGGGGATGTTTACATGAACACTTTCGGCAATTCGAGCTTGGGGGCCATTAGACATTAATAGTATACGATCAGAGAGTAAAATGGCTTCGTCAATATCATGTGTAATCATAAAAATAGTTTGGTTGGTTTTTAGACAAATTTCAAGAAGTTTATCCTGTATTTTTCCTCGTGTTAGCGCATCCAAAGCGCCAAAAGGCTCGTCCATTAATAGTAACTCTGGAGCAAGTGCAAAGGCTCGGGCAATACCCACACGTTGTTTCATACCACCCGAAAGTTCATGAGGGAGTTTGTTAACGGCATCTTGCAATTCAACCATTTTTAAAAAATGAAGTGCCCGCTTTTCAATTTCTTTATTGCTTAGCTCTTTAAATTTACAGGCAATAGCCATTTTTATATTTTTAAGCACGCTTAGCCATGGGAGTAAACTGTGATTTTGGAAAATAACACCGCGTTCTAAACTTGGTTTTTTTACATTCTTATTATCCATAATAATATTCCCGCTTGACGGTTGATCTAGTCCAGCTAAATTGTTCAATATGGTTGATTTTCCACAGCCAGAATGCCCTACAATGCAAACAAATTCACCTTTTTGCATTGAAAAGTTGATGTTTTCAAAAACACTTAAAAATGTATTTTTTTCACCTTTAACAGGATACTTTTTTGCTAATTGATTTACTTCTAAAAACTTTTTCATAAACTGGGGCTTGTTATTATTCTTGGTACATGAAATATTTTGAGGTTTGTGAAATAAGTAGGTCTAATCCCATTCCAACAATACCAATCATTAGAATAGAGAATACCACACTTGTTAAGTCTAGGTTATTCCATTCGTTCCATACATAATATCCGATGCCTGTACCACCAACTAACATTTCGGCGGCAACAATAACTAACCAAGATATTCCCATTGAAATGCGTAAACCAGTAAAAATAGTGGGTAGTGCAGCAGG
This sequence comes from uncultured Aquimarina sp., assembly GCA_947489195.1. GTDB lineage: Bacteria > Bacteroidota > Bacteroidia > Flavobacteriales > Flavobacteriaceae > Aquimarina. Next base: position 150,949 of record CANLCT010000003.1, on the reverse strand, counting down.
GAGTATAATTTTAAAGGCAGTTTCAAAGGGACCCATTTCCAATGTTTTGCTCACGTTAAGCCAGTCTTTTTTTACAGACATTACACCAAAAGCAGTATTTAAAAGTATCGGCCAAATGGAGCAAATAAAAATGACAAATACTGATGATAAAATAGAATCCTTTATTATAAATAAGGCTAGGGGCATCCAAGCTAACGGAGATATAGGTTTTAAAACTTGTATGTAAGGTTGTAAAGCTTTGTAAAATACGGGCGACATGCCAATGAGAAAACCAATGGGTATGGCAATAAAAACAGCCAATAGGTACCCAGCTAAAACTCTTAATATAGAATAAAAAAGTTGGGTGCCAATGCCTTTGTCATTAGGGCCGTTGTCATAAAACGGATGGCTTAATTCTTTAACAGCCAGTTTAAGCACCTCGATAGGTCCAGGGACATGTGCTTGCGGTTCGCCAAGTCCCATGAGTTGTTCGTATTCGCTCAGGTCTTTTTTGTTTCGTTCCCCATTTGTAGTAGCCAGCTCACCTACAAAAAAAATAAGGAATAAAATTAAAAGAGATAATGTTATGGTTTGAATGTTTTCCTTACTCATAATTGTTTGTTTTGTTGATGGGATAAATGTAGAGGCAAACAATTACTTAAGTATGGTACAAATAAGCCATACTATGGTGTAAATTTTACTTTTTTCAAACTATAACGATTTTTTAAGAGAATAGTTAATTTAAATTAAGTTTTTAGGTGCTTTTTGTTTAATAAAAATTTGTTTTTGTTGTGAATTGTGTAATGCTGTTTTAAGATTTTTTATGTTGACGATATTTGTAGGTTTAATAAGATGAATTCGTAAAATAACCCCTGCTATTTTTTTCAATTGTTAAAAGTTTGTGATAAAATTAAAATTTAGAGATAACCCTTCTTTTTTTATTTAATTTTAATTTTTTAGTACAGTTATTTATATCAATTGTTAATTTAAATGGACTTAAAAAGAAATAAGCCTATCTGATTAGTTCATTTGATACCTAATTAGTATTACACTAGAGTAAAAGGTTTTTAGCTTGGGTATTTAGTGTTAAAAAAACTCAATAACTCATTTTAATTTTAAAAAATAATGAAAACACAACATCGACTAAAAGGAGTTTTAATCATTGGATTATTTACGTTGACCAGTTATACGACATCAAAAATGAATGCGCAAAATGAAACTGTTTCAAAAGAAATTAAGATGGAAACCATAACGAATCCATTACTAAAAGAATGGGTGGGGCCATATAATGGAGTACCTCAATTTGATAAAATGAAATTGGCAGATGTAAAACCTGCATTAGAAAAAGGGATAGAATTACATTTACAAGAAATTGAAGCTATTGCAAATTCTAAAAAGGGGCCTACTTTTGAAAACACCATAGTAGCCATGGAAAAGGCGGGATCTTTATTAAATAGAGTGTTTACTTATTATGGTATTTTAAGTGCCAATAGGTCTTCGCCAGAATTTAGAGAAATTCAAAAAGAAATGGCACCTAAATTATCGGAGTACAGTTCAAAAATTTCTCAAAACAAGTCCTTGTTTGAACGTGTAAAAACGGTGTATGAGGCCTCATTAAAAAAGCCATTAGAGGCAGATCAACAGCGTGTAGTTGAATTGATTTATAAAGGTTTTGAAATGCAAGGAGCAGCACTTGATGCAGGTAAAAAGAAACGTTACGCAGCCATTAATAAAGAGCTTTCGGGTTTATATACCCAATTTTCTACTAATGTTTTGGCAGATGAAGAAGGCTATGTCACTTTTTTAAACAAAGAACAATTAGGCGGTTTGTCTGATCCTTTAGTAAAGGCTTATGCCAAAGCAGCAAAAGATCGTGGTAAAGAGGGGAGTTATGCGGTGACCAACACCCGCTCCTCTATGGATCCTTTTTTAACTTATTCTACCGAAAGAGAATTACGTAAAAAGGTATGGACTACTTATTATTCTCGAGGAGATAACGGAGATGATAAGGATAATAACCAAATCATAGCAAAAATTTTAAAATTGCGTAAAGAACGAGTAGGGCTATTGGGTTATGCTAATTATGCCGATTGGCGTTTACAAGACCGTATGGCAAAAACACCTAAAAAAGCCATGGAACTCATGGAAGCCGTTTGGCCAGCGGCTATTGCCAGGGTGCATGAAGAAGTGGCAGATATGCAAGTTATAGCCGATGCAGATAAAATTACCATTGAACCTTGGGATTATAGGTTTTATGCCGAAAAAGTAAGAAAGAAAAAGTATGATTTAGATTCTGATGAGGTAAAGCAATACCTGCAGTTAGATAAATTGAGAGAAGGCATGTTTTTTGTAGCGGGCGAATTATTTAATTTTAAATTCACTGCTGTAGAAGTAGGGAAAGTACCTGTTTTTAATGAAGACGTAAAAGTTTGGGAAGTGACCGATGCCACTAGCGGAGCACATATTGGTTTATGGTATTTAGATCCATTTGCACGTGTAGGGAAACGATCGGGTGCTTGGGCAACAACCTATAGAAACCACACCACGTTTGATGGTAAAAAAACAGTGTTGAGTTCCAATAATTCAAATTTTGTAAAACCTGCCGAAGGAGAGCCTGTTTTGATTTCGTGGGATGATGCCACTACCTTTTTTCATGAATTCGGGCATGCGCTACACTTTTTGTCATCGGAGGTGCGTTACCCTACGCTAAATGGGGGCGTACGTGATTATACCGAATTTCAATCGCAATTGTTGGAGCGTTGGGTGTCTACCGATAAAGTAATTAATACCTATTTAGTACATTACAAAACAGGTAAACCCATGCCTGCAAGTTTAGTTGAAAAAATTAAAAAAGCCAGCACCTTTAATCAAGGTTTTGCTACCACAGAATATTTAGCTTCGGCATTAATGGATATGAAATTACATTTAGCCGATCCGGCAAATATAGATGTTGATGCCTTTGAAAAAGAAACCTTAGCCGAATTAAAAATGCCAAAAGAAGTAGTAATGCGCCACAGAACACCGCATTTTGGCCATGTGTTTTCGGGCGAAGGTTATGCCACAGCCTATTATGGCTACATGTGGGCCGATGTATTAACGGCTGATGCAGCTGAGGCTTTTGCCGAAGCTCCAGGCGGTTTTTATGACAAAGAAGTAGCTAAAAAATTAGTAAAATACCTTTTTGCACCCCGTAATGCTATGGACCCTGCCGAAGCCTTTAAAAAATTCCGTGGACGCGATGCTAAAATAGAAGCCCTTATGCGCGATCGTGGTTTTCCGGTGTCTAAAATGTAGATTTATTTTAAAATTATTGAATTATATTGTTAAAAGCTATACCGTAAAAGGTGTAGCTTTTTTTTGTTTTTAAAACACTGCAAACAAGTGTGTTAATATTTTTTTTTGGCTTTTTTATATAGATTTCAGGAATATTCTTACTTACATTACTTATTGCTATTTAACAAAACTTTAATATATATAAAGAAATAGACTCTGATAATCAATAATTCTAACCTTTTGGTAAGTAGGGTGCTCTGTTTTTGTGAAAACGTTTTGAAGGTTTAAAGTGATCTTTTAATCGATTTTATTTTATGTAATACACTATGGTGTTTAGTTGTACGGATAAAAAATAAATTTTAGTTGTTAGTTTTGTTAAAAATTAACCAAAAAATATTTACACATGAAACTTAAAAAATTACACTTACTTAATATTGCTTTATTTACTGCCTTTTCAATTTCAACAACGTATTCTCAAATTGATGGCTCTGATCTTACATTAGGTAAAAAAGACGGAAGAGAACAAGGAGTGAAAAAAAGTAACAGGGCGTTGGTCCACGCGGGTAATGATCAGTTAATTTTGAATTATGCTGGAGATTTTGAGGGAGGAACATTTGTACATTCAAATCTAACAATAAATAGTTTCATGGATGTAGGAGGTTCGGATTTTCGTTTAGGAAGAATGGATGGAAGAGATCAAGGATCAAAAACTAGTAATAGAGCTTTAGTGCATTTACAAAATGATGAATTACACATAAATTTTAATGGAGATTTTGAAGGAGGAACAGTAATTCAAGGATCAAAAACTTATTTTACGGGCAATGTTGGAATAGGTAAAAGTGATCCGCAAAACAAACTATCCGTTAACGGAACCATCTGGGCAAAAGAGGTTAAAGTAAGTTTAACCGATGCAGCGGATTGGGTTTTTGAAGCAGACTACAAACTGCAACCTTTAGCAGAGGTTGAAGCTTTTATAAAAAGAAACAAGCACTTACCCGAAATGCCATCGGCAGACGAGTTTAGAGCAAATGATATGAAGGTTTCGGAAATGACCAATAAACTTTTACAGAAAATTGAAGAGTTGACGTTGTATGCTATTGAGCAAGAAAAAGCGATACAAGTAGAAAAAGATAATAATAAAGCTTTAGAAGCACGCCTGGCTAAACTTGAAGCTTTACTAATTAAATAGAAACGGGTTCTAGGTTCGAGTGCTTCATTGTAAATAAAATGAAGTGTATCAAGAACAGTTGAATGTAATTGCTTATTAAGCTAATGCGATTATTTTTAAAAGACAGTTTACTATTCTTAAAATTCTCAAAAATTAATTCACAATGTATAAAATACTTATAGCTGTAGTGGTGCTTTTCAGTACCGCTATGTCTGCACAATCTAAATTGGTGTTTAGTTACGATGCGGTAGGAAACCAAATAGAACGGAAATATTGTCCAACAGGCAACTGTACTTCAGGGGCAAAACAATTAGCGCCCGATGTAGCAACGGAGTCAGTGGCGCTAAACGAAGATGATCAATTAACCGATTTTGTAAATAGACTTCGAATTTATCCAAATCCAACACAAGGTAATTTACGTATTGAGTGGGATTATGCTGATAGTGAATTTATAAAAAGCATTCAAGTATCTGATGGTGCAGGAGGTAGCTTTTTTATAGTGAATCGAAAGGCAACAGAAAATTTTGCTTTAGTCGACTTAACAAATCATGCGTCTGGTGTGTATTTGGTTGAATTTATTTTAAATGATGCCAGACGTGTTATAAAAAAAATCATAAAAAATTAATTCAGATATAAATGAAATTAGTTATAAAATATATAGTAGCATTAGTAGGATTACTAAGTGCTACAAGCATTTTATGGGCGCAAGATGCCAGTAAATCCATTGCCGCGGATTTTTCAGTATCACCCTCAGGGGCATTAACGTATCAGGTGCCATTTGAAGTACCCTCATACGTATTGGGGCATTTTCCAAATTTAGGCTTAAGTTTTAACAGTCAGGCTGGCGATGGTATTGCGGGGTATGGCTGGAGTATTACAGGGCTTTCGAGTATAACACGTACATCGGCAACCACATATCACGATGGTTTTATTGATGGGGTAGATTTTGATGCCGATGATCGCTTTACGTTAGATGGGCAACGGTTGATTTTAAAAAGTGGTACTTACGGTAAAGCAGGCGCTACCTATCAAACCGAAAGTTATTCTAACTTAAAAATTGAATCAGTTGGGACTTCACGTTATGGAGCTAAATACGGACCACAGTACTTTGTGGTATACCACCCCAATGGCTTGCGTTATTGGTATGGGCGTAACGGAACAGACTCGTCGTACAGTTCACACTCCAAACTAGAATGGTCAGTTGCGCGTATCCAGGATACACAAGGGAATAGAGTGGAGTTTAACTACTCAATTATTGATCAAACAGTACGCTTAAATTATGTAGAAGACCCAGTAGCCAAAGTACGGGTGCAGTTTTTTTATACTACAAAAACTAATGTAAATCCCATTGGTATTGGAGGGGAGTTTTTTACGAACAAACGTTTGCTAAACAAAGTTAAAGTACAAACAAATACAACTAACCAATATTTTGAATATGCCATTACACACGAAAATGTAAGCGATGGCACTAAGCGTATTAAACAAATTGTTCAGGAAAATAGAGATAATGAAACTCTACCTCCTTTGAAGTTTAATTATTTTGAAGATGAAACTACACAGGTAACCGAAAAAATTATTAAGGCAGATCTTACAAGTGGGTCACTGGGACATATTTCTAGGTCTTCAGTACAGGCGGGTGATTTTAATGGAGATGAAGTTATCGATTTTTTGGCATACAATATAGATAGAGACGCGGATGGAGTATCAAAAGGGATAAATTTTTACCTTTCTAACCCTAGAAAAAAAGATGAATATTTTGCTAGTACTTTAGTTAATGAAGAATTTGAAGCCGTATTCTCTGGACGTATACCGAATAGAGCAAAGGAGCTTGAAAATAAGAATACATTTATAGTTGCTCAAAAAAGTAAAGATCGTCATGAAATAAACTTTACAGCCTTTTCAGTAGAAGATATAGGATTTAAAAACTTCGTTAATGCAACTAGCTTTAGACCACCGGTAGATTATGGAGATAAATCTGGGGGGCATGTAACAATTTCAACAAGAATTAATGATGCTACAAGAAATAAAAAATATACTCATGGAAGAATTACAGCTCACAACCAAATAAGTGGGCCTAGAACTCTAAAAGAATACGAAGCTAAAGAAGAAATCATTTTTTCTCCCGGATTTCATGTGCATTCAAATACTAAATTTAAAGCAGGGATTAATGAAAATTTAGATATCGGTGAATATGTAAAAATGAACTATTTGTCAGGAGATTTTAATGGAGATGGTGTGACTGATATAGTAGCATTAACAAATCCTTACAATGATGGGAAAGCTAATTGTCGATCTAGAGGAGGAAAGGGCGTAAATGGATTTTTTTGTGAGAAGAATATTGAAAAAGCAAAAGTTTTTTTAATTGATTTTAATAGAATGAAAGGTAGTAACTCTGAATCAATTGGTCAGCTGGAATTAGGAATTACTAACAATAGTAGATTGTTTGTAACAGATTATGATGGAGATGGTCTTCAGGAAATTTGTCATATTGTAAAAAAAGATATTCGAATTTATGGAGTAAACAACGGCGGTCGTTTGTATTTAAAGGATTACCATCAGATGTCAAGAGAACCTTTAGCTATTTTTCCAGGAGATTATAATGGTGACGGAAAAACAGATTTTTTAACAGCAACTGAAAATAATAAAGATACTTGGGATTTTTATATTTCTAATGGAGGAGGAATAAGGAGTGATACTGTATATTTTACAAAATATACAAGAAGCTTAGGGTTTTGGTATGAGCAAAATAGAGGCGGACATTATACATACCGAGGAAGCGGAAAGATTCTAGAAAATTTATTTGACTATAGGTTTATTCCAGTAGATTATAATAAAGATGGTAAAACAGATTTAATTAAGCATCATATAATTACTCCATTAAAATCAGAATTTAAAAGACATTCTAGGCAGGGTATTGAGTATAGTACTAATATATCAACTTCTAGTGATTTTTTGAAGTTTGAATCAAAACTAGAAGCTTCTATATGGAATGTAGGAAGACCCCATTTAGGGCATTCGGCATTTGCATCTGTAAATAATAAAAACTTAATGGGGCAATATGTTTTTGCAGAAGAAAATGGTACAGTAAGATTTTATGATTACCAATCAAATTTGCGTGCGCAAAAGTGTATAACATCTGTTGAGAATAATGGTTTATTTACCGAGTTTGAATATCATGGATTAACTTCTGAGAGAGATCAAGCTCCTGGTTTTTCTTTTGCAAGTACTTATGATGATTATGTGTTCAATAATGCTAATGGTTTTTTAGCATTACCCTATTATAAATTAGATAATTTAAGCGGCTTTAAAGTTGTTGAAAAAGTTAAACAATCTTTTAGTGGTTTATCACGAGAAAAAGAATATCGCTATTCAGGTTTAGTAGGAACAAATAATGGATTAGGTATTCTTGGATTTACAGGATTAGCTCGATCCGATTGGTATGGAGATGGTATTAATGCGATATGGAGTATGTCTACTTTTGATTTTAATAAAAGACAGGCTATGACACTCCAGTATTCAATGGCAGATAGTCCTTTTGGATTGCCAATAGAGCAAACTACCTATGAATATCAAGAATTATCCTTGTCAAATAAAGTATATGGATATTTTCCAAAAATATCTAAAAATGAGAATTTTTTAAATGGCATTATAAGTTCAAATACTAATACCTATGACTCTTACTATAATGTATTAACCAGTAAAGAAACCTACACAGGAGGGAGTAAAACCACCACAAATACTTATTTTAATAATCCTTCTGGTACTGGGGTTAACTATTATATAGGCAGGCCAAAAACTAAAAACACCACCACTACCTTGGGTAGTGATAGTTTTAGTACTGGCGAAGCCTATAGTTATGCCAATAACTTTATAAAAGAGCTAAAAACTAAAGGAAATGGTACCTCATGGCTTACCGAAACTTATGAGCATGATGGTTTTGGAAACATTACGAGTAAAACCATAAGCGGAGTAGGAATTGAAGATCGTACAGAGAAATCTAAGTACGATAGTACAGGGCGTTTTATGGAGTCCGCTACGGATATTGAAGGCTTAACGGTAAGTTATGCTTATGATAAAAATTTAGGACACCTAGTAGAAGAAACCGATCCTTTTGGAAAAAAACAAGAATTCGCATATGATGGATGGAATCGTTTAACTAAGCAAACCGACTTTTTAGGCAATACGATTGAAACTTTTTATACAGGAGGTCCTCGAACAGGAGATATTAGGGTGAGTACAGCAAGTTCTTTAGGAACAAAAAGTATATCCTACAGTAATCGTTTAGGTTGGGAGTATGAGAATGGAGTAACTAATGCTTTGGGCGAATATGTGTCAACAAAAGTAGAGTACGATGCTGTGGGTAAAATAAAAAGAGAATCACAGCCGTATTTTAGTGCACCAAGTCAATGGACTACGCATTCGTATGATCAATACAATCGACCTATTAGGCAACAAATGTATACAGGGCAAATTATTACTACTAAATATGGCATAAAGACTACTAAGGTTAGTGTGGATGACGGTACAAAAACAGTAAGTGCCACGAGTGATGCTTTGGGGAATACCATTAGTATGACTGATCCAGGAGGGACTATCAATTATACTTATTATGCAAATAACACGCCTAAAGAAACTAATTACGGAAGTCATAAAATCACCACAAAAATTGATGGTTGGGGTCGTAAAATAGAGCTGAATGACCCTGCTGCGGGTGTGTATAGTTATAAGTATAACATTTTAGGAGAAATATTGGAGGAACGCCATGCCAATGGAACCACTACTTATGAGTATGATAAATATGGGAAGCCTACTAAAAAGCTTATAGTAGGTAAGGAAACGGATATGGAAATTGATTATAAGTATGATGCGACTCACAAGCAGTTAACGTCTTTAATTGGGTTTGATAAAACCACCTTTAATCGATATACTTACAATTATAGTTATGATACTGAACAACGACCAATAAAAATTACAGAGGATCAAAACAAAGCTAGTTTTGAAAAGTTAATTAAATATGGTCCTCAGGGGCGTGTTGATTATGAAACCTATAAAAGTACCAATAAATTACAAAGGGTCCAGTCAAATACGATTAGTGTAAAAAACCAGTACCATAGTGTGTCTGGTGCATTAGAAAAAATTTCCGATAAGGACTCTAATAAAGTACTTTGGCAAATTAAAAAACAGAATCAGCGTGGCCAATTGACCGAGATCAGTATTGGAAACGGCATTACCAAAACCAATAAGTATGACGCTTATGGCTTGCCGCAAGAATTTAAAGCCAAAAAAGGCGCTAATACTGTTTTTGATTTAAGCTTTGATTTTGATGTAAAACGAGGAAATTTAAAAAGTAGGCATAACAAAGCTTTTACAGGTGAAGAGGTATTTGCCTATGATGATCAAGACCGTTTGTTGAGTACAAAAATTGACGGGGCTGTAGTACATAGTCAATCTTACGAAGCCAACGGAAATATAAAAAACAACTCCTTGGTGGGTACATACAACTACCAAACACAAACGCGTTACCGTTTAGCGGGGATTGATCTAAATGCTAAGGGAAAAGACTATTACAAAACCCATACCCCGCAACAGATCAAATACAACGCGAATAAAAAACCAGTGAGTATCTATGAAAAAGATCAGGGGCGAGTTGATTTTGAGTATGGGCCACTAATGAATCGTACCGTGGCATACTATGGCGGTTTGGAAGAAGATAAAAATAAACGCGATTATGTAAAAATATATTCTTCCATAGCACCTTTGGAAATTGTATATGATAAAACAGCAACTAATAGTACCACAAAGTATATCAGTTATGTATTAGGAGATGCGTATACCGCTCCAATAGCTCATGTGAGTGTAAAAGAATCGGTGTTTGCGCCAAGCCCAGAGGTGTCTAATGAGTATATGTACCTACATCGTGATCATTTGGGGAGTATTATGGCCATAACAGATAGTGCTGCCAATGTAAAAGAAGAAACCCATTATGGGGCTTGGGGTACTATTGAACAATTTAAAGGAGCGAATAATGCCACCACATTAGATGAAAGTAGTATATTAGGACGAGGTTACACAGGGCATGAGCATTTTGCTAGTGTAGGGCTTATACATATGAATGGTCGTATGTATGATGCCAAGTTAGGGCGTTTCCTTAGTCCAGATAATTTTATACAAGACCCGTTTAATACCCAAAGTTTTAACAGGTATGGCTATGTATGGAACAATCCACTCAAATTTAATGATCCGAGTGGGGAGTTTGTAATTACTTTATCAGCAATTATTGGTTCTGCTATTTTTAAAGCAGCAGCAATAGGTGCAGGTGTTAGTGTAGCTGTTAATGGGATTAATAATTTGGCGAATGGGCAAGGTTTTTTTGATGGAGCAGGAGCGGCAGCTTTATCAGGTGCAATAAGTGGGGTTATCAGTTTTGGAATTGGTAGTGCTACAGCAGGGATATCTAATTTAGTAGCCAAAGGTGTTGCACAAGGGTTGTTACATGGTTATAGTGGTGCTTTTATGGCTGCAGTTCAAGGGGGAGATCCTTTAGCCGGTTTCTTAGGTAGCGCTATTGGGTCAGGAGTAAGTTCATTAGCTGGAGGTGTTTTTGGAGAAAGCACTGCATTTTGGAATGTAGCAGGAACAATTGCTGCGGCTGGTGTTGGAGGTGGTATTGCCTCTGAAATAGCTGGAGGTAGTTTTGCTGATGGTTTTAGGAATGGTGTAATTGCTGCGGGGTTAAATCATATTGCACATAGGTTTATTGGTCCTCCTGCTAATAGATCTTTTTCTGAGAAATTATTATCTGATAAAATTTCAAATTTAAATAAAGAATTTTCTAATTATGGAACAGCAGGAGATATCTCAGTTATATCAGGGAGTTTAGCTTTAGATTATCGACAGTCACTTTCAATAAGCCAGAGGGTTGGAATGAATGGAAATTTGAGTTTTATAAGACAAGCTAGAGGTATTTCTAGAATTGCAGGTCCACTTGGTAATGCCGCGGCAGTAATTAATATAGTTCAGAGTAGCTCGAATTATCAGTCAGGAGCAATAAGTGGAGCTCATTATGCATGGAATATAGGTTCAAGTGTTATTCCAGTTGTAGTTGGCGCGGAATTTGGTGCTGTGCCAGGAGCTTTAGCTGGTGTAGCGTTTACAGCAGGGCAAATAATATACAATCAAGTCAATGCTTTTTTTGATTTTATTTATTCAAATATATCTTGGCCTAACTTAGGTAGTGCAGGTATAGTATCTAGAGGATTTGGAATGGTTAGATAAAATAATAAATAACAGTTATTATGGAAAAAGAAAAAAAGATAAGTTTTATTTCAATTATAAAAGTAACATGGTTTTCAATAATGATGTTTATTGTTTATGTTTTATCAAATTTATATTTAGGTCTCAATTCATTTGATCCCGTAGCGTTATTTATTGTTATGCTACCAATAGCTCTCTCTCTTTATCTTTTTATTGAATATTTGTGTTTTGATATTAAAAAAAATATTATCATTAAAAGTGATAGAATACAATTTATAAAGAGAGGAGAGTCTAAAATTATTGATTATACACAAATTGATAAAATTTATGTATTTATTCCATCCTCATTAATGAGGAATGCCCATATAAAACTATTGCCAACTGAATTTTTTTATTATGCTAAAATAGAGACAATTTCAAATGAAGTATTTTATATTACATCATTAATTGATACTGAGTTTTATCGATTTTTAAAAAAAGATATTTTATTAACTAATAAATTAATTATAAAAAAGGGTTTTTTTAACAGCATATTACTTAATAATTTGCCCTAGCTGGTGCTAGGTGTACTGTGAGAGGATCGTAAGATTCTCGTAACTGAAAATAAAGATGGTAGTAGGTCTACCGATATCGGCTTACAGGAGCAGGTATCCCCCAAGCTGGCGCGAGCGTCTCGCTCGCGAAAACAAAGAGCGGCAAATAAAATAGATAACAAAAACAATAGTCCCAACAATAGTAGTAAAGACATTGTTGGGGTTAAAAAAAATACAAATTTATGAAACGAATACAAAAAGGAATTTTAAGGTCTTTGTTAGGCTTGCTGTTATTAGCAGGTTGTAGCCCAAAAATCACTTCGAATTTTCCGAATAAACAAACAAAATTAAGTTTAGATGATAAGGTAGCTTTATTGGATGTAACGGATACATTGCCGTCCGATATATTAAAAGTAGGTGATTTACGATTTCAAGACTCGGGTTTTTCTACAGATTGTAATTTTAATAGTATGATGAATCGAGCGCGAAAGTTAGCAAGAGAAAATGGGGCAAATATTGTAAAAATTAATGATAAAAAGAAACCAGATTTATGGAGTTCATGTTACCGTTTAAAAATAGATTTGTACAAACACAACGGTGATGTTACTAAATTAAAACAAATTAAATTAAAACTAGATTAATATATTTATGAAAAAAGGATTTACAAAATGCTTGCTATTGTGTAGTGTGTTGTTAACCGTATCATGTGCTACAATTGTTTCGGGATCAAGGCAAAAGATAAATTTTATATCAACACCAGATTCGGCAACGGTATTTATTAATGAAATAGAGGTAGGTAAAACGCCACTGGAACAAAACCTAAAAAGAAATCAAAATTATGATGTACTTATCAAATTAGATGGGTATGAACCCTATACAACTCAGCTTACTAAAAAGTTTAATGCTTGGTATATTGGTAACATAGCTTTTGGTGGTATCATAGGTTTAATTGTTGATCCAGCAACAGGAGCAATGTTCAAATTATCTGCTACAGAAATAGATGCTAAATTTTCTAGCAAAACGGCATTAAAATTCAAGAAACATAATAATGTATATGTAGCTGTAAGTTTAGATGTTGACCCTACTTGGCAAAAAGTAGGACAGTTGAGTAAACTAAATTAAAATTGTAAAATAAAAAAAGCTATCTAAACAAAATTAGATAGCTTTTTGCTTTGTAGTCATTATTCATTTAGAGAATTGCTTCACAGTTTATTGTTTATTCGATAGCACGAATTTAAGATTCAAATCTGTATTGTCAGGTTCAAGATTTAACCGATTTAAATAAGAATATGTTTTATAGAATTGATTATTTAGATTTAAATAAACTTGAGAATGACTTTTTATTTTTAAAAAAGTTGGTTTAAGTTTATTAATTATATGCCAACTCCAGATGGAATTCCAATTGGAATATCAGGTTTGTATAAAAATTTATTAGAATATATAAGCTTTTTAAGAGAAAAATGTAAGAGTTAATTATTTTTTAAAATGAAAAAACTTTTAAAAGTGTGATTTCTTTTTTTAATTTTTTATTCGAAATAACTGGTTCATTACTGTTGATAATGCTCGGTCCTTCAATAAATAATTCTAAGTAATATTTAGATGTAAAGTATAAAAAGCAAAAGATTTATATTGGATCAATTGCTTTAATTTTTTGTTAGGAACTTAAATTTACTTACTCTTCAAAATAGTATAAATTTTAGTCTTCTTATTTATGCATTTTAATGAGATTGTTACCAAGTCAAATATTCATGTAAAACTTTTCATCTTAGTTTGTTAAGCAGGTTGCGAAAATGTTTTCGTAAATTTTTCAAAAATTCAATAATTCATCGATTAACCCGACTTTGAGAGTTTGGGAATAGAACTTTCTTACAAAAAAACATATGTTTGTCGAGTTATAAATGCATTTAATCAGAATGTTGGTGTTAAAAAAAAAAAGAAGTAGTACTAAACTTATTTTTGTTTGACAAATCTACCAACTATGAATAAAAAGATTACACTAGTATCATTTATAGCATCTGCATTTTTATCGCTAGGATTAGCGAGGGCTCAACAAAATTGCGAACCCAACTGGTTAACTGCTGAAGGGAATACCTTAGTTGACGCAGCAGGAAATGAAGTTATATTGGCAGGAGTAAACTGGTTTGGGTTCGAAACTCAGATTAGTATACCTCATGGTTTGTATGCCAGAGATGTTGATGGGATGCTGATGCATATAAAAGAATTAGGCTTTAACTGTATTCGATTGCCTTGGCATAACGGAATGTTAAGGGAGGGGGCCGATTTTCAAGACCCTAATGCTTGGGTTCAAGATCCATTTTCATATAAAGGAATACCCGAAGTTGGACCGTTTTCAAACTTAGAAATAAGTAAAAAAGTTACAGGAAAAGATTTAAAACCAATTGATATTATGGATTACATAGTTGATTGGTGTCAAGAAAATGATTTAAAGATAATTCTAGATTGTCACTCTCGTAATCCTGATGCTTATTTAATTGAAAAGCTTTGGTATACCGAAGATATCTTTATAAAAGAAGATGTATTAGATGAGAATGGCAACAAAATTATTGGAAGTGATGGTAAGCCTTTACAAAAAGATACTATAATAGCAGCTACTACAGAACAGCAGTGGATTGACGACTGGGTGTTTTTAACAGAGCGCTACAAAGACAAGAGTGCAGTTATTGGTATGGATATCAATAACGAGCCTAATGGTAAAATTGATAATCCGGCCGGAGCTCGATGGGGAACAGGTGATGCATTCGATTGGCGATTAGCAGCAGAAAAGTGTGGTAATGCGATATTAGAAGCAAATCCAAATGTATTAATTTTAGTTGAAGGTATTGAGGCATATATTAAGCCAGATGGTGAGTTGACATCATACTGGTGGGGAGGAAATTTACAAGGAGCACGTGATTATCCTGTGCGTTTAAGTAATCCAAAAAAATTGATGTACTCACCGCATGAGTATGGACCAAGGGTTTTTGATCAAGAGTGGTTTTCTGCTACCGATTTTCCTGAAAATATGCCAGGTATTTGGGAAGATCAATTTAACTTTTTACATACAAATAAAACGTCACCTTTATTGATAGGCGAACTAGGTATACAGGGAAGAGGTGGTAAGGATGAAATCTGGTTTCAAAAATTTATTGATTTCATTAAAGAAAAGAAATTGCATTATACTTTTTGGGCAATGAATCCTAATTCTGGTGATACTGGTGGTATTTTAACTAATGATTGGATTTCTGTTGAACAGTGGAAGCTAGATTATTTAGAGCCAATTTTATCAAATCCTATACCAAACTGTATAAATCTTGATGGAGGGGGGACATTATCAATACCTGATTTTGAAGATGTGGCTGAGGCTAAAGGAGTAAATATTTCTCCAAATCCAACAAGAGAATCTTTACAAGTGGAAAGTGCTGACGAGTTGATCAAAACAATTACGGTATATAACCTTTTGGGGAGTGAGGTATTGTTGTTTGAAAATGTTGATGAAAAATCATTACGTTTTTCTGTACGAGGATTGTCAAGTGGAGTATATGTAGTTAAAACAATTACCGATAGCGGTATGTATACAACTAAATTAATGAGGAATTAATAGAGGCGCCTTTCTTTTACTGTAAAATTGTATATTTAATTTAAATACAGTAAAATATGAATAAAAGTTGCCCTGAGTGTGGAGAAAAAATAATTGGTCGTTCCGATAAGCGTTTCTGTTCAGATTATTGCAGAAACTCATATAACAATAAGCAAAATAAGGATGTAACTAATTTGATTCGAAATACGAATAATCAACTTCGAAAAAATTACAGGATTTTAACTTCGTTAAATCCTAATGATAAAATCAAAACCACTAAAAGCAAATTAGCTTCTAGTGGTTTTGATTTTAATTTACATACTAGTACCTACACAACAAAAGCAGGTAAAATATATTATTTTGTATATGATCAAGGCTATTTGCCTTTGGATAATGACTATTATGCTTTAGTTAAGCGTAATGTTTAGTTCGAATATTTTTGTGGTAATAGCAGCAGAGTAAAATACATTTAGTTACTCATTCTAATGTCCCCAGTTTTGAGAATTTAAATGTAGTGCAGCTAATATGATATCATGCTGGCTTATTTGTCCCACTAATTTGTTGCCTTCCATTACTGGAAAACGTTTGTATGGACTTTTGTAAAATTGTTCAGCAGCTTCAAATATACTAGCGCTGCTTTCTATAGTTTCAACAATTGTCGACATGTATTTTTCAACAATTTCAGTACTCATAGGCATATTAAAATAACGACTATCGCTTAATTGTTTCATACAATCACTTTCGGAAATCATTCCGATTAATTCTCTTTTATCATTAACTACTGGACCTCCTGTAATTTCATTACGAACAAGTGTTTCCATAGTTTCTAATAATGTCAATTGAGGCGAAAATGAAATTAACTTTTTGGTCATATAATCTGACACCGTTATTGCTACATCCATACCCTTTTTAGGCTTAGCCCTCTCTCCCATAAAATTTGAAATCCCCATATCTGATTACTTTAAGTTAAACTTAAATATATTGATTTTTAATGAGATATGAAACACTTTAACCTTAAAATATTCATTTTATCTATAATTAGCACTTAATTTTAATCTGTTTTTTTGCAAATAAAAACAAATTGTGAAGCCGATATTTATAATTGTAATTTGATTTATTTTGCATAAGATAGCGTGTTGTGTCTGTATAATATAAAAAAGGAGGAGCTTTTATGAATGTTATTTTACAATGTATTGGGATAAGGTCAAGATCTTATTTTTGTAATTGCACTATACAATAAATACCATAAATGTTATGTTGAAAAAAGAAGCGTATTGTGATCGGAATTTTTAGTTATAAATTGCACAATCATATATATAAATGTTAATGAATATTTCAATATTAGGTTTGGGGTGGTTAGGTAAGCCTTTAGCCAATGATTTAGTAACACAGGGTTACAAAGTAAAAGGCAGTACTACAAGTAATAGTAAGTTTGATTTGCTTAAAGCAGAAGGTTATAATGTGTTTAAAGTGCAAATGAACGAAGTTGAGGTAATTGGCGAGGTTAAGGCGCTTTTAGAATATTCTGAGGTGCTTATTCTAAATATACCGCCAGGCCTGCGCCGAAACCCATCGAGTAATTATGTAGCTAAAATTGAGCGATTGCTTCCTTATATTGAAGCCTCATCAATTAAGTATGTGTTGTTTATTGGTTCAACATCTGTTTTTGCTGATGCAGAAAATAGTAGAGAAATAACTAACGAAACACCTCCAGATTCTGAAAGTGTAGCAGGAAAACAATTAGCTGTAGTGGAGGGGCTTTTAAAGGAGAATACTCATTTTAAAACCACAATTCTTCGTTTTGCGGGTTTAGTTGATGAACGAAGGCATCCAGCAACAATGATGTCCAAACGTAAACAAATTCCTAATCCATTAGCGCCAGTAAATTTAATCCACCGAATAGATTGTGTTGGAATTATACAAGAAATAATTTCTCAACATAAATGGGACGAAATTTATAATGCAGCTTATCCATTACATCCATCAAAAGAAGAATATTACACTCGTGTTTGTGTAAATAAGAAATTAGCAATACCAGATTTTAAACAAGGAGGGGGAAGCAAAGGAAAGCTTATTAATGGAGAAAAAACCGCTAATGAATTGAATTATAAATATAAAAGATCAATTTTAAATGATTAGCGCTATTTATCTGTTGAATTCATATAAATTATCAAAGGATATTGTTTTGAAGTATTTATAATTAATTTTTTAAAATTCATTTTTGTGAATTGTTTAGTTTTATTGTAAAAATAAAGGAAACTAAGTGATGATACTTAAGTATATTGGGTTTTAATTGAGATTAGTGTAAAATTAAAGAAAATTTGTTATCCATAATTAGTTTAAACAAGTATTAAACCCTTTTAAAAGCTTGTACAAAAACCTTTTCGAGGTTATTTTTGTGGGATATTATTTTAACAATAAACTAATGAGTGGACTTATCCGATCTTCGATTGCAAGGAAAGTAGCTATGGCCTTATCCGGGCTTTTTCTAGTGTTCTTTCTTTTACAGCATTTTACTATTAATTTGACTTCCGTTTTTAGTGAAGATGCCTTTAATACAGCGTCTCATTTTATGGGAACAAACCCTTTGGTGCAGTTTGCATTGCAGCCAGTTTTAATATTTGGTGTGGTATTTCATTTTATAATGGGCTTTGTTTTAGAAATAAAAAATAAAGGAGCGCGATCAATAAAGTATGCTAATTATAATGGGGCGGCTAACGCTTCATGGATGTCACGTAACATGATTTATTCTGGAATTGCCGTATTGGCTTTTTTAGGACTTCATTTTTACGATTTTTGGGTACCCGAAATCATATATAAATATGTAGAAACAAATCCAGAGGTGGCCACTAGATATTATGGTGAACTACAGCATAAATTTGTAGATCCAATACGTACAGGATTGTATTGTATTTCCTTTGTGTTTTTAGCATTACATTTATTGCACGGGTTTGCCTCTTCTTTTCAATCTGTCGGAGTAAACAATAAATACTCTGCAGGCATTCAAAAATTTGCTAAAGCATTTGCAATTGTTATTCCGGTTGGATTCATTTTTATTGCATTATTTCATCATTTTAACCACTAATCACATAACAATATGGCATTAGATTCAAAAATTCCAGAAGGTCCATTAGCTGATAAGTGGACAAATCATAAAAATAAAATTAATTTAGTTAACCCTGCGAACAAGCGTAATATAGACGTAATTGTAGTAGGTACCGGTCTTGCCGGAGGTAGTGCTGCTGCTTCATTGGCAGAATTAGGGTATAATGTAAAAACATTTTGCTACCAAGATTCTCCACGTAGAGCGCATTCTATTGCTGCTCAAGGAGGAATCAATGCGGCAAAAAATTACCAAGGTGATGGTGATTCTAATTATCGTTTGTTTTACGATACGGTAAAAGGTGGTGATTACCGCTCTAGAGAGGCAAACGTATATCGTTTAGCTGAGGTGTCGGGTAATATTATTGACCAATGTGTAGCTCAGGGTGTTCCTTTTGCACGTGAATATGGTGGTTTGTTAGATAACCGTTCTTTTGGAGGGGTGCTAGTATCACGTACCTTTTATGCCAAAGGGCAAACAGGTCAGCAATTGTTATTAGGAGCCTATTCGGCAATGAACCGTCAAATTAATAGAGGGAAAATACAAGCTTTTAATCGTCATGAAATGCTAGATTTAGTGTTAGTTGACGGAAAAGCACGAGGCATTATTGCTCGTAATTTAGTAACAGGAGCTATTGAAAGGCATTCGGCACATGCTGTGGTATTGGCAACAGGAGGGTACGGAAATGTATTCTTTTTAAGTACCAATGCTATGGGAAGTAATGTAATGGCGGCTTGGAGAGCACACCGAAGAGGAGCGTATTTTGCCAATCCATGCTATACGCAAATACATCCAACATGTATTCCTGTATCAGGGGATCACCAATCAAAGTTGACATTAATGTCAGAATCATTGCGTAATGATGGTCGTATTTGGGTGCCTAAAAAGAAAGAAGATGCTGAAGCTATTAGAACAGGTAAATTAAAACCAACGCAGTTGGCAGAAGCTGATAGAGATTATTATTTGGAGCGTCGTTATCCTGCATTTGGTAATTTAGTGCCACGTGATGTGGCATCTCGAGCAGCTAAAGAGCGTTGCGATGCTGGATTTGGGGTAAATAAAACAGGAGAAGCAGTATATTTAGATTTTGCTGCTGCCATTCAACGATATGGAAAGGAAAAAGCCTTAACAAGCGGAATTAGCAATCCTAGTGCCGAAAAGATATTGGAATTAGGAGAGGCAGTTATCGAAAATAAATACGGTAATCTTTTTCAGATGTATGAAAAGATTGTTGATGAAAACCCATACAAAACACCAATGATGATTTATCCTGCGGTGCATTATACTATGGGAGGTTTGTGGGTTGATTATAACTTGCAAACAACTATTCCTGGATGCTATGCAGCAGGAGAGGCAAACTTTTCTGACCATGGAGCTAACCGATTAGGAGCTTCGGCGTTAATGCAAGGTTTGGCAGATGGTTATTTTGTGTTGCCATATACCATAGGTGATTACTTAGCGGATGATATTCGTACTGGTAAAATTCCAACAGATACTCCTGAATTTGAAAAAGCAGAAGCAGATGTTAAGGGACGTATCCAAAAGTTAATGAACGCTAAGGGGAAAAATTCTGTAGATTATTACCATAAGAAATTAGGTAAAATCATGTGGAATAAATGTGGAATGTCTCGTAATGCAGCTGATTTAGAGGCTGCAATGAAAGAGATAGAGGCTTTACGTGCGGATTTCTGGGAAAACGTAAATATACCAGGTAGTGCCGATAGTTTAAATACGGAGTTGGAAAAAGCTGGGCGTGTAGCGGATTTCTTAGAATTAGGAGAATTATTTGCAAAAGACGCGTTGATAAGAAATGAATCTTGCGGAGGTCATTTTAGGGAAGAATCTGTGGAGCAAAGTGGAGAGCAAAAAGGAGAAGCATTGCGTGATGATGAAAACTTTAAATTTGTTTCGGCATGGGAATATAAAGGAACTCCTAAAGAAGCGGTACTTCATAAAGAGGATCTTGTTTATAAAAATATTGAATTAAAAACACGTTCGTATAAATAGTTGATGGTTGTCAGTTATTAGTTTATAGCAATAGAAAACTAACAACGAGCAACTAACAACCAAAAACTAAAAACTATGAAATTATTATTAAAAATATGGCGTCAAAAAGATGCTAATAGCAAAGGACAAATAGTAGATTATCCATTAGATGGTGTTGAAGAGGATATGTCTTTTTTAGAAATGTTGGATGTTTTAAACGAACAGCTTATAAATAAAGGTGAAGAGCCTGTGGTGTTTGATCATGACTGTCGCGAAGGTATTTGTGGTATGTGTTCTTTGCAAATTAATGGAGAGCCTCATGGACCAGATAGAGGAGTAACAACATGTCAGTTGCATATGCGTATGTTTAATGATGGAGATACTATTTTTATAGAGCCATTTAGAGCCAATGCATTTCCTGTTATAAAAGATCTTATGGTAGATCGTAGTGCTTTTGATCGTATTCAACATGCAGGAGGATACGTTTCGGTAAACACTTCGGGGAACACAATTGATGCTAATGCAATTCCAATTAATAAGGATAATGCAGATGATGCTTTTTCGGCAGCAACTTGTATTGGTTGTGGAGCTTGTGTGGCTGCTTGTAAAAATGCTTCGGCAATGTTGTTTACATCTGCTAAAGTATCTCAATATGCATTATTGCCTCAAGGGCGAGTAGAGGCTACAGATAGGGTGCAGGCTATGGTAGCTCAAATGGATGCTGAAGGATTTGGTAATTGTACAAATACTGGTGCATGTGAAATTGAATGTCCTAAGGGAATTTCTTTAGAGAATATAGCACGTATGAATCGTGAGTATTTATCTGCAACAATAAAAGGATAGTAGAAAATTATATATTACATAATAAAAAAGTCACTTTTAAATTTTAAAAGTGACTTTTTTAATTTTGAGTTAAACAGAAGGCTGTCTACCTTTTAATCTTTTTTCAATTTTCTGTTTAATAACTGTTAACCGTTTCATCAGATCCATGATTTCTGCTTCCTTAGTTTCTTTGTAGATCTGATTTAGATCTAAAATAAGGGCTTTTACTTCTCTTGATGCTTCAATACGGTCGCTTGTTGTTATGAATGTTTGTTTTCTTTGTTCAAACTCAAGCGCTCTTTCCATTAAATCCATAGTGCAATTTTAAGCTTAATTTTGTCAATTATATGTCTATATTTTTTTATCGGGGGATTATATATTGTGAATTTTAAAAAATAAAAATTTCACAAAAATATGATCATTTAATTATTTAAATATAGAATTAATTTGTTAACTAATCATTTGTTTTTCAAATATTTGAGATTTTTTTATAAAATTCATATAAACTTTTATCAAAATACTTGGAAACAAAAGTGCAATAACGATTTATTTTTTAAATAAATAAAAAAATAACGTTATTTTTTTGTAATAAAATTCAAAAATAATGCCTAAAAATAAGATAACATCATTTTATTACGTAAAAATTAGTCGAATAATTTTTTATAGACTATGAATTTTATACTTTAATTTAAAATTAAATGTTATTAATTTAGTTTTTATTGTTTTTGGTAATGAATTTTGTTGTTTTTTAGCATGAATTGAATCAAAATAATAAAAATTAAGTTGTCTTGCTTTCGGAATCTATTAATTTTAGTTCAATATTAGTTGATGAAACCAAACTAGTAAAGACAAAAATGAGTCTGTTCTAAATACATTATTTAAAAAAAACTACTTTTAGATAAGATAGATTATACAGTAAAAATATTTTTTCTAGTGTTGTTGCTGTTATTCCTCAGATGGAGATTCATTTTTCTCATCATCTTTAGGGATTACTGGAATAATTCCAAGGCGCTTAGCGCGAGTTTCCCAATTTTTACGAGCAAGCATTTGCATGTCTTCAATATTGTCGCTTTCGTCCATTATTTCTAGGCCCAAAAGTGTTTCAATAATGTCTTCCATACTAATTAACCCGATCATGTTTCCAAACTCATCCACAACAATGGCAATATGAGCTTTATTTTTAATAAGTTTATTAAATACTACTGGTATGGGTTGGCTCCCATCAACCATCATAATTTCACGTTTAATGTCTGTAAGTACTTTTTGATCTTTGTTATCAACAAGTTGCTCTAAAACATCATCTTTTAGTATAAATCCAGTAATATTGTGTGACTTATCTTTATATACAGGGATACGTGAAAATTTTAGATTTTTATGCGATTCATGAAATTCGCGAAGAGTAACCTCTTCGTTTTCAATAACCGCAACAGTAAAGGGAGTCATTACATCTTTGGCTTTAATAAGTTTAAAAGCTAAAAGATTTCTAATTACTGTAGTTTCATTTTCTTTAATTACTCCTTCTTCTTCTGCGGCATCGGTGATGGCCATAAATTCTTCACGGCTCATAGTATTTACATGAGCAGATTTGCCAATAAGTTTGGTGGTTAGCTGTAGTAGCCATAATATACCGGTCCATTTTAATGGGAAAATAAGTACATTTAGTGCGGTTGTAGTAAAATTGGCTAAGTTTTTCCAGTACGTAGCGCCAATAGTTTTTGGAATAATTTCAGATACAATAAGAATTAAAGCAGTCATAATTGCCGAAACAATCATGACCATATTATTTCCATTGCCAAATGTTTTTTCTGCTTGCACACCTACTAAAATTGCACCAACGGTATGTGCAATGGTATTTAATGTAAGTATGGCAATTAAAGGTTTGTCGACATCCTTTTTTAAAGTTTCTAAAGAGGGCACATAACTTTTGCCTTCCTTTTGCTTTAAGGATATAAAACTTGGGGTAATACTCAGTAATACAGCTTCAAGTATAGAGCACAGGAATGAAAATAAAATAGAAACTGTACCGTAAAGGATTAGTAGAAACATGGATTTAATAAAGTTTGGTAGCTAATTTAAGTATTTTACATGAGTAGAAAGCTTTAAAAAGTAAAAAAGCCTGATTGAAAATTGTTTTTTCGATCAGACTTTGTTTATTTCAGGACGAAATTTATGTTATTGTATGTCTAAAAATATCCCGGCACTATAAGCTGGTGCATCATATACATTTTGACCTGATAACGGAAAAGAGGCAGAGGCATTTAAGCCTAATTTTTTAGTAAAATAAATGGCAGTCTCAGCGGTTAAATTAACAACCTCAGAATTATTAGCAAATACACTAGCACTTCCTCCATTGCTAGTTCCTTTATCTCCATTTTCTGTAGATTCTATAATATCTAATTTACCCACTAGCCATAATTTATTCTTTAAAAACCCAGCACCTAATTCGGCTCCGGCTCTATATTCGTCAGAAAAATCTTCTGTACGATTATTATAGCCTACATATACATTACCATAAAGACTAGTAGTATCAGAATTGTATAACGATATTCCTAAATCTGCCCGTAGCAATTGATTAAATTCTCCATCACCTGTTGCTAAAGCTAGTGTTTGGTCTGATCCATCGTTTCCTAACGGAAGTCCTAATATTAAGCTTCCTGCTAAAGCGAATCTTCCTTTTTGAAAAATAGCATATTTAACCCCAATTTCAGAATCACCAAAAGAATTTAAATCTCCCCCAGGTAAAGCTTGATTTACAACACCATTTTGATCTATTTCTTTATTTTGATATGATCGGCTAAAAAAAGGAATGTAAGCTATGGCAGTTAGTTTATCTGTAAAGCCATATTCTGCATAGATATTTACATTAAATAAGCCATTGTCTACAGTACCGGTTGAATTTTCTCCTGAGCTAGAAAAGAAATCATTAGATTCTACCCACCAACCAGCAACTTTAATATATGATTTTCCTTTCTTTTTAGTCCAACCACCCCCAGCAAAGCTAGATGTAGATATTAAAATTAAGATTATAACACTTATAATTTTATTAAGTTTCATTCTTTATGTTTAAATATTAGTTATCTAGTAATTACTCCAAAGCCTACTCTTACTCCAAATCTTCTACAAAATAGGAGTACGTTTTGAAAATCATTAATGTTTATATCATCAGGAATTTCGAAAGTTTGAGCACCAAAAGTAGCTAAGCCAGTTTCGGGTGCTGCAATAAGTTGAGCATCTCCACCATTTGAAGTGGTACTATTACTTAAATAAATTGTAAGGTCAGGAACTTGACTTCTTCCGTTTCTAGTATCAAAATCGTCGCTTAAAGTAATAAAAGACTTTCCGTTTTCTGTAAAAATTTCAAATTCGCCATTAACTACATATTGGCTATTAGTTTGTAAGTCTCCAAAAGCTAAAACCTCTTTAGTTGGTTGGGGTTCTTCTTCAGGCTCTTCTTCTGCAGTTTCGCCTCCAACAATTAGATTTTTTTCGAAATCAAAAGTTTCTCCTTCAAATTCAGTTGATACACTAATTGTAGTTTCACCCAAGCTTATTGGTGTTATTACTCCATCATTACTTATGGTAAGTACATCAGTATTTGAGCTATTCCAATTAAATACGGTGTTTTCTATAACTTCTCTTTTGATTCCTTGGAATATAGCAGTTAATTTTAGTTGATTTGTTGTATTAATATCGATTTCTCTAAAGTTTTCATTAATAGATATTTTTGGCTCATATCCATTAGCAACTATTTCATCAATATTATCGATACCTCTAGCTTCTGCCTCGGAAATGGTAACTGCACCAATAGTAATATCATCAGTTATAGGTTCAGGAACTTCAGAGTCATCGATTTCTGTCTCCGCTTTAGGGGCAAAAGAAACACTTACATCAACAGTTTCTCCAATGCCAGCTTCTTTTATAGTAATCTTTCCAGTTTGATCAATTTGCAGAAAACTTGTGTCGCTACTTGAAAATAGTACATTGAAATCTCCGTTCTCTAAATCTAAAACTTCTCCATTATTTCTAAGTACTATTTGAGGGCTTTCGTCAAATGCCACTGAGAGAAGCCGGCGATCAAACGTTAAATTATTAGCAGAATCTGGACCGCTAAACACTAAATTCTCTCCAACGCAAGAGGCTAATAATACTGTGGTTAAACTGTATATAATCGATTTTAGTTTCATGGCTAATTATTTTTATTACCCTAAATGGGTCGATCAAAATATTAACTCATTACATTTTAAGTATAATAATAGTTTATATACTTAATAAAATCGATAAAAGGTGTGCTAAAAAGGGAGAGATTATAGCAATTTAGCGACATCTTTGGCAAAATAACTGGCTATTATGCTTGCTCCAGCTCTTTTAAAAGCGATAAGTTGTTCAAGCATTACACTATCATGATCTAACCATCCTTTGGCAACTGCTGCTTTGAGCATAGCGTATTCGCCACTTACTTGGTAGGCGGCAATGGGGGTTTCGATTTCGTTAGCTAAATCGCGTACAATATCTAAATAACACAATCCCGGTTTTACCATAACAATATCGGCTCCTTCTTGAATGTCAAGTAAGGTTTCTGTAATGGCTTCTTTTCTGTTGGAAGCATCCATTTGGTAGGTTTTTTTATCTCCAAAACCTGGAGCGGAGTCCAAGGCATCACGGAATGGACCATAAAATGCAGAAGCGTATTTAGCGCTATAACTCATAATTCCAGTATTTACAAAATTATGTTCTTCCAAAGTCATGCGAATGGTTTCGATACGTCCGTCCATCATATCACTTGGGGCTACAAAATCAGCACCAGCTTGGGCATGGGAAAGTGACATTTGAGCCAGTACTTCGGTAGTTGGGTCGTTGACTACGTAGTTGTTTTCAACAATGCCATCGTGCCCGTATGAAGAATAAGGATCCAAAGCAACATCGGTCATGACTAGCATTTCGGGAACCGCATTTTTTATTTTTTTTACAGCGCGTTGCATTAAGCCTTCAGGGTTTAAAGCTTCGGTGCCTTTGTTGTCTTTTAAATTATCGGGTACTTTTACAAAAACTAAAACAGATTTTAATCCCAAGTCCCATAGTTCTTTTACTTCTGCGCTAAGCAAATCCAAACTGTAGCGGAAATAATTAGGCATAGAGGCAATTTCCTCTTTTATTCCTTTACCTTCTACAACAAATAAGGGGACTAAAAAATCATTTACCGAAATGGTGTTTTCTTGAACTAAGGAACGAATGGCTTTGTTAGTACGTAATCTTCTGTTGCGTTGTAATGGAAACATGTTTGTGAATTTTGAGATCAAAGGTAGGAATTTCATGAATTTTAAATCCCCTGTAATTTCTATTGATTTTAATTTTTTATTAGCACCGCCAAAGGGTATAATACTCTAGGGCTTGCTCTAAGGTAGTTTACTTGATGATGTCTGTTCATGCTAAAATTAGTAATGTATAACCGTTAACTGTATATTTTTTGGTTTTTTATATCAAATTGATAATTAGAAATACCCTGTGTAAATGAACTTTTATAACTATTTTTGAAGCTTAAAACCTACATTGTTATGAGAAAATGTCTTTTTGTTATTGCTTTAATGCTGTTTGCTTTTGGATTTAGCCAGAATAATTATATCGTTAAAACAGAAGATGGAAGAAGAGTGCTTTTAAAAGCAGACTTTACATGGGAATATATTGATTTAGCGGTTCCTGCTGAGGTAGACGTGAATGATAAAGAAACTATTGCTGCTCAAATAGCACAGGGATCTACAGCTGTAAACACAAGTAAATGTAATACGTTGCCCGATTTTAAAGAGCCCAAAGGTGATCGTGTAGTGCAAGCACATTTAAAAAAAGGAAGAGCTACTATAAAACATATTAAAAAGAAAGTAGCAAAAGATAATAATTGTGACATCGACGATGTGTTGTTGTTAAAACTTAGAGAACAAAAAAACCAAGGAAGTTATACTTTTTGTGCAAACGGAAAGCGAGTAGTGTACAAGCGTACT
The DNA here is from genome assembly GCA_947489195.1 of uncultured Aquimarina sp. Lineage (GTDB taxonomy): Bacteria > Bacteroidota > Bacteroidia > Flavobacteriales > Flavobacteriaceae > Aquimarina. The sequence goes on along the minus strand of CANLCT010000003.1, from coordinate 123,261 downwards.
GGTTTTTCATTTGCTAAAAAAGGGAAATTGTTTTAGTACTTGCTAAATTTATTTATTAGTTCGAATGTTTTTGCGAAGTGGTAGCGTAGCAAAAATATATCACGAACCTTTATTTTTTTCGTAAGCGTTTGTATAAACGAATCCCTAGCATGAGCAATATGGCTAATGAAATAATGCCTATTACTCCATAAATCCAGTTAAAGGCATTTTTTAGAATGACTAAAAATACTACCGAAAACAAGATGATTGTAGAGCCTTCATTCCATAAACGCATTTGACCAGAGGTCCATTTGCAGGTGCCTTTTAGTAATTGTTTGTAAATATGATGACATTTGAAATGGTAGGCAAACAGTAAGACTACAAAACCAAGTTTTACATGCATCCAGCTTTCTTGTAGCCAATCGGGAGCTAAATATAATAACCATAAGGCAAATAAGGTAGCTAAAATTGCTGAAGGCCAGGTGATAATAAACCACAAGCGCTTGGTCATTAGTTGTAGCTGGGGTAATAAAATTTTTTTTTCATTTTCCGTTTTTTGAGCGGCTTCAATTTGGTAAATAAATAGTCGAGGTATATAAAATAACCCAGCAAACCATGTAATAACAAAAATGAGGTGTAACGATTTTATGTACGGATATAATTGGTAAGCTTCCATAAATTAGGAACTAATTATTGAGGGTTGGGTGTTTAATTTTGTTTTGATTTCTTTATTTAAAAAGAATCCAGTAACTATGGTTGATAAGGTGTCGGAAATTGGAAAAGAAATCCAAACGCCTAAAATGCCATAATGTTTAGGTAAAATTAATAATAATGGAATTAAGAAAAAACCTTGTTTTGATAACGATAATAATAATGCTGGAACAGCCTTGCCTACTGCTTGAAAATAAGCAGATCCAATGAGTTGTATGGCAATAATTGGTGAGGCAGCAAAAACAAAACGAATAGCTCGAGGAGCTTCGTTAAGTACGAGATTGTTTATTGTTTTTTGAGAAGCCGAAATGTGATCGCCATTGCTCAAAAAAAGTTGGGCAATAGGTTCGGGAAATAAAAACAGTAAACCTAAAATAAAAACTCCTAGGCCAGTAGCATAGGTAATTGCGGTGTAAATGACTTGTTTAACACGCCCAAATTCTTGGGCTCCGTAATTGTAACTTGCAATGGGTAAAAAACCTTGAGTGATACCAATAATAGGAAAAAGAGCAAACATGAGTAGGCGACTAACAATAGCGTAGCATGCCACGGCCCATTCGCCTTCAATATCTACCATAATATTGTTTAAAATTAAGTACACGATACTAATAACGCCTTGTCGAGCCAGTGTGGTTGACCCTAGAGCGGCGATTTCTTTAAGTATGGGTAAATTAAATTTTAAATGTTTGGCTTGTAATCGTAGTTCGCTTATCGCGAAGAAAAAATAAAAAATATAAGCAAAACAACAAATGTATGATGCAGTGGTGGCCCACCCAGCACCAATCATTCCCCAGTCAAATACATTTATAAATAAATAATCTAAAAATAGGTTAGCAACCGATGGAATGATCATGGCAATCATGGCATGTTTTGGTTTTCCTTCGGCTCTAATTACCGTGTTTCCCATCATTGCTAAAGCTAAAATAGGAACACCATACAATACAATTTGATAATAGTCTTTAGCAAGAGCGAAAATGGCACCTTTTCCTCCAAAAGTATGTACTAATGAGTCTGTAAAAATAAGTCCTAGACTAATTAAAGTTAAGGTAATCACTAAGGTTAAAGCGGTTTGATTTCCAAAAACACGAATGGCTTTTTCGTAATTTTTGGCTCCTAAAGCCCGAGATAATACCGAAGACCCTCCAATACCTATGGCCATTCCAATAGCGGCAATAAAAAAAGACACTGGTAATACAACATTTATGGCAGCAATAGCTATTGGCCCTACCCACTTGCCTACAAAAATAGAATCTACTAAAATGTTTAGTGACATTACAAGTATTCCTATGGCAGCAGGTATGGCTTGCTTTAATAGTAAGCTTCCAATAGGCTCCTTGCCTAGGGCTGTTGAGGTGGGTTTTGCCATATGTTTTTTGTCATGAATTTAGGATAGAGCCCATTCGTCAATCCAACGAGACATTACTTTAGCCCAGTCGTCACGATCATTTAAGCAAGGTATGGTGGTAAATTCTTTACCGCCAACTTCATGGAAAATTTCTTCACCTTCCATGGCAATTTCTTCTAAAGTTTCTAAGCAATCGGAAACGAATGCTGGAGTCACTATAGCCATTTTTTTAGTCCCTTCCTTACCCATACGCTCTATAGTGCGATCGGTATATGGCTGTAACCAAGGATCAAAACCTAATCGCGATTGAAAGCTTGTGCTATAGGTACCTTCTTTTAATTGTAACGTTTCGGCAACTAATCGTGTGGTTTCATAGCATTGATGACGGTAACAATAAGTATGTGCTTCGGAGGCAGTTTTACAACAGCTGCCATCTATTTTACAATGTGATTTGGTAATATCGCTTTTACGAATATGTCTTTCGGGTACTCCATGGTAACTAAATAATAGGTGTTCGTAATCCAATCCATCTAGTTTTTCGTCAATACTTTTTGAAAGTACATTTACATAATCGGGATGTTTATAAAATGCAGGTAACGATGTTAATTGCATTTTAGGAAAATGTTTTTGTACAAGTTCATTAGCTAATACCAAAATAGTCTCGGTAGTGGCCATTGCAAATTGAGGATATAAAGGAATAATAAATACATCATCTACACCTTGATCATGTAACTCTTGTAAGCCTTTTTTTATATTCATTGATCCGTAGCGCATGGCAAGAGACACGGGGACACTTGTCATGTCATCAATTTTGGCTGTTAAGCGTTCGGAAATTACTATAAGTGGAGAGCCTTCATCCCACCAAATTTTTTGGTAAGCTGCGGCAGATTTTTTAGGTCGGGTGTTTAAAATGATACCCTTAACCAGCAATGTTCGTGCTAGTTTTGGAAGATCAATAACACGCTCGTCCATTAAAAATTCGCCTAAGTATTTTTTAACATCTTTTGGATCAGTACTATCTGGGGATCCTAAATTTACTAGTAATACTCCTTTTGCCATGTAATATTTTTTTGTAAAAATAGGCTTTTACAAACAAACATTTATTAAGAAAATCATATAAAGGAAAAGGAGTATTGTGTAAAAAAAAGTAAATAGGTTTAAATGAATTTGTTTAAATGGTTGTTTTTTAAAAACAAGGTTCTTTCCCATAAGGGTTAGCATCGTGAACAATAGTGAATTTGAATATTTTACCATCTTTACCACGAGTATATTCTACATAATCCCAATTTCCAGAATGAGTTAGTAGGTATTTACCGTTAATCTTATTATTAAGTATTTCATTGTAATATTCATAAACTATAGGGTAGGCTCCGCCTTTGGTAGATTCTTTCTTTTCAAATTCTAAGGGGATAGTGTCTTTTTGCCCTTTATATTTTAGTTCAATAGCCTTTCCTTTGTTTGTGAAGCTAATCCAAATTAACATTTTTGGGTTTTTATTGTTTTTGTAGCAAATAAAATAATCTACAATAGGAGGAGCACCAATATCCTCAGTTGCGTCATTGTTTTCTTTTGGCATTGACTCTAATTGAGGGGGTTGGTTTTTGTAATTTATTTGTTCTGTTTTGTCTGAAGTTTCAGTAACTTTTTTATCTGTTTTTTTACATGAAGTAATTAGTATTAAGATAAAAAATAATGAGGTGATTTTTTTCATAAATTTAGTATATGAATTCTATTAATTTTTAGGTTTTAGCCGTAACTTGAAAAGTTAAGTGTGTCTATTTTTTAGTCACTTTATGTTATATACAGAACGATTCTAGTGTTTGTTTATTCTTTATAGAAATAAATTCGAATATTCTTTAAAGTATATGCTAAGTCAATTAAATGATTCAAATTGCTAGCATATTATCGTTTTTACGATTGTTTTTTTTATGGAGTTAAAGTTGTATTTAAATATTCATCAAGTCTTGTGAAAACAGACCCCCATCCATTGAGGATTCCCATTTTTTCTTGAGCTATGCAATAAGCTTCTGTAGGGTGAATGACATTAAAAGTAAAATTAGTTTGTGAACCATTTTTTTTGAATATAGCTTCGATTTCAACTCCTTCGGTCATGGGTTTAAAATTTGCTAAAGAACTAATTTTTTCAAGTTTTACAATGTTAGTGTAAGTTCCTTCAGCAATAAAGTCATTTCCATCGGGCATTGACATAACGTATTTCCATTTTCCGCCAATTTCAAAATTATGCTCAATTACTTTTGTTTCCATGCCTTTTGGGCTCCACCATTGGGCTATGTGTTCGGGCTGTGTCCAGGCTTCCCAAACTAAATTAATTGGGGCGTCAAAAGTGCGTTTAATGGTGACTGTTCGATTTGATTTATCCATTTTCAGAGTTTTTTAATTTCATTAAATAATGTTCAAAAGAGCCAATCTTTTCTTCCCATAGCTTTTGATATTGCTCTAACCATAAAAAGGCAGGAAGGAGATTTTTTGGATCAATTTGGCAATATCGTTCTCTTCCTTTTTTATTAATTTGGATGATTCCGCATTCATTTAAAATTTTGATATGTTTTGAAATTGCAGGTCTGCTGATTTCAAACTTATCTGCTACTTCATTCACCGTTAATGTATCATTTGATATTAACTCAATAATTTTCCTTCTAACGGGATCTGCAATGGCTTGAAAAACATCTCTGCGCATAAAATAGGTAACTAATTGGTTACTAATTTAAGTGTAATTGTATGGTTACGCAATTTTTTTGTGGTCTTTAGGATTTTTTTTATGAGTTTTAAATATTACTAGCCCAATATTTTTGTGTCAAAACCATCAATACTAAGGGTGTTTCGGTTTTTCCAATATTCCTCAATTTTATCTGTGCCTTGTTTGGTTGACCAGTCATTTAAGGTAGTGCGTTCTTCTTTGTAATCCATAAAAGGGACGGCAAAACCACATGATGTTTGAACTAAATCAACATCCATTTCAATAATTTGTCTGGTACCTGCATTTTCGGGAAATAAATGAGAGTAGTTAGCAAATTCAGTATCTCTTTTATGGTAAATTTCAGCTTTTCCATAAAGTCTTAAAATTATAGGTTTCCCTTCAAAGGCACAAAACATAATGGTCATGCGATTATTTTTGATAAGGTGTGCGGCAGTTTCATTTCCACTGCCTGTCAAATTTAACCACACAATTTTATTTTGATCAATCACTCTAAAAGAATCGGTACCTTTTGGAGATACATTTACACGACCATCACTTGCTGCTGTACCCACAAAAAAGATGGGTTGCTTTTCAATAAAACTTTTTAATTCTGGAGTAATTTGATCTAATTGTTTTCCCATGGTATAAAAATTAATTTATTGTATACTTTTAACGTAAGTTCGATGTAAGAAAAAGGTATCAATTCGAGTGAAATTCTGTAAGAATTTTATATCGAGAATCATCTTTTTAGTATCAAAATTGCCCTTCTCGATACCATTTTCTGTCGAAAATTACTCGAACTCAATTTTTTAGTTATAAACTTACAGTATTAATTTTTTTGCGCTTCTTAAAAAAGTAATAAATAATGTTGTTTAGAAGTAAAAGCGCTTCTGTTATTAAATATGTTGATAAGAAGAAATTTAATTTTAGTTAAGGTTAGCTTAAAAAGCTAAGATCTTGCTTTAGTTTAATGATAAAGTGATTTTTTAATTTATAAAGTATATTATACGGGTTTATCAAGAAATTTCAAGCTTCTTCTTTTTTTTTATAAATAGCCCTTTTGTTAAGGATAGTTTTGATTTAAATCACAACTTAAAACAAAATGAGGCAATATCTTTTATTTTTTTTACTACTCGGGGCAACAATTACTAATGCACAAAAAAGGTTTACACTTAGTGGTTATATTTCGGAAAAAGAAACCGGAGAAAAATTATTTGGAGTAAACGTTTTAGCAAGTGCCACATTAGGAACCATTACAAATGACTATGGTTTTTATTCGATTACATTACCTGCGGGATTGTATAAGATTACAATAAATTATTTAGGTTTTACGGATATCGAAAGGGAGATTAATCTTGATAGGAATATCAATCTTGATTTTGAGCTTGAAGAAAGTTTAGATCAATTGAAAGAGGTGGTTATTTCAAGTAATAGCACAAATAAAGCGGTCACTTCTACCGAAATGAGCGTATCTGTATTATCTGCAAAAACGATTAAAAAATTACCTATGGTTTTAGGGGAGCCAGATTTGTTAAAATCTATTCAACTTTTACCAGGTGTTTCTAGTGTTAATGAAGCCTCCTCTGGATTTAATGTTCGGGGAGGGTCTTCTGATCAAAATTTAATTTTATTAGATGAAGCTACCATTTATAATGCTTCCCACTTATTTGGTTTCTTTTCCGTTTTTAATACCAGTGCTGTAAAGGATATGAAATTGTATAAAGGTGGGATTCCTTCGGTTTATGGGGGGCGACTTTCATCGGTGTTAGATATTAAGCAAAAAGAAGGGAACAAGAAAAAATTTGGAGGCACATTAGGTCTGGGGTTAATTTCAAGTAAAGCTTTAATCGAAGGGCCTATTTTTAAAGGAGATAATGAGGAAGGGAAGGGGAGTTTTATGTTAGCAGGAAGGCGGTCATATATTGATGTTTTTTCTTCGCTTTCAGAGGATTTTAAAAATAGTACCCTCTTTTTTTATGATCTTAATTTAAAAGCGAATTATAAGTTAAATGCAAAAAACAATATTTTTCTTTCTAGTTATTTTGGCAGAGATCATTTTGAATTGGATAATTTAGTTGGTGCTATTTGGGGAAATGCTTCTGGTACAATTCGATGGACAAGTATTTTAAATGATAAATTGTTTTTACAAACATCAGCCATATTTAGTAATTATGATTATACGCTTGATAATTTAAGAAGTGGTTCTAGCTTTAGATGGAAATCAAATATTACCAATTACAATTTTAAACCTAGATTAATATGGTATTTGAATTCGAAAAATACGATAAGAACCGGAGTAGATTACACCTATTATAATTTTAAACCAGGTGAAATTGAAGAGCTAAATGGTTCTGGGATAAATCCTGAAAAATTTGAAGAAAAGTTTGGAACTGAAGGAGCCGTTTATGTTGATATAAAGCAAGAGTTATCTGAAAAGCTTAGTTTACAGTATGGAGTAAGACTTTCTAACTTCTCCCGTAGGGGAAAAGATATGATACCTACTTATAATACAGTGAGCCCGTTAACCTATAATACACTTCAGGATATTTATGTAGAAAATGAAATAATTGATGTTGTTTCATATGGTAGTGGTGCTAAAATCAAAGAGTATTGGGGAGTCGAGCCTCGATTTAGTTCGAGGTATTTAATTAATGATATGAATTCTGTAAAGTTTAGTTACAACAGAATGTATCAATATTTGCATTTAATTTCCAATACCACTTCGGCAACACCACTAGATATTTGGGCACCTAGTGGGCCATTTTTAAAGCCGCAATCTGTCGATCAGTTTGCTATTGGGTATTTTAAAAACTTTAATGATAATAAATATAATTTTAGTGTTGAGGCGTATCATAAAAATTTTAATGATGTTACCGATTTTATTGATGGTGCAGATTTGTTGTTTACTGAAAACATTGAAACACAAATAGCCCAAGGAAAAGGAAGGGCTTATGGTTTAGAATTTCAGTTAAATAAAAATAGTGGAAAATTAACAGGTTGGGCAAATTATACCCTTGCCCGTAGTGAACGAAAAATAATGGGTATTAATAATAATGATTATTACCCTACTAATAATGATCAATTACATGAATTCAATATTGTGGGGTTGTATAAGCTTAATGAACGTTGGGATTTTGGGGCTAATTTTGTCTTTGGGTCTGGACGCCCAGTAACATACCCTACTGGGAAATACAATCAAACAGGTTTAGTGGTAACGGATTACCAAAACAGAAATGGAGATCGATTACCAGCTTATCACCGGTTGGATATTTCAGCGACCTTAAACCCAAAAGTAGGTAAAAGAGGGAAATGGATTTTTAGTGTTGCTAATGTTTATAATAGGCAAAATGCAGCTTCGATATATTTTAGCGAGGTGAGTGAGGTAAATGATAAGCAGGTCGCTACGGGCAGAACGCAGGCAACTAAGCTTTCCTTTTTTGGAATTGTACCCACATTAAGCTACCAATTTAAATTTTAAGTCCTTTTTAGATAAAGCATACTTCGAGAGTAATACAAGCACATTGATTTTCAATTTTTAGATAATTATATTATGAAACAAATACTTTATATTTTAATAGCAATAGGGTTTTACAGTTGTGAGACTGATGTAACTAATGATATTACATTAAAAGGAAGCACACCTAGATTAGTTGTTAATGGTGGTATTGAAAGGAATACAATGACTCCATTAAATGAACAAAAAATTGAGTTGTCCACTACAGTAGGTTTTTTAGAAAAAAAAGAGCCTATACCGGTAACAAATGCCAGCGTAATTGTTAACGATGGAACTGATGATTTTGAGTTTTTACATACCGCGAATGGTGTTTACGTAAATGATCGTATTGAAGCTAAATTAAATACAGTATACACCATTAATGTACAATGGAATGGAGAGACTTATACTGGAAAAGATTTTTTGAGTGAAGTGCCAGATTTTGATCGTGTATATGCTGTTTTTGAAGAAGAAACCTTGTTTACAGATCAAGGCTATTTTTTAAATTTTGATTCCACAGATCCAGCTAATGTAGATAACTATTATTATTACCGAGTATTTAAAAATGATGAATTTACGATAGTTCCAGATCCAGGAAATAATGTAACTATTATAGAAAAAGATCAATTTTTTGATGGAAAATCGCGTGTAGGTATTAATCCAAATGAAGAGGTGAGCTTTGAAATAGGTGATAAAGCGGGAGTACAACAATTGGCAATTTCAGCTAATTATTATAACTATTTAGTTGAATTGTTTACCCAAACGGGAAGTCAAGGTTTTTCATTAATTGGAAATCCGCCACCAGCATCAATAAGGAGTAATTTAATTAATATAAATACACCTAAAAACAGGGTATTAGGTTATTTTTATGCTGCGGATGTTAAAGAAGCCTCATTGCTAATTTCTGAATAATTTTAAACAAGTAAAAGTGTTAAAAAACGGAAGAATTTATATTTATATCTTAATTACCTTTTTAACGGTGTTTTATAATTTTTTATATGAAATAGAAGAGAATACAATGGATGAAGCGGTTTTTGAAACCATCATATTGTTTCCTTGTATATTGCTGTTTATTATATTAATTTATTATTCGAGAACTTTAATTTTTAGCAATAAAATAATTGTCAATTACCTTAAAAAGCCTAATTATTATAAGTTGGTTTTAATGGGGGTAATTATTTTTAAATCAATTGGTATTAGTTTGATCGCACGATCTATTGCAAATTTTGCTTTTAATGATGATAATGATCCCACATTTTTTGATTTAATTTTTTGGGCAATTCTTATGGGTACACTTGTTATTACCTCTTTTGTATATTTTTTTGAGCATTTTATTTCAACTACAGAGAAAAATCATTACGCTGCCTTAGAGTTATCTAAACATGAAAAGGAAAAAGTAATTTCGAAATATTTATCCCTTAAAAAGCAATTGAACCCTCATTTTCTTTTTAATAGTTTTAATAGTTTAATTAGCCTTATTCCGAATGACACAAAAAAGGCCGAAGATTTTGTTGAAGAATTATCAAGTATTTATAGGTATAATCTTATTCAGAGTGATGAAATAGTGGTGCCTCTTTCTAAAGAGTTAGACATGATTGAATCTTATATTTATTTACAAAAAATACGTTTTGGTAAGGCTTTGATTTATAAAGAAAATATAGATTTAGTGACTAAATTTATGTTGTTGCCTCCAATGACATTGCAATTATTGGTTGAAAATGCAATAAAACATAATAAAGCATCATTAAAAACACCATTAATAGTTGAGGTGTATACGACTCAAAATTTTGTTATAGTTAAAAATAATTTACAGCTTAAAGACAAAAGTAATTATCATTTAGACTCTTTAGGGATAGGCTTAAAAAATTTAGAAAATCAGATCAAATTAATTACTGATAGAGCATTGGTAATAGAAAAAAATAAAGATAGTTATATTGTATATGTTCCATTAATTAAAGGGGAATTAGATGATTAAAGTATTAATTGTAGAAGATGAGGATCTGGCAGCAGACAGACTTGCCAAGGCTTTGCGCGAAATAGATTCGGAAATAGATATTGTAGGAAGAACAACATCTGTTGAAGAAACTAAAGCATTTTTAGAAGCGAATGAAATAGACCTCTTTTTTTTAGATATTAATCTTTCTGATGGGTATTCTTTTGATATATTTAAAAATGATCAAGTAAACCTAACCCCAATAATTTTTACAACAGCATATTCTGAATTTGCTATTAAGTCATTTGAGTTGAATAGTGTATCCTATTTGTTAAAACCTATTAACCGGAAGCAGTTGATAGCAGTCTATGAAAAATTTAAACACTTGCATAATGCAAATAAATGGCATGCGGTTGATTATAATCAATTATTGGAGGGTTTAATGTTGAAACAGAAAAAAAGATTTTTGATAAAAGTAAACACAAAATTGCATGCCATAAATAGCGAGGATATTGCTTATTTTTTTACTGAAGATAAATTGAGTTTTATGATGCTTTGGACTGGGAAATTATTTCCAATAGAAAAATCGTTAAAAGCGATTGAGCTTGAATTGCATTCCAGCTCCTTTTTTCGCATTAATAAACGTTATTTAGTGCATTTGGAGGCTATTGAGCAAATGTATTACACGTCTAAATCAAAAATAAAAATTGAATTAAAGCCATCAAATAAAAATGATGTTTCTCCAATATTTGTGGCTATCGAAAAAATTGGCAAATTTAAAAAATGGTTATCTCTTTAATTTAGCATTAAATTTTTTCTTCAAAATTGATACAATTTCCTGTGTTTGTTTAATTTATTTTAAATGGACAGATTTTGTGCTTGTTCGTCAGAGTTTACATAGTAACTGATTTAAAAAAAATACCCCTAGAAACAGTGAAAGTTTTTCACTGTTTCTAGGGGATACTTCCCTTTGATTCCCATCGTAATTTAGCCAATGTAAACTAATAGAAGTGGTTTTAGAATACAAGGATACTACTTCAAGTAGTTTGTTTTTGAGCTATTTCTGTTTTAATACCTCATTACAAAGTTCTAGTGTATAACCCGAGTTTAAAATTAATTAATCAATACATAATTTAAAATCATGACAAAATTTTTTAAGAAATCTAGTTTTTATTTAGCGGCTATTTTGTTGGCTAGCTGTGCATCGGAAGAAGCAGAGGATCAAATTGATTTAGGAGCAGAAGTACAATCGCATAATTTTTCATTATCAAATGAAGAAATATTGTACAAAACATTACTGAATTGGGGATATACTGCAGATCAAATTGAAGATATAGGAGGTTTTTATATAGTAGATGGAGATATTATTTTTGATAAATCAAAAATATTTAGTGATCCATTTACATCAAGAATTGATGAAAATATAGTAACTAAAGAAAATGTAACTGTTTGGATACATCCAGGAATGAATTCTGACTGGCAAAATGCTTCCATTGAAGCTATAAAAAGATGGAATAATGAATTAGAAAAAATAAGTTTAGTTACCATAACTGATAGAAGAAATGCAGATATAGAAATTTTATATGATAGTTTAGAAGAGGATTTAACTACTATGTTTATTCCATTAACAAGTGGAGCCTTTGGTCGAGGAACTTTTCCTACTGCTGAAGGTCTTCCGGGTAATAAAATTTGGGTAAATCCACGTTTTAATTTTTGTGACACTGGTATTACTCAAAATTTACGAATATCCAATGTACAGCATGAATTAGGGCACACCTTAGGATTTCATCATACCAATGCTTTTAATGGATTTCAAGTTGAGGGTACTCCTGAGTTTGATGGAGAATCTGTAATGAGGGGAGGGAATGCATGTTCAATTGATGATTTTAGTCCTGGTGATATTTTAGGAATTAAGATTATTTATGGTGCTGATACATCTGGGGATTTATTAGATTCTTATAATGTGCCTAGAAATACAGGTATTCCAAATGGATTTAGGAGGTATAGTAATATACATGTTATTGGTAATAATGGTCCTGATTTAGATAATGTATTTAATTCAGTATTAAATTGGTGGGGGAATTCAAATAATCCCAATGGATTATATCAATTTACATTAGAAACCAATAATGGATCTCCAAGGCATTATACGAATATTCCCGATTTTGCAAGTTACCAATTACATGCGGCAAACCCAGAAATATCTATTAATGCTTCATCAGGTTTTTCAAATTTATCAGGAAATTACTGGATAAACCTTGATGGGGATAATCTTGTTTTAGTTGAAAAAAGTGGTGCTTATGCTTTGTATTTCTCAAACTCTAGTGAGGGGCCTTCTAATTTAACCTTTTAAAGACCTGTAATACAGTAGATTGATGGTGTATTAAAAAAGCAAAGCTCAGATAACTATTTTAAGTTGACTGAGCCTTTGCTTTAATTTTGGTCTATTGATATGATTCGTTTTTAACGATTCACAATAACTTTTTCAATACCAACTGATCCATCTTCTTTTTCAATATGCACTAAATACATTCCGTTAGTTAGATTGCTAAGAGCTGTTGAAAATTCATCCGATTCGATTACTGTGTTTTTAACAACAGATCCGTCAATAGCATATATAGTTAATGTAGCCTTATTGATATCGCCATTAATATATAATTTATCTACAACAGGGTTTGGATATAAGCCTATGTTTAAGGCACTAAAGGTTGGTGTGGATAAGGTTGAGCTTGAACCACAAACTGGTGCTTCACTACTATTGCTAAAATATATAGTAACCTCTTTAGTTTTAGAAACCAATACTAAGTTTCCTTCATCAACAGTTACCCAGTAATCATCATCTAAATCATTGAAACCACTAGAGTCAATAGAAATACTTGGATTAGTAGCGTTAAAATTTTGCGTCACTTTTGATAATAAATCAGCATGATAGTCTGGTTTTCCATCACTTGTATTGAAAGCAAAACTGTATAATCCGTTATTTTCTAAGTTCCAATTTACAGCGAACGAAGTAACGTTATCTAAATTAGGACCACTTTCACCAATGATGTGTATGTTTGAGTAATTTTTATTTTCAATCGAAGGTAGCGCATCTTCTCGAGGCGTACCAAAAGAACAACTACGTTCTCCAAAAGCATTTACAGTAATTTCTTTTTCGGCAGTTGCCCCCGTTGAATCTGTAATAGTCAATTTTATAGTGTATTCTCCTTCGGTATCAAAAGTAGTACTGGCTTCTTTTGTTGAGGCAGTTTCTCCATTGCCAAAGTCCCAATTATAAGTTAAACCTCCTTTTGAAGGATCACTAGATTTTGAAGCATTTACAGTTGCTGTAAATGGCGCAATACCCGATGTTTTACTAATTGTAAATCCAGCAGTCAAAACACTAGAACCTGCAGGTTCATCACCATTGGCTAATTGGCCATCACTATAAATTGACACTTTATCAAATTCGGTAACTATACTAGTTAATCCGTCATATGATGGGTCATTTGAAGGATCCCAAGCTGTAGCAGGAGCCGATGATGGAACTTCAATGCGCACTTGAATTTCTCTGCGGTATTGGCTAGCTCCACCAGGAAAAGGCATTTTATCGGCATCAACTTCAACTTCTACATAATAGATGTTGTTAGTACTATCCCATTCTTGTAAACCTCCTGTGGCTTTTCCTGCACCACGAGCTGTAATTGCATAGTCAGATGGCGTAAGTCCTGCGTCTATACCTTCGGTAAGATCAACAAAATAACGTGCTGAAAGAGAATTGGGAATACGTGCAGGCCATGCGGAACGGTTATTTAACCAAATAGATAATTCGGTATAACGACTTGATTCTCCATTAATTTTAACTTCAGTAACAAATTCTTCGCCAGGTTCTTCTGGCTGAGGGAAATTAGCTAATTCTGTTCCGCCAAATTCCATAACCATACGAGCAACTACACCTTGAAAACATGCATTATAATCAGTAGCTACTTCATTTTCTTGAAAATCAGTACGATCATCATCAAACCCATCATCGTTGCTATTTGGTCCGCCAGCTAAAGCTCCCCATAAAGTGTGTCTAGATTCAGCAGGTATAGTTTCGCTACGAATCCAACTGGCGTGTTGCCCACGGTGGTGTACCTTGTTTGGAGGATTCTTCCCAAAACCAGTTACAAAACTTCTGTCAAGTGGATTATCTCCTAATGCATATTTTATTTGTGCTACAGCAAAATCATGATAGGTATCTTTTTTTGTAGTAGCTACATTGTCAGTATAAATTAGAGCAACTAAAGAAGTATTCATAGCATAACGTAATGATCCCCATTGATCTAAATGTGCTTGTCCACCTGGTGAATAATTAAGTCCACCGCCAGGTTGCCAAAAATCTAAGTATTTTTCAGTGGCAGTTTTGTATTTTTCTTTGCCTGTTTCAATAGCTAGTAACGCCATAGTTCCATAGGATTTATCATCCCAAGCGATTCCCCATTTAAAATCTGGATCACTGTAGTGTTCTTCGGCTTTGTCTAAATAGGTTTTGTTTCCCGTTGCTTTATATAACCATATTGCTCCCCATGCTAATTCATCCACATAACCAGAAAAGGAAGAGTAGGTTCCAGAAGCAGGAATATTACCTTCTTCATTATACCTTCCACGGTAAGTGTCACCAAATTCATATAATTCTTTAGCATGCTGTAATAATGTTGCACTATATGTAGGATCTACAGTTTTAAACATCATACTGGCAGAAGCTAATGCTGCAGCTGTTTCGCATGCTACATCGGAACCAGGGTTTGCAGCGTCTAGTTTATAAGACCTACGTACTCCGTACATTGGATGTATGTCTACCATTTCTGCAGGCATCCAAAAGTTGTGATCTTGAGATTTACTGTCTGCAACTTGTGCATAAAATTCATTAGGACTTGGATGACATTTAATGAAATAATCAGTAACCCATTTAATATTTCTTAAAAAGATATCTGTTTGGTTAACTTTGTCATAACCTTCTTTGTATTCCAGAAAACCCCAGTTTAGGGCAGTAACAGAAAATGCCATAGGGAAACCAAATTTAATATGATCTCCTGCATCATGCCAACCTCCAGTAAGGTCTAGTTCAACATCTTTTCCATCATTTACACCAGAATCGGCTCTCCAGCTAATTCGGTTCCAATCTGGCAGTTTACCTGATTGTTGTGTTTCGTAAAAAAGTAATGATTTTTGTAGCACTTCTCCGTAGTTAAATTGGGCATAACTACTTGCGGATGCAACTAATGAAATTGCTAGTAAACTTAATTTTTTCATGGTCAGTATTTAGTTGACCTAAAAATAAAGTCCAGAATCAAAATAAGAATACTTACTTAAGAGCGAATTAACTTACTTTTTGGTTAGATTTTTGTGTTGGTTAATCAAAGTTTTTTTTAGGTTAAAGATCTGCATATAAGTAATTTGATTATTTTTTTGTTTTAAGGTGTGATTTTGAAATAATTGAACTCTTTGTTTTTTTATCGTTGAAAAAAGTTATTTAAAGATTTAGAAAATTAACAAAAAGCTATTTTGGTTTTTGGGATATCAAAATTTAATGAAAAATGGGATTACAATACCATTTCTGTAAAAGGGATAATAGTATGATATCCCTTATGGGAGAAGTAAGACATGTCTTTTTTTGTGCCCGTTACCAATACAAAATCGCCACCCCAACCTCCAAGGCTTTTAACTACTCCAGAATAGTCCGGAAATCGATCTTGTTTTACGGTGGTGGTATTTAATAATTGAGCAATTAAATTTTCGTGAGTAATGATTAGGTCTTTAAATTGTTCTAAATCCTGACTTATAGCTATTTGTTCGGTAATAGTATTTATTTTTGAGATAATTGAAGCTAAATTTTCTTTGGATTGACTTCGGTAATTTTTAATGGCATCCTTACTATCTTTTTTTTCTTCGAGATAAATAAAAAAAAGTGATGCTTTAAACGGAGGATTAAAAATGGTACTAGTAATATTAGGCTTATATATATCCTTAGTGCGTTGATAAAAAACTGGAGTATTAATAGAGGCACATGCAATATCATATCCGCTACCCCCAAAGCTTTTATGTAGCAATTCAAATGGATTTATGTTTGCCCATTGTGCTATATTGTTGATTAAGGTTGATGAGGTGCCAAGTCCCCAAAGGCGTTCAAAATCAAGGTGGGTTTCTATGGCGTATCCAATATCTTTTTTTAAAAATGAAGGATTGGCTTGTAGGGCCTCCCAGAGTATTTTGAATAAGGTAGTATCAAATTTAGAATTCCCTTTAGGAGGTGTTATGTTAAAAAAGGTAGCAATTTTAATTGTGGTTGTATACCATGTTTGATTGTGGCAATCAAAACTTTTCCAACTTAAAAATCCCGATTGATTTTGAGTAACACTTAATGATTGGCCTTTTTTGGTAGGAACGGCCAAGGCTTTGGCGCCATCTAAAACGACATATTCTCCGGTAAGGAGTAATTTTCCATTACTGTAAAAAGTCTGTTTCATTAGGCTCGTAGTAATTCCAATTGTTTGATAACTTCGCTATGTGTAACGGTATTTTTGGTAAAAAACTGCACTATTTTTTGTTTTTCTTCCGCAGTAGCGTGATGTTGATTGAGTATATTTAATAAGTGCATTTTCATATGACCTTTTTGAATGCCTGTAGTAATTAATGAGTTTACTGCTCCAAAATTTTGTGCCAATCCAGCTACAGCAATAATCTCCATGAGTTGTTTTGCATTGGGTTTGCCTAACAATTCTAAAGCTAATTTGACCATAGGGTGTAAACTAGTTAAGCCGCCAATAGTACCCACAGCTAAAGGGATTTCTATATAGTATATAAAAACGTCATTGGTTATATGTGCATGAGTTAAACTGCTATAGCTGCCATTTTTTGCTGCGTATGCATGTGCGCCAGCTTCAATGGCTCTAAAATCATTGCCTGTAGCTATAACTACGGCATCAATGCCATTCATAATACCTTTGTTGTGCGTTACGGCGCGGTAAGGTTCCTTTTCGGCAATATTAATAGCGCGCACAAATTTTTGGGCATATTCTCTAGAAGATAAACCTTCAGAATTTGGTAATTCATTGATGTTGCACGAAACTTCGGCTCTAACCACACAATTAGGTACGTAATTAGAAAGAATACTCATAATAATTTCAATGTCCTTTTCGGTGCTAGAAAAGGCTTCATGTGTTAAGGCTTCATTTTGTAAAACCTCGGCAAATTTTTCTAAACAGGTGTTTATAAAATTAGCTCCCATAGCATCAACCGTTTCAAAAGTACAATGGAGCTGGTAGTAATTAGCCAGTTCTTGTGTTTTATCTTTAAGTTGAATATCTAAAAGTCCGCCACCACGTTTTTTCATGTTGGCTTCAATAGTTTCAATTGATTTAACTAGTTTTGGTTTAATTGAGTTGAAAAAAGAGTTCAAAAGCTTTTTATTACCAGAAAAACTAAAGTGAACCTGGCCTATTTTTTCGGTGTTAATTACTGTTGCTTTAAAGCCACCTCGTTTATTCCAAAATTTTGCAGCATTACTTGCAGCAGCAACAACCGAACTTTCTTCAATTGTCATTGGAATAGTATAGCGCTTGTTGTTAATAGTAAAATTGGGTGCAATACTAAAAGGGAGGTAAAAGTTGCTCAGGGTATTTTCAGCAAATTCATCATGTAACTGTTGCAGCTGTTCATTAGCATTCCAATAAGTGTGTAGTGTTTGTTTTGCCTTTTCAGTGTTTTGAAAATGCTTAGCTACTAACCAATCAATTTTTTGATGTTTATTTAGTTTTGAAAATCCAGTAACTTCAGGAATCATAAATAATGTTTTGTTAAGGCAAATATAGTTTAATACCAAATTAATCACATGGGGTGATGTATAATTAGCCCATTTTTCATTAAAAATATATTACAAAATTTGTCAGTTTATGGATTTAAAAATTTTGAGCTCATTTTTTTTTATTAATTTAAAAGCTATGGAAAAAAAATATAAAGAATATTTTTTTTGATATTATTAATTCTTTTTTTCATAAAACGATACTAGGATAACATAATTTTATGATTTGGCATATTTGTATTTCGTAATTTGAGCCATTGAAAAAATAAAATTTACAGCATATGCTATACGGCGGAACAGAAGTGAATCAAAAACTAGTTTTAGGACATCCATCTGGATTATTTGTCATGTTTTTTACAGAAATGTGGGAACGTTTTTCCTATTATGGAATGCGCGCATTATTAGTGTTATTTTTAGTAACCTCAGTTGTTGATAATGGATGGGGATGGGAACGGAATGAAGCAATGCTCCTTTATGGTTGGTACACTGGTTTGGTATATTTAACACCGTTGTTAGGTGGATTTATTGCAGATAAATTTTTAGGCTTTAAAAAAGCAGTAGTTTTAGGTGCGTTGTTAATGACATTGGGACATGCAGCTATGGCTTTGGAAGTGGTTTCTGATATGTTCTTTTTTATAGGGCTCGGTTTAATAATATTAGGGAATGGCTTTTTTAAACCGAATATAGCTTCTATTGTAGGACAGTTATATACTAAAGTACCCGAAAAAAGAGATGCCGGTTTTACCATTTTTTATATGGGAGTAAATGCAGGGGCTTTTTTAGGTATTTTGTTATGTGGTTATATAGGAGAAAAAGTAGGTTGGCATTATGGTTTTAGTTTAGCAGGAATTTTTATGTTTTTTGGAATGCTTCAATTTTATTTTGCGCAAGGTATCTTTGGTAAAATAGGAGATTCTCCGAAAGATATTGAAGATGTTGATGAAGTACTTGAAGATGCAGTTGAGGATACAAAAGATGCTATTGAAAACCTTTCTGAAAAAACTAATGCATCAAAAGTGGTTAAAGATCGTTTGATAGTGGTTGGAATATTTACCTTTTTTACTATTTTATTTTGGTGGGCCTTTGAGCAAGCAGGAGGGTCAATGACAATTTTTGCTAAAGATTATACTAAGAGGATTTTAGAGGGTAATGGAGCTTTAGTTTTTAAAGTTTTTAATACATTATTAACGGTGGTGCCTATGTTGATTATTACTTGGGTGTTATCATTGTTATTTAGGCAAACTTATTCTAAATATGCGTTTTCAAATATTTTGCTAAGTATTAGTTTTATAATTATTTGGGGTCTTGTGATTTGGATGTTGGTACGTGATTTTTCAAACGAAGTGGCAGAAGTGCCTGCTTCATGGTTCAGTATTTTAAATTCGTTTTTCATCATCGTTTTTGCACCTTATTTTTCTAAGTGGTGGCAAAGTAAATATAACCCGACTGGTCCAACTAAATTTGCTATCGGACTTGTGCTAACTGGAATTGGTTTTGGAGCCTTATCTTATGGGTCTTTAGGTATTCCGTTAAATGCAAAAACAGCTTCGGTTAGTATGATTTTTCTAGTGTTGGCTTATTTTTTTCATACCATGGGCGAGCTTTGTATTTCTCCAGTAGGAACGTCATATGTAAGTAAATTAGTGCCTATTAAGTTTTTAGGATTAATGTTTGGAGTGTGGTATTTTTCGAGTTTTATAGGAAACCTAATGGCAGGTGTAACTGGGAGTTATTTGGATCCTATTGTAGAAAGTTATGGAATGAGTTTCTTTTTTATGATTTTAATGGTTATTCCTTGTGTAGCAGGTCTTATTATGTTGGCTTTAAATAAAACAATTATCAAATTAATGCACGGTATTCGATAAATTCGTAATTTAGGAATAGTTATTGAGACTAATAACTAAATTTATTTTTATGAAAAAATTACTTTTAATAGCTTGCTCGCTAGTAATTTCAGCATCATTTGCACAGGAAATTAATTGGATGAGTATGCAAGATGCATTAGATGCGCAGTCGAAAGAGCCAAAAAAAATATTTATGGATGTATATACCGAATGGTGTGGTCCCTGTAAATTATTGGATAAAAAAACATTTCGTAATCCAGATGTAGTAAAATATGTAAATGAACATTTTTATGCCGTAAAATTTGACGCCGAAGGTAATGATGAGTTTACCTATCAAGGAAATAAATTTTCGAATCCAGATTATGTTGAAGGTAAAAGAGGAAGGAAACCAAGTCATATTTTTGCACGCTCATTACGCATTTCGGGATACCCAAGCATGGTCTTTTTTGACGAAAAAAGTAATTTAATTTTTCCTGTTACAGGTTTTCATACCCCGCAACAATTAGAAATATTTTTAAAATTAATTCAAACGGATGATTACAAGCAAGTGACTACACAAAAGATGTTTAAAGTTTATGAAAAGAATTTTGTAGGAACTTTTAAAGGTTAAGTAATTTAGTCGCTAAATTTAAACTTCCTTTTTGGGAACTATCATAAAAAGCTACTTGATGCCATGCACAAGTAGCTTTCCATTTTTGTATAAGGTTTTTGTAATTGTGGTTTGTGGCAATAATAAGTTTTGGAGTCTCTTTACAAAGCAATCGCTCTAAATTTATTTTAGGGGAATTGGTTATTATTAGTATCGTATTTTGAATGCTTTTAGGTAAACTGTTTTTGTGATCAATAATATGAATTTGATGTTTATGATAGGTGTAACTGTTCTGTAACTTATTGTAATTAGTTACTAAATGCAAGCTTTTTTCAATAGGATAAATAATGTATTTTTTATCATTTTTGGTAAGTGCTTTTTTTGAATGAACGGTTAGTTGATGACTACTTATTTCGGTAATAATAGTATTGGTGTAATGATGATGCAACCACAATTCGTTAATAAATAGTGATTGAAATTTTTCATAAAAAATAACACTTATACCAATTAAAATAATGAGAAAACCCCATTGATAAAATAATTTAGGTTTGGAGTATATGTACAGTAAAAAAGCAATGATTATATAAATAGTAAGCATCGTGATCGGTTGAATATATAAGTCAGTAACTAAAAAGTGTTTTTGCTGGGCAACCCAATGAATGTAGTTATGGATATTTGTAATGAGGTAATTATAGCTTTCTGTTATAAAAAAGGGAGTAGTACTAAGCCCGCTCCAAATAATAATTACAATAGCGGATAGGAGTACTATGGTTATAATTAGCATTATTGGGATATTAGCTAGTAAAAATAGGCCAGGAAATTGATGAAAATAATAAATGCTTAAGGGTAATAAGCCTAACTGAGCGCATGTGCTAATACAGGTTATTTCCCATATTTTACGGATAAGCCAATTTTTTGGAGACCAGAGCAATAATAGTTTTGGAACGCCAATAATAATAGAGGTAACAGCAATAACGCTTAATTGAAAGCCTACAGAAAATAGAATATAAGGATCAAAAAGTAGTAATATAAAAACACTAACAAACAGCGAGTTTAAAGGGTGTTGTCTTCTCATTAGTAGACGTGAAAATTCGAAACAGCTAAACATAGTTGTAGCTCTAATTGCCGATGGGCTTGCGCCAGAAAACCAAGTAAATAACCATAAACAGGCTATGATAAGTAATGATTTTAATAACGTGTTGATCCAAAATTGACGAAAGACTAATGCTATTAAAAGGTATAAAATACCCATGTGTAAGCCAGAAATAGCTAGAATATGAATTACTCCAGCATTTGCAAAATCGGTATTCAATTGTGGATCTAGTTCAGATTTACTGCCTAACACTAAAGCTGCTGTAAACTGAATAACATTAGGGGGTAAGTTTTGTTTTTGTAAGTTGATTTCAAGATGTTTTTTGAGTGTGTTTGATAATTTTTCAAAAGGATTAGCTAATGATTCAATTTGTTTTAAATCGGTAGTTTTTAGGTAGAATTGATGTGTTATTTGTTGATTTTTTAAATGAGTAGCGTAATCAAAACTGTAAGGAGAATGTTGTTCTTGTAAAGGGAAAAGTTTTGTGTAGCATACAAAATAATCCCCTTTGTGTAAAGATGATTTATATGCCGTTTTTTTTAATGATAGCAAAGCATTACCAGTTGTCTTTTGTTTATCAATGGCATAAATATTAACCTTAAATTTTAAAAATTTATCTGAAGGTTTGAGCTTTTTTTCAATTTTAAAAACTACTTCATTTAAGGGTTTTGAATTAAAGAAATGGACAATATGATTTTTTTGATATTTAGTATGGGCTATTTGATGTCTGGTGTAACCAAGGCATATGAATAATAAGCTAGAAATACTTAAAAAATATGTGGTACTAATTCTTTTAAAAAAAAGATAAAGTAATACTAAACTGAAGCAACATAAAAATAGTGCAATATTTTGAAGCTTAGTGAAATATTGTGAGCCAAATATACCTAGAGTAAAGGCGCAACAAATAATCCAAAAAGGAATATTTTTAGGTGTGTAAACTTTCAATTTATAAGTTGGTTAAAATATCTAGTAAACTAAAATAAGTTATAAATTGTTTTTTTTAGTGTTTTGAGGGATTTTTTAGGTTTTTTTTGCACGATTAATATAATGTTATGCTATAAATGGTATACTAACGCTTTTATAAATTATTATTTGTAAAAATTCATTATATCAATGTATTCCCAAACGGTATTAGGTAATAAGGGTTGAATGTTTTTTTGATCTTTTATGGCTTTGCGAATAAAAGTAGACGAAATTTCCATTATAGGGGCGGAAACGCTATTGATTTTCGGGTGATCCTGAAATTTTTCGGGAATGACGCCTTCAGAAATTCGAGGGTAAACGTATAAATGATAATTTTCTAAAATACTTTCGTAATTTTTCCACTTATGAAAACTTTTTAAATTGTCAGCACCCATTATTAAGCAAAATGATTTGTTAGGGAACCGTTCTTCTAAATGTGCAAGTGTAAAAACGGTATAATTAGGCTGAGGTAATTTAAATTCAATATCGCTTGGATGAATGTTTGGGTAGTTTTCGGTAGCTTTGTATACCATTTCTAATCGGTGATGATTATCCAATAGCGAACTTTTCTTTTTGAAAGGATTGTGAGGCGTAACTACCATCCATACTTCATCTAAATCCGAAAATTCAACCATATGATTGGCAATGCTTAAATGCCCAATGTGTATAGGATTAAAAGTGCCAAAATACAATCCGATTTTTTTCATATTAAAAGATTTTCCTTTTATAGAAGAAATTTATTTTAAAAATTTAGAGACCAACTGAAAAGCTTCTTGTTTAGCAATCTCTAAGTTGTCATTGGTAATAATGGCATCAAATTCAGGTGCTAGGGCCAATTCTTTATCCGCTTTTGCTAAACGCATTTGTATTTTTTCTTCTGTTTCAGTCCCTCTTCCGCGTAAGCGTTTTTCAAGTTCTACTTTATTAGGTGGTTTAACAAAAATAGAAAGGGTTTCTTCGGGGAATTGCTTTTCTATATTTAAACCTCCAATAACATCAATATCAAAAATTACGGCTTTACCAGTATCCCAAATACGCTCGACTTCACTTTTTAATGTGCCATAAAAATTGTCGGGATACACCTCTTCAAATTCTAAAAACTCATTATTATTAATTTTGTTTTTAAATTCATTAATGGATAAAAAATAATAATCCTTGCCATTAATTTCTTCCCCTCTAGCGGCTCGAGAGGTGGCCGAAATGGAAAATTCTAAAGCTAAATTAGTTTCGTTTAAAAGGTGGTGAACAATGGTTGTTTTACCACTACCTGATGGTGCCGAAAAAACAATAAGTTTGCCTTTACCCATTACAATACATTTAAAAGTTGTTCTTTAATTTTTTCAAGTTCATCTTTCATTTGAACAACAAGCTGTTGCATTGGTGCATAATTAGATTTACTACCAATAGTATTGATTTCGCGACCGATTTCTTGAGATATAAAACCTAATTTTTTTCCATTAGATTCGTTTGACGCTAAATTTTCGGTAAAATAATCTAAGTGATTTG
Source organism: uncultured Aquimarina sp. (assembly GCA_947489195.1). Taxonomy (GTDB): domain Bacteria; phylum Bacteroidota; class Bacteroidia; order Flavobacteriales; family Flavobacteriaceae; genus Aquimarina. The sequence continues at coordinate 99,285 of CANLCT010000003.1, read as the reverse complement.
CTAGGCGTACTTTTTCTTCGGTGATGTCAAATTTTTCGATATAATAGACAAGCTCTTGTTCAAAGCGATTTTCGTCATATTTTTCCTTAAGTTCTGCAACGCCTTTTTGTAAACGTATTTTTACATTTTCAATACGTTCGGGGTCAATTGTAATTACTTTTTCAAGAAGTGAACGTATAGATTTGATTCTTAGTTCAAAGTCTTTTTGAAGTACTTCTCCTTCTGTTTTTCGGTAATTAATAATTTCTTTAACAGCTTCGGCAAGTAAATCCTCTATTACTTTAAATTCAGCTTCGTCAATTTCTTCGCGCTCCGTTTTTAATGTATCGGGTAGGCGTATGGCCATTTCTAAGAGTTGGCTTTCATTTACATTTGAAATTCCAGAAAGCTCTTGCATGTATTTTTTTACTACGGGTGCATTTATAGTTGAGCTAGAATTTTCGCCTGTGACTTCAGTAAATAAGCTAAAATCGATTTTTCCACGGGTTAATGCTTTAGCTATAGTGTTGCGTAAAATAAGTTCTTTTTCGCGATACTGATTAGGCATTCGAGCATTAAGATCAAGGTTTTTGCTATTTAAAGATTTTAGCTCAATGCTAATTTTTTTATTTTCTAATTGAGTCACAGCTTTTCCAAAGCCAGTCATAGAATGTATCATTCGTAGTAAATTGTATAAGTGACAAAGATACAGAAATATGGTATTGGTAAGCTTTTTTAAATCTGAGTTCTCTGCAAATTGTATAATTTTTTTAAAAGTCTATTTTTATTTTTTTGTAAGAAAAGTACTCTACTTAAGTATTTATGTTTTTAGTGTTTTTAACTTAAATTGTGTAAATAAACTAAATATATAAAATTGATAATGTTTTTAAATAAAATAGATATTCGTTGGAGTGATCTAGATCCAAACCAGCATTTAGCAAATTCGGCATATATGAATTTTATGAGCGCCACTCGCATGGTATACATGGTTAAACAAGGAGTAGGTTATAATGATTTAAAAAAACATAGAGTAGGACCTGTAGTACTTAGGGAAGAGGTGCATTATTTTAAAGAAGTATTTCCGGGTAAACCAGTATATGTAAGTCAAGAGGTTTTTGCATTGAGTGAAGAGGGGACTTTTTATAAAATCCGTCATAATTTTTATGATGATCAAGGGGGTAACTTTGCTCGTGGTGAAATGATGGGAACTTGGTTAGATATGAAAACAAGGAAAATTGTAGCGCCACCCGTAGAAATTTATGAGCCCTTAATGGGAAGAAATCGTTCTGAAGATTTTAAAATTTTATCGAAAGAGGAAACACGTTTGGCTCATGTGCAACCTCAAGATATTGATTTAGTTAATGAGCTGGATTGGTTTGGGAATTGATTTAGAAATTAGGTGTTGATTAAATAGAAAAATTTAAACTTTTTTTGCTCACCAAATAAACGCCAATAAAAATTAAAACAGAGGCTATAATTTTAATGAAATCAATATTGTCGGTTCCTAATCCTACAGCGATTAACGTAGTTAAAAAAGGTTGAAAATAAATAAATACAGCGACCGTAGTGGGTTTTAAAATTTTTATGGCATATATGTTTAATAGGTAGGTGCCAAAAGTTACAAACACAACTACATAAGCAATACTAAGGTAGCCCGAAATGGGAATTTCAGAAAAAGGCATTTCCAAAACCTGTTTTAGTCCAAAAGGAAGCACCATTATTATTCCTAAAAGGTACATCCATTTAATAAAGGTAAATGGATGATAAATTTGTGTTAGTTTTTTTACAATGACTAAATAACAAGCAAATGAGGCAGCATTTATAAAAATTAAAAAGTTACCTAAAGCAGGATTTGGTGCTGTGGCTGAATTTCCTTTGCCGTAAATAATCATTAACAAAGTACCCGATAAGCCAACCAAAAGACCTAAAATACGATGCCAAAGTAGTTTTTCTTTTAGGAATACAACAGCGAGTATTAAAGTAATCATAGGAGCAGTAACCATCATTACGGCTGCGTTTATAGGTGTGGTTAAATTTAAGCCATAAAAAAAAGCGAGCATATTTAATGCCATTCCAAAAAATGCCGCACCTAAAATACGAGGATAATGTTTAGGAGCAATCTTTTCCTTAGGTCCTAATAAGCCAACTACCCAAAAGAGCAATCCTGCACCAGTAACCCTAAATAAAATAAACCCAAAGGGTTTAATGTAATGTGGCATTACATTTTTAGCAATACTAAAATTAGCTGCATAAAATAAAGCTACAAACGAAGCAGCTATCAAAGCAAGTTGACGTTGATTCATTTATTTTTATAAATTTTCTAAATAGGTTTTTGCAGCTTCAATTGTTTTTTTTGCATTTCCTATAAAATAATGATCATCGATTTGTATAATCGGGCGCTTTAAAAAAGAGTAGTGTTCTAAGATTAATTTTTTACAATCTTCTTCTGTTAATTTTTGTTCTTTTAAATTTCGCTCACGGTACAATACAGAGCGTCTGTTTAATAAACTTTCAAAACTACCACTAAAAGCATGTGTTTTTTCTAATTCTGTTTCGGTAATTGGTTGTTCTTTTACATTTTGAAGTTCAAAATGTTCGGCAAGATTAAGTTCTTTTATAATACGTTTACAAGTGCTGCAGGTAGCTAAATGATATACTTTTTTAATCATTGATAAGGTGTTAAAAATCTTTAAATGCAAAGGAAAATGAAATCAACAAGAAAAAGCATATTTTTGACTTAAAATAAACCCAAAAATGGAAAATTTAAAAAGAGCACTAGAAATCACAAAAATTAGTAGAAAAGTTCATTTTAAAATATTAGATCACTATTCATTGGAACAATTAAATGTTGTGCCAGAGGGCTTTAAGAATAATTTATTTTGGAATATAGCTCATATTGTAGTAACTCAACAATTATTAGTGTATAGATTGAGTGGACTAGACACTGTTATTGGTGAGGAATGGATTGAATTATATCGCAAAGGAACAAGTACTAAAAGAGATGCTACAGAAAAAGAATTAGAGGAGTTAAAAGTATTGCTTTTTGCAACAATTGACGACACTGAGAAAGCAATTGACGAAGGCTTGTTTAAAAATTATGAAGCCTATATGACAAGTACGGGTTTTGAATTAAAGAATGTAAATGATGCTTTTGAATTCAATAATTTTCATGAAGGTATACATTTGGGGTATATTCTGGCTTTAAAAAAAGCCATTACAGAAAAATAATATAGATACCTTTTAAAAGTTATATAGTAAAACAGTGTTATGGTTGTTTCGAAAAAAAAAATATGTTTAATAGTCGCATTTTTATATGCATTATTGATAGGTGCCCAGAGTTTTTCTGATAATTGGAAATCTCATTTTGCTTATGTGGATTTTGTAGATCTTACAGTTGAAAGCAATCGTATCTATGTAGCTTCCACAAATACATTATTTGTACATGATGTAGAAACCAGCACTAATACAGAATATACTACTGTAGAAGGTTTGTCAGGAGAAGATATTTCAACAATATATTACAGTGCAGAAAGAGCATTAATTATTGTTGGTTATCAAAATGGCCTTGTAGAAATTATTGACGAAATATCAGGAAACGTGACCTCATTAGTTGATATCCAAAACAAATCTGGAGTGCCTCCGGCTAATGTAAAAGTAAATGATTTTTTTGAAGAGGGTAATTTATTATACATAGCTACCGGTTTTGGAGTAGTTGAATTTAATTTAGAGACTAATTTATTTGAAGATACTTTTTTAATTAGTGATGCTTTACCTGTTGTTAGTGATGTGACTAGTGTAGGTGTTTTTAATGAGACTATTTTTGCAAGTATAAATGGACGAGGTACATTTACTGGAAATAAAAATGATAGGAATTTAATAGAGTTTACAAGTTGGACTCAAATTCAAGATGAGGTTTTTAATGATATTCAATTATTTTCTGGAAAAACAATAGCCCATAATAAAGGGAAGTCAGTTTATGAGTTTGACGGAGTAACTTTTAAGTCTGTAGTCACTGATACAAGTGATATTTTGGATTTTGAGGCCAATGAATCGTTTCTGACTGTAACTTTGTCTGATAAAGTAATTAGATTTACTAACGATTTTATTGCAGATACCGAAATTGAATTTGAAGATAGTAATTTTGTAAATAAAATTACCCATGCTGCTTTTATTGGAGATCAAGTGTTTTATGCGAATCAAGAGAAAGGTTTTTTTAAAACAGAAAATCAAAGTTTTCAAGATAATAATGTAATAAGTCCATCAGGACCTCTACTAAATAATGTATTTGCTTTAGATGCGTTTGATGGCGATTTGTGGATGGTTTATGGAAGTGTGACTTCTTTTTTTGCCCCTGTAAGTAATAGGGTAGGAATCAGTAGGTTAAGAGGGGGTGTATGGGTAAGCCTGCCATGGAGTATGTTTAATATTGATGGGGCTTTGAATGATACTTCGGTACTTTCTAGTATAAAAATGAATAAACAAAATAAGGAGCAAGTATACGTTGGAAGTTTTAGAAGAGGGGGTATATTTGAAATAAATAATGCAGAAACTGTTGAGCTATTTAACAACAATAATAGTAATGTCTTGAATAGTCCGGTGAGTCCAGTTTTCATAAGTGCTTTTACATTTGATTTTGACTCTAATAATGATTTGTGGTTTTTTAATGGAGAGTTGAGAGAAGGAGCAATTAAAAGATTTAGGAAAGATGTTAATGCTATTGATTCAAGAAATTCAATAACTATTGACTCTAATTTTATAGAAAATTCGGAAAGTATATCTAGGTACAATGTAAGTGAAATGATTTTTGATGATGAAGATAATTTGTATATGGCAAGTGTAACAAGTGGGATTTTAGCATATCAAGTTAAAACAAATACCGTGACATCATTACCTGGGGAAGCTTTGGAGTTTTCGTTTGTGAATTCAAAAGCTTTAGCTTTAGACTTAGATGGAGATTTATGGTTAGGAACTACTTCTGGTTTAAGAGTTATTGAAAACCCAGAGCGCATGTTTGAAGAGGGTAATAATGTTAAGGGGGAGCCAATAATTATAGAAGATGAAGAGGCAGGTGGGATACCTCAGGAATTATTTTTTAGACAATCAATATCAGATATAAAAGTTGATGCTAATAATAACAAATGGATTGGAACAGAAGGAGGCGTTTTTTATCTTTCACCTGATGGGCAGGAAGTATTATTGAATTTCACAAAAGATAATTCGCCACTTCCTTCAAATGGAATAAATGATATTGCTATTGATGAGTCCACTGGAGCTGTGTTTTTTGCAACGAATAAAGGTTTAATGGAATATAATGGGGGTGTTACAGTTGCTCAAGAGGATTTTGATACGTTTAAAATTTACCCAAATCCTGTTCGACCAGAGTATAATGATGTTAATGTTAAAATTCAAGGTCTTACCGTTGGAGCTAATGTAAAAATAACCGACATAGAAGGGAACTTGGTATTTGAAACTCAAAATGAAACATTCGGAGGACAGAGTAGTGGGCAAGTAGAATGGGATACTAGATCATTTAGTGGTCGTAAAGTTGCTTCGGGAGTGTATTTGGTTTTAGTTACTGGAGAAGAAGGAGAACAAACAACTGTGGGTAAAATACTTATTGTCCGTTAATGCAAATTAAAACAGAAGCCATAGTAATTAATTCAATGCGCTATGGCGAAGCTGATCTAATTGTTAAATTGTACACTAAGCACGAAGGATTAGTATCTTATCTGCTTCGTGGAGTTTTAAAGTCAAAAAAAGGAAAATTAAAACCATCGCTATTTTTGCCTTTTTCTATATTAAGTATAGATGCAGTTCATACGCCAAAAGCCTCATTAAAGCGATTGATGGAGGCTAAATTGGCATTTCATTACGAATCTTTACATCAATCTATAGTAAAAAACAGTTTGGTAGCTTTCATTGCAGAAATTTTGCTGCAAGTGTTAATTAATGAAGAACCCGATGAAAGTGCGTATAAATTTATAAAAGAGTCTTTGCTATGGTTAGATTCTAATAAAGAAGTAAGTATGTTCCATGTACTTTTTTTATTAGAATTCACTCGTTTTTTAGGATGCTACCCCGATCAATCCAATAATGAATTGATGCAGTTTAATATTGAAGAGGCTTGTTTTACTGTAGGCAATAAAAGGGGATATGTTATAGAAGGAGAATTATTAATTGCATTTAAATCGCTTTTAGGCATAAAATTTGATGAATTAAAAAGAATTTCATTACCCAAAAACATAAGAAAACAATTACTAGATAAAATGTTACTTTATTATAGTTTTCATGTAGCAGGGTTTAAGAAACCAAAATCTGTAGCAGTATTAGAAGCTCTTTTTAATTAGTCAATGTACAAAACTATATTATATCTTTTTTTTTTAATTCCTTCAATACTTTTTTCACAGTCAATTAAAGTAGTGGATTTAGAAACCCAAAAACCTATTAAAGATGTTTGGGTAACATCAAGTGCTTACAAAGAAACAAGATATACCGATAATAAAGGGAAAGTTAATATTTTGTTAGACAAAGGCGATACTTGGTATGAGTTTTTGGTTGATGGTTATTATGAGGTGGGTTTAAGTGCTTCTGAAATATTAGCCTTAGGCTATGTTGTCGAAATGGATCGTTTAAAAGAATCATTGAAAGAAGTTATAGTTTCAAATACAAAATGGACACAAAGTAAACAGAAAATTTCACGTAAAATTATTCAAATAAGCAAAGAAGACGTTTTTGAAACCAATCCACAAACAGCGGCTGATTTAGTACAAAAATCTGGTAATGTATTTGTTCAAAAAAGTCAGCTAGGTGGCGGAAGTCCTTTTATTAGAGGTTTTTCGGCAAATAGGTTGTTGCTTTCGGTTGATGGTGTACGTATAAATAATGCTATTTTTAGAGCAGGAAATGTCCAGAATATTATATCTATCGATCCCTTATTTGTAGATACAACAGAAGTGTTACTTGGTTCGGGGTCTGTTATATATGGGAGTGATGCTGTTGGGGGTGTTATTAATTTTAGAACCTTATCTCCTAAAATAAGTAAAAGTGGTAATTTAAAAATAAAAGGGAATACACTTTTTAGAACTGCCACTGCAAATAAAGAGCGAACTATTCATGCCGATATTAGTTTGAGTGGTGCAAAATTAGCATCAGTTACAAGTGTTTCATATAATAATTTTTCTGATTTAATTCAGGGAAGTAATGGATTGGATGATTATTTAAGAAATGAATTTGTTGAAACAACAGCTAATGGAGATGTTGTAGTGACTAATGCTAATCCAAAAAATCAGGTTGCTTCGGGATATGAGCAATATAACTTTCTGCAAAAATTGATTTATGTTCCCAATAAACACATAAAAACTGAATTAGGTTTAATCTATACAGCAACGAGCGAATACAATCGATATGATCGCTTATTGCGCAAACGCGATGGTCAGTTTCAGCACGCCGAATGGTTTTATGGTCCTCAGCGATGGTTTATGGGAACAGGTATTTTTTCATATAAAAAAAAGCATTCATTTTTTGATGAATTCAAAATAACAAATGCTTATCAATCATATAAAGAAAGTCGTAATATTAGAGATTTCAATACTTCAATAAGGACTAGTAATTTAGAAAATGTTGATATATATACTTTTAATTTTGATGCTCGTAAAACTTGGAATAAAATTAATTTTAGTTATGGTTTGGAATACGTATTTAATAAAGTTGGTAGTAAAGCATTTGAATTAGATATTTCAAGTCAACGTATTCGAGATGTAGTTTTGACTCGATATCCTAATGGAGCTACATGGCAATCCTTAGCAGGGTATTCAATTGCAAATTTTGATCTCAATGAACGTTTGGCTTTGTCAGCAGGTATTCGTTACAATCATATTTTATTAGACGCAAAATTTAATAGTTCTGATTTGGATTTTCCTTTTTCTGAATCTAAAATTAATACAGGAGCTGTTACAGGCTCTTTAGGTGTTAATTGGAAAATGTTAAAAAATATCATACTTAAAGCCAATGCAAATACTGCTTTTAGGGCACCTAATATTGACGATGTAGGTAAAACGGTTTTAGATTCAGAGCCAGGGACATTAACTGTGCCAAATCCTAATTTAAAATCAGAATATGCTTATAATTTTGAGTTAGGTGGAACATATAAAAAGGATGATTTTAAACTTTCGTTAATTGCATATTACTCTTTTTTAGATAATGCTTTAACACGATCTAATTTTGAATTAAATGGAGAAAACTCAGTAGTTTTTAGAGGACAAGAAAGCCAAGTATTAGCGATACAAAATAGCGAACATTTATATGTTAATGGATTTGAAATGAATACTCAAATCCCATTGTTTAATAATTTCCAATTACTGGGCGGGTATACGATAACTAGAGGAAGTAATATACTTTCTGATGACACAAAAGTAGCAGTAAGGCATGTTTCGCCAGATTTTGGTAACATTCATTTAAAATATGAAAAAAAGAAATGGATGCTTGATGTGTATACAGAATTTAGTAAAGGCTTTTCTTTTGATGAATTAGCTCCTTCTGAAAGGGGGAAAATATTTATTTATGCATCAGACGCTAATGGAAATCCCTTTTTGCCATCATGGATGACTGTAAATTTGAGAGGAAAAATTAAGTTAAATCAAAAACTAAGTTTTACTTCTGCTTTGGAGAATATAACAGATCAACGTTACAGAACATATTCATCGGGAATATCAGCCCCAGGAATTAATTTTATTGCTAGTTTAAATTATTTGTTTTAAACTAGAGAGACTTTTTAAATTTAATTTAACTATATGTTTTTTTAATAATATGGATTTTTCATAATTTTAATTGTGTATAATTGTATTTGTATTATGAGCTATAATTAGTTTTAAATTAAAATTTGAAAAAAAAAGAAAGAATTCATTGGGTGGATATGCTAAAAGGCTTTGCAATGATCACGGTGATTTATTGTCATAACTTTCCGGTAATAAATGACTATATCTATAGTTTTCATATGCCATTGTTTTTTTTTATAGCTGGAATTTTTCATAAAAAAAGTGTCTTTGAAAATGTTAAAAAAAATATAGTAAAAAGAGCTAAAGCTATTATCGTTCCTTATTATCTATGGGGAGGTATTTTATATTTTTTTTGGTTTTTGGTAGGTAGACATTTTGGCAATAGTAAATTAAAAAATTTATCACCTATTGAAAATTTAATAGGACTTATATGTGGACAAGGAGGTGAAAAATATATGGATTGGGGTATTCCAATATGGTTTTTGCCTTGTGTATTTGTAACGTTTTTAATTTATACAGCGGTTGATTTTTTACCTAATAGAAAAATAAAATTATTAGCAATCATAATATTATCTATCTTAGGATATTCTATATCTGACTTTTTTGATTGGTATTTTTGGAGTTTTGATGTTTCGTTAGTAGCTGTTTTCTTTTATGGATTAGGACAATTGTTGAAGGAATGGTTTGTTGAATTTGAAATTCCTTTTTATTTAAATTTAATCTTTGTTATTACTTATATATTTGGAATGTATTTTTCATTTAAAGTAGATATGTACCATTCTGTGTATGGAAAAAATTTATTGTTCTTTTATACCAATGCATTAAGTGCAATTTTTATTTTTATTTCATTATTTAAAAGATTACCCAAATTGAATTTTTTGATTTTTATAGCAAAGAATACATTAGTGTATTTAGCTACTCAAATTAGGATTTTAACAGTAATTAAAGCGATATTGTTTTTTGGAATAGGAATGAGTGTTTTTAATTTTACCGAATTTCAAAAACTTTTAATCACGATTATTCAAGTAATTTTAATTATTCCCATAGTTTATACAGTAAATTCATTTTTTCCAATTTTAAATGCAAGAGATAAAAGGTAATATTAAGTTTCATTTTTTGTTGAATGTATTTGTTGTTTTGTTCATAACGGGCGCATCTTATTATCATTTGCCTTTAAATGGATTCAAGGATACTTTGATTTATTTAATTCACTTAGTCTTGTTGCAGTTTTCAGTAGCAGGAGTATTGTTTTTTCTATCGCTTAATAAGTATGTGTTTTTGTTTTTGTTTTCATTTCTATACATTATTTATGGATTATTTGGTTACGGGATATATGCTATGGATATTTCCGTAACGGCCTCACTTTTAGATGCAGCATTTCAAAGTAAATTTTATATAGTAAAAGATTTTTTTTCAGTAGAGTTGTTTGTTTATTTATTTCTTATGTTGATTAGTTTGGTGATTATATTGAAGAAGTATAATAAAGTAGATACATCAAAAAAAAGGATTTTATTTTCTGTGATAAGTGTATTGCTGATTTTAATTTTTCCATTAATTGAAAACAAACGGCGGAATACATTTAAAATGAGACAACCTTATAGTTTGGTTTCTAGTTTAAAAGAATTTTTGACTAAAAAAGAGATTGTGTTAGGTAGTGTGAAAAGAGGCCTGTATAAGACAAATGTATCGGATTTAAAAGTAGTTTTGGTTTTAGGTGAAACAGTAAGAGCAGACCATTTACAAATTAATGGTTATGCAAGAGCAACAACACCTAATTTAATAAATAAAAGTAATTGTTTGTCTTATAAAAAGATGTATACAAATAGAACGTATACAGCAGTTAGTTTACCTCAAATTTTAACAAATGAATCAATAAGAAAGAGTGAGACAGAGACAAGTGGGCAAAAAATAAAAAGTATATACGGTGTTTTAAATAGTGCTAATGTTAGCACAACTTGGATAGGAAACCAATTGTTAGAAAGTAGTTATGAGCCTATAGTTTTGGAAAATGATGAGGTGAATATTATAGATAAGTTCAAATCAATTTCAAGTTTTAGTAAATCGAAAGATCAAGCTTTATTACCTTATTTTAAAGAATCTTTAAAAAAAGATAGCTTAAATCATTTGATAACTATGCATATGATTGGTAGTCATTGGTGGTATGAGGATAGGTATAACGAAGCAGAAAGAAAATATAGACCAGTTATTGATAGTAAGTATATACCATCGATGTCAAAAGAGCAATTAGTGAATTCTTATGATAATACAATTGTGTATTTGGATTTTTTTCTTGATGCTGTAATAAAGAGGTTGGAAAAAGAAGAAGGCCCAGTGCTAATGATTTATATTTCTGATCATGGAGAATCACTAGGAGAACAGGGCAAGTGGTTACATGCACATAGTGGAAAAGAATTAACGAATCCAGCATTTTTAATTTGGTATTCAGATAGCTTTAAAGAGAAATATCCCGAAAAGGTGACCTCCTTTAAATCTTTAAAGGATATGGATTTGACTACTGATTTAATCTATGATATGGTACTTAGTGTTTTTCGAGTTACAGAAAAATAAAATATATTAATAAAAAAGTGTTTGGTGTGCTAAAACAACGGTTCCACAGCAATAGTATCCTTTTTAATTTCTTTTTCGCGTTCTAATTCTTTTTTGAAATCTTCAGGAAGTTTAAATGTAGTTTCATCAATTTGAGTAAGTAAATGATTATAGCTAGTAATAATTTTAGATACTTTATCTCCTATTGCTGTAGTATCTTTTTTTTGCTTAGTAATTCTATAGGCGACATCTTTAGAGTAGGTGTACATTTCATTAAGTCTACTTAAAACACTTCTGTTTTTATAAGCTCCGGGTAAAGTTTCGATAAGTTCTTCAATATTTTCATTGATTGATGTCACTGTATTTTCCATTAAAGCAAATGAAACGGTATTTAAAGTATCAATGTTTTTAGTTAAAGCTTCAAAGTTGGAATCATCTTTTAATATTTTTGGAACTTGATTTGTAGTGGATTGAATCTTTATGCGTTTTTTTTTCAGTTGCAAACTATCCAATTGTATTTCCGAATCAGTATGCGTGTTTTTTTGTGATTTATTACAGCTAGAAAATAATACTGAAAATAAAATAATAGTTAAAAGGGTTTTCATAAAAACAGTAATCAAAGGCTCACTTTTAATGAGCACAAATTTTAAAAGACTTTGTCAAAAATACTAAAAAAGGCCACTCTCGTTGCAGAAAGTGACCTTGTATTATTACTATTGAAGTTGGAGTTAGATGTTTTTTGCTAACCAATCTCCAATTTCACTTGTTTTGTAAGCTTTTGCACCAGCAGCTAAATCTTCAGTAACTACAGCTTCAGCTAATGATTTATTTACTACATTTCTAATAGCTTCTGCTTCTTCTTTTAAGCCAAAAGCATCTTCAAACATCATTGCAGCAGATAATACGGTGGCTAATGGATTTGCGATGTCTTTACCAGCAGCTTGCGGGTATGAACCATGTATTGGCTCGTATAGTGATGTTTTTTCTCCTACAGAAGCAGAAGGCATTAATCCCATAGATCCAGAAATTACGGATGCCTCATCAGTTAAAATATCTCCAAATAAGTTTTCGGTAATTAATACATCATAACTATTTGGCCATTGTACTAAACGCATAGCTACGGCATCAACAAACTCATAAGATACTTCTACCTCAGGGTAGTCTTTTTCCATTGCCTGTACAGTTTCTCTCCAAAGTCTCGAGGTTTCAAGTACATTAGCTTTATCAACACAACATAATTTTTTTGTACGTGTCATGGCTAATTCAAAACCTTTTTTTGCTAAACGCTGTACTTCTGCACGTGTATATACACAATTGTCAAAAGCAGTTTCTCCGTCATCTTTTCTTCCTTTTTCACCAAAATAGATACCTCCAGTTAATTCACGTAAAAATACTAAATCAGTACCTTTTATACGTTCTTCTTTTAAAGGAGATTTGTCAATTAACGAAGGGAAAGTAAATGTAGGACGTACATTAGCAAATAGCCCTAATTTTTTACGCATTTTAAGTAAACCTTGTTCTGGGCGCACTTTGGCCGAGGGATCATTGTCAAAACGAGGATGTCCAATAGCACCAAAAAGAACCGCATCAGCAGCAACACAAATATCGTGAGTTTCGTCTGGGTAAGGCTCACCTACAGCATCAATAGCTGCAGCTCCTGTTAAGGCAGGAGTCCAATTAATTTCATGGTTAAACTTTACGGCCACAGCATCACAAACTTTTACTGCTTGATCAATTACTTCGGGTCCAATACCGTCTCCGGCAAGTAGTGCTATATTTAATTTCATTTTATGATTTTTTGAACTTTAATCTTAATTCGATGCAAATATACCACATTAAAGTATGTTTTACATAGTTAATTATAAGAGTAAAAGTATAAATTAGCAACACTTAATTCAATACAATATAATGTTAAATTACAAAGCAGCTTTTCAGAAAACAGGTACCGTAGATTCAACAAATTTTGTTGAAAATGATTATCCTTTAATTTGGTCAATGTCACGTAATGAACGTTTTGCTTTTTTGAATTTATTGCAAAAGATTAAGCCTGAAGTTTCTTTAGAAATAGGAACATATGAAGGGGGTAGTTTACAAGTGATTAGTTCATTTTCAAAAAAAGTGATTACTTGTGATATTGACCCTAGAGTGGAAAAGAAACTTTCGGGTAAATTTGATAATGTTGAATTTAGTATTGGAGATAGTTCGGAAAAAATTCCATTGATTTTAGAAAAGATTATTGAATCTGGGAAACATTTAGAATTTGTTTTAATTGATGGGGATCATTCAAAAAAAGCAGTACAGCGAGATATAGAATTAGTTTTGAAATATATTCCTCAGAAACCAATGCATATAATTTTACATGATAGCTTTAATCCAGACTGTAGAGCTGGTATGTTAGCTGTAGATTATCAAGCATATAAGCATGTGCATTTTGTGGAGATTGATTATATCACAGGTGCTTTTAATCATGATGGGCTTCATAAACAGATGTGGGGAGGATTTGCTCATATCATATTGTTACCAGAAGAAAGAACAGGCTTTATTAAAGTGAACGAATGTCAAAAGAAATTGTTCAAAGTGGTATACAAAAATTCAATACATCGTTTTAAAAAGTTTTTTATACTATCAGGTATGATAAAGAGTTTTTTTAAGAAGAGTTAACTTCAACTCATTAGTATTTGATTTTTATTATCAGAATAGTTTTAAAAAGAATAATAATTACTAAAATAAAAACCCCTGAAAACAGGGGGTAAATTAATGTTTATATAGTGTAAATTTGAATTAAATTATTAAGTGTAAACAATTAAAAAGAGTTCAATTAACACTGTTTGTAAAATAGGTGTGAGTTATAAGTTTCGGGGGATTAGTTTAGCTATTATTGAACTCTTTTTTTAATAAAACAGCTCATTTAAGCAGGTTTAAATGAGCTGTTTTTATTTGGTGTAATTACCAAATATTAATTCAATTCATTAATATTTAGCATTTTTTCAGTAGCTTTTATAGCAGAAACTGTTTGGTCAGAATCTAAACCTCTTGATACAAACTCTTTGTTTCCATCTTTCCAAGTAATCACAGTTTCGCATAATGCATCGGAATGACTTCCTGGAGGTATGCGAACAGAATAGTCAATTAATTCTGGAATAGTTTTATTTCTTTTATAATAAAGTTTTCTAAGTGCATTCATAAAAGCATCAAACTGCCCATCTCCTTGTGCATGTTCTTCATAGATCACGCCTTCGATTCTTACAGAAACAGTAGTAGATGGTTTTAAGCCTTTCGCATGTGTTAATACATATGATTCTACAAGTACCGTTTGCTCCAAGCTTCCATTATCTAAAACATCAGAAATAATATAAGGAAGGTCATCTTTTGTTAGTACTTCTTTTTTATCACCTAACTCAATAATACGTTGTGTTATTTTCTTTACCTCTTCTGGGTTAAGTTCTAAGCCAAGTTCTTGTAAGTTTTTTTCAATATTGGCTTTGCCTGATGTTTTTCCTAAAGCATATTTGCGTTTACGCCCAAAACGTTCAGGCAGTAAATCATTAAAATATAGATTCTTTTTATTGTCACCATCGGCATGAATTCCTGCGGTTTGAGTAAATACATTATCACCAACAACAGGTTTATTTACAGGAATTCTAAAACCAGAAAAATTCTCGACAAGCTTACTTACCTTATAAAGTGATTTTTCTTCAACGTTGATTTTGATTTCGGGCATAAAATCATTAATTACAGCTATGGCACTAGCCATTGGTGCGTTACCAGCGCGTTCTCCCATACCATTCATGGTAAGGTGTAAGCCGTGTGCACCTGCTTTAATAGCTTCCATAATATTGGCAACACTTAAATCATAATCATTATGCGCATGGAAATCAAAATGCATATTTGGATAGCGTGCTACTAAATCAGTGATAAAGTTTTTAGACTCTTCATAAGTTAATATACCTAAAGTATCTGGTAGTAAGACGCGTTTAATAGGTTGTGTAGCTAAAAAATCAAGGTATTGAAGTACGTATTCTTTTGAATCGCGCATTCCATTGCTCCAATCTTCTAAATAGACATTAGTAGCAATTCCTTTGTTGGTAGCTAATTCAATGTTATTCGCAATATCAGCAAAGTGTTGCTCGGGTGTTTTTTTTAATTGATGTGTTAAGTGATTTAATGAACCTTTGGTAAGTAGGTTTTGTACTTTTGCACCCGCATCAAGCATCCATTGTATAGAAATTCCTTTGTCAACAAAACACAAGACTTCAATACGATCAATTAAACCTTGTTTTTCTGCCCATGAGGTAATGTCTGTTACGGCTTGGAATTCTCCTTTAGAAACTCTGGCAGAAGCAATTTCGATGCGATCTACTTTAAGTTCTAATAATAATAATTTAGCAAGGGTTAATTTTTCGGAAGCTGAAAATGATACTCCTGAAGTTTGTTCACCATCACGAAGTGTGGTGTCCATTATTTCTATATGTCTTTTGTTCATTTTGGTACTTATGAAATTCTATATTCAATAATGCTATTGACTAACATCAAATCTTATGGTCACATTTTGTAAACAATTTGGTATAAAATCGATGCAGAAAAGCAAAAAGCGTTTCAACTTTATAGTTAAAACGCTTTTTGTAATAAATGTTTTTATACTATAAAGGTAATTGATCAGCAAATGCTGTAATATCCTTTTTAATGTTTTGAAGATAATCAATATCGTCAAAACCGTTTAACATATTCCCTTTTTTGTACTCGTTGATATCAAAAGATTCACTTTCGCCAGTAGTCAATAAAGTTACTTTTTGCTCTGGTAAGTTTACTTCAATTTCAGTATTTGGGTCAGTTTCTATCGCAGCAAAAACTTTATCAGCAAACTCAGGGCTTACTTGTACAGGAAGTACCCCAATATTTAAACAGTTTCCTTTAAAAATATCAGCAAAAAAACTTGAAATCACACAACGGAATCCGTAATCGTAAACTGCCCATGCAGCGTGTTCACGTGAAGATCCAGAACCAAAGTTTTTTCCTCCTACTAGGATTTTTCCAGAGTAAGTAGCGTCGTTTAAAATGAAATCAGCTTTTGGTGTGTTATCATTATTATACCTCCAGTCGCGGAATAAATTGTCTCCGAAACCCTTACGCTCCGTTGCTTTTAAAAAACGAGCGGGGATGATTTGATCTGTGTCCACATTTTCTATAGAAAGTGGTACAGCAGTACTTTTTAATATTTCGAATTTATCGTATGCCATAATTTTTTAGCTTTTGGCCTTTAGCTTTTGGCTGTTGGCTTTTAATAATTTTGTTTGAAGCTAAAAGCCAAGGGCTAATAGCTAATAGCGTTTTTACATTAACTCACGTGGGTCAGTAACTTTTCCAGTAACGGCAGCAGCAGCAGCAACTAATGGCGAAGCTAAAAGTGTTCTGGATCCAGGACCTTGTCGACCTTCAAAGTTACGGTTACTTGTACTTACGGCTAATTTTCCGGCAGGTACTTTATCGTCGTTCATTGCTAAACAAGCAGAACATCCAGGCTCGCGTAATTCAAAACCAGCTTCGTGAATGATATCCAAGATACCTTCTTCTTTAATTGCGGCTTCAACTTTGTGGGAACCAGGAACTAACCATGCAGTTACGTTGTCGGCTTTTTTACGCCCTTTTATAATAGAAGCAAATGCTCTAAAATCTTCAATACGACCATTTGTACAACTTCCGATGAATACAAAATCAATGGGTTTACCAATCATATCGTCACCTTCACTAAAGTCCATATAACCTAAAGATTTTTTGTAGGTAGCCACACCACCTTCAACATCGGCAGCGTTTGGTATACTTTTAGAAATTCCCATTCCCATTCCAGGGTTGGTTCCATAAGTAATCATTGGCTCAATATCGGCAGCATCAAAGGTCAATTCTTTATCAAAAACAGCATCATCATCAGTTTTTAGTGTTTCCCAATATACCATTGCTTTATCCCAAGCAGCACCAGAAGGAGTAAACTCACGTCCTTTTACGTATTCAAATGTTTTTTCATCAGGAGCAATCATTCCTCCACGGGCACCCATTTCAATACTTAGGTTACAAACGGTCATACGACCTTCCATAGTCATATTTTCAAATACTTCACCAGCATATTCAACAAAATATCCTGTAGCACCTGATGTTGTTAATTTTGAAATAATGTATAAAGCAACATCTTTAGGAGTAACTCCAAAGCTTAATTCGCCTTTTACATTAATACGCATTTTTTTTGGTTTTGGCTGCATAATACACTGTGTAGCCAAAACCATTTCAACTTCTGAAGTTCCAATACCAAAGGCAATAGCTCCAAAAGCACCATGAGTAGATGTATGCGAGTCACCACAAACAATAGTCGCACCTGGTTGAGTAATACCATACTCAGGTCCTACAACGTGTACAATACCATTTTTTTCGTGTCCCAAGCCCCAGTGACTAATGCCATGTTTAGCGGCATTTTCTTCTAAAGCTTTTAATTGGTTAGCAGAAAGTGGATCAGCAACAGGTAAGTGTTGGTTAATTGTAGGTGTGTTGTGGTCAGCTGTAGCAAATGTTTTTGAAGGATATAAAACGTCGATACCTCTGTTCTCAATTCCTAAAAAGGCAACAGGGCTTGTTACTTCATGCACCATGTGGCGGTCTATAAACAATACGTCTGGTCCATCTTCAACATGTTTTACTACATGCGAATCCCATACTTTGTCAAATAATGTCTTACTCATTTCGGTTTTTTTTATCGATCAAAAAAGTAGATAAATAGAAATACTTTTTTTGGATTTGCAAATTTACGAAAATATGATTTCAAAGTTGCGAATATTATTTAATTAGAACCGGTTCAAATAAGTTGGAATTACGATGTTCAAAAATGCATTTATAGCTTTTATTGTGTTGTTATTTTATGATTGCCAAATATTTATAGGCTTATCAAACCATAAAAAATAATAATATGATAATTTAAAATAATTGAGAAATTGTTTTGTGTTACTGACCTAAATAGGGAAAAACCGCATCATAAAAAGGTGTTAACACCCGAGTTAAACTACTGTAATTCAGTATTTTTGAGCTCACGCACTTTTTACTAAAGAAACCAACACAAAATGTATTATAACCTAAAACAAGAGGCCTCTTTTATTGATGGATGTCTGTTAGCACCTAAACTGTCGCCAATAGTAGATTTATGCGAACGTTCAAAGAAGTTAATTATAAGTATTTGTACCGTTAAAAAAGGCATTTTAGTATATTATAATAAAGCTTTTCAAGAAATTATAGGATGCAACAAAACTAGTTTTTTTGAATCGGATTGGGAACATGGATTTTCTGTAATTGATTTTATGGAGGTTGCAAGCGTGAAAAAAAAGGTAAATGATTTTTTGACCAATCAGTTAACTAAAAGCGTCATTTCTTTAAAATATCATATTACAAATTTTTGTGGAAAAAGAATTTATATTAAACACGAAGCAATGTTGTTTAATTTTGAAAATGAAGTTTTTATGTTGAATTATTACTATGATATTTCAGAAAAAGAAGCCATTGAGAAAAGTATACGATTAAACACAAAGAGTAATTTATCGAACTTTAAATTAATTTCGATTAGAGAAAAAGAAGTCCTCAAATTAATTGCCGACGGCTTTTCTTCTAAACAAATAGCTGATCGCCTTTTTATTAGTAACCATACCGCAATTTCTCACAGAAAACACCTTATCGAAAAATTTCAGGTAAAAAATACAGCGCAACTTATTAAAGAAGCATCAAAGGTTATCGAATTATAATTTGCTCAGATTTCTCTTGCAATAACTATCCTTATTAAACCTGTTTTAGGGATTAAAAAATCTATTCAGCCTGTGATCTAATACAAATACAAACGTAAACAGTATTATTTAATTTAACCCTAACGAAGTTTTAATACATAAAGCAGATTAAGAAAGCTGTTTTTGTATGTCTACTTATGTGAGGCTGATAAATTTTAAATGTAATTTTTTGATTATAAGCAATTTGTAAATCCCCATTTTTGGGGATTGTTTTTTTGAAGCCCCTTTCGGAAATTTATTAAATAGTAAACAACCGTTAAAATAAGCATATGATTGGGTTAGCATTAAAATTAATTCGGGATGAGTTGAGCGAATATATTTTTGCAAACAAACGTCCTACAGATGCCATTCTTGCAGAGGATGTTATACTACATAATATATCCTTAATGGAGAGCGAAGCACAAGATTTGAGCGATAAAATAGTGATTACTCTTGTGAATACCGAAGAGGAGAGTACCCTTAAAAATAGCAGTAATATAATAAAAACACCCAATGGAATAAAATATATAGAACCACCTGTATTTTTAAACCTTTATATTTTGATTTCATCCACTTTAGGACAGGATTTACAAGATGCCTATGAATTTGCATTACACAGGTTATCATTGGTCTTACAATTTTTCCAGGCTAAAAAAACATTTACAGTAAAAAACTCTCCTTTTACTACGATATCTAATGATGATAATATTCCACAACAAATTAAAGATGAAATCAGATTAAACATAGAGTTATATACCCTCACTTTTGAACAAATTAATCATTTATGGGGGTCATTAGGAGGGAAACAAGTTCCTTTTGCTATGTATAAAATACGCTTAGTAAATATACAAGAAGCTTCAAGTGTTACTGCTCCAGTAATAGAAGAAATTCAAAATGATTCCTTAGTAACCAATGCAAATTAAAAATTATGGATAGCAGTACAGTTATATATAAAAGGTTATTTGAGGTACAGATCTTACATGATTATTATTTGACAGATGCTAAAGGAGGATCATTTTTTTCTGTAAATAAATCAGATCAAGAAGCCTTACTTTCGATAAAAACAGAAAAGGGGACATATGATATAAAGGACTTATTTAAAATAGAACCTGTTAGTAAAACAAAAAAAATATTGAATGATTACAAATTAGTTTTTGCAAAAACTAGTTTGGGTTTTATTGTTGGTGTAGAAGTTAAAGTAGAATTGGTTTTAAATGAAGTGTTGTATAAACCAAGTTTAGTTATTGATAAAAGTTTAAAGCTAGCCTTTAAAATTCAATCACAAGTTCCTTTTTTTAGAAGTGTTACAAATATAAGTTTTGGATCATTTAAACCCGCAATTTATTATTTCACCAATAAAGGCAAAGAGGTATTTAATGAAACCGATGTTGTTCCTGTATATGAGTCACTTTCATTAGCAAATAAGCCTATGACTCATCAAAACGGATTGTTGTATGAAATGGGAGCACTTGTTGATTTTTCGGGAACATTAAAAGAAGCTGAAATTTTTACAGATGGAAATGTGCCAGCAGATTGGAAGGATGTTAAGGATAAACGATGTGTTACTGATGCAGATAAGCTATTGTTACCAGCTGTTTTTAGTTATGTATTTAAACCATCTCAAAACATAACCGATGCCGTATTTATACTAGAAGATAAAGATAGTTTAGAGGTAAAAACGATTACTCAGTCGAGTACAAGTGTAATGACTAAGATGACTCTTGACTTTAATAAAGTTGATACTAATGATCCAAATTCGGCAGTTATTCCTTCTGGTTTTTATACTCTAAAAATGAATTTGAATGGAGGAGCTACTATTGCTTATCCTATTCATCTAAATGATGAATTATATAGTAAAGATAATTTTGGAGTTATAGAAATTACTTTTGATGAAGAGAATTCCCCTTTTAGTTTATTGGATGCACAAGGTTTTTTGAAAACGAGAATTAATGCCGCAAACGAAAAAATAACACACCCAGTTTTCGAAATTCGATTAAAAAATAGAAGTACCTATTGGCGTTACCATGTTAATGGTAATTTTTCACCAGCTGAGGTAGCTGCTACGGCTTCTTTTTTAACATATATAAATACCAAATTAATATCCAATACCCCAAAATTATTAACAAATGCTTTAGTGCCTTTTATTAATGGAAGCACTTTAATGTTGCCGCACCCCAAATCATCAGATATAAGAATAGAGAACGATAGGATTTTTTCGGAAATCTATATAAGTCAGTCAAATAGATTATTGAATAGTTAAATGGATTTTTAAAGTAGAGAAATTATGAATTACAAAACGCCAGGAGTCTTCATTGAAGAAATTCCAAAACTACCACCATCGATTGCGCAGGTAGAAACTGCGATTCCGGCTTTTATAGGGTATACCCAAAAAGCTGAAGATGAAAGAGGAAACTCCTTAACAAATGAACCGAAAAGGATTAGTTCACTATTAGAGTATGAACGTTTCTTCGGAAAGGCAGTACCAGAGGAAAATCTTTCAGTATTAATAAAGGAAACTCCTGGCGCGCCAGTTAATGTGCAAGCATCTATTGGCGATCGTGCCAAATATATAATGCAATATGCATTGCAAATGTTTTTTGCAAACGGAGGTGGTCCATGTTGGATTGTTTCAGTAAGTGATTATACTACCGGTATTGTAAGTTTTGCAGAGCTTAAAGCAGGCTTGGATGCTACAGAAAAGGTTGATGAAATAACACTTTATGTATATCCTGATGCCCAGGGAATGGATAATTTTTCCGATTTCTATAACCTTTTTGGCGAATCAATGGATTTGTGCGAGGAAATGAAAGACCGTTTTACAGTAATGGATATTTGGCAGGATCCCGAACAACCGGATTTGTTAGCTAATATTGATACTATGCGAGACAATACACCGCCAGAAGAAAATACCATTAAATATGGAGCTACATATTTTCCAAATGTGGAGACTATTTTGGATTATTACTACGGAGGTGAAGGTGTAGGTGATACCCGAGTTACTATTGTGCATGAAGGAGGAGATGGATCATTCAATGGAACATTAGAAGAGTTAAAGACAAAGAATAATGCCCTCTATTTTCAAGCACAAAACTCCATTCGAAACCTTCCTATTGTAATGCCACCTTCACCGGCTATTGTTGGGGTTTATGCAAGTGTAGATTCTTCACGAGGCGTATGGAAAGCTCCAGCAAATGTGAATATAGATTATGTGATTAGACCAATAATTAAAATTACAGATAAACAACAAGAAAGTTTGAATGTTGATGTAAATGCAGGGAAATCGGTAAATGTAATACGCTCATTTGTAGGCAGAGGAAATGCGATTGTTTGGGGGGCAAGAACCATGGCAGGAAATAGTAATGAGTGGCGTTATATATCGGTACGCAGATTTTTTAACATGGTCGAAGAATCAGTTAAAAAAGCTTCCCTTCAGTTTGTTTTTGAACCGAATGACCTAAATACTTGGGTAAGGGTAAAATCAATGATCGATAACTTTTTAGTACAACAATGGAAAGCAGGCGCTTTAATGGGAACCACTCCTGAACAAGCTTTTTATGTAAAGGTTGGACTCAATGAAACCATGGATGAAGTGGATATTTGGGAAGGAAGAATGATTGTAGAAATAGGAATGGCGGTAGTAAGACCAGCTGAATTTATCATTCTGAGATTTAGTCACAAAATGCTGTCTGAGTAATATGTAACTGGTCAAGAGATAATAATAACTTTAAAAAACTAGTAAAATGGCAGATATGGCAGGGAATGACGCTTCGAAAAATCCTGAAACAAAGATTTGCGAAAAGCTGAAAGACATTAAGAATGAGAAAAAAGCTTCAGATAGCTTATACACGGCCTATGGAACCAAAAGGGATTCTAAAGAGATAGCTCGTGGATATAAAATTTGTTGCTTAGATAAGGCCAAGGCGTCTTATGATGTATACCAAGATCTCATGAGTTGTATAGTATTAAAAAACTATAAAAAAGTAGGGATTATTCAAAAAAACGTAGATGAATACATCAAAAAAGATGATGAGCTCGAAAAATTGATTAATGAGTCTTCAAAATTGATTAATGAGTTACGTGTAAAAATGAATGAAGCCAATAATGCAGCATGCGTTATGGTCAATTGTGTAAAGGAATGCATACTACCTCCAAAACCCAAAACTACAAAAGGTAAAAAAGGAGCTAGTGAACAGGAATTACCAGATGATATATCTAAAGTTTCGGATTTATTGACGGATATAAAAGATAAGACCACCACCTTAACTACTAAAGGGCAAAATGCCTTTAATGGTGTAGTGAATATTGCAGGGATACAAACATTTACAAATACGGGTGGGCTTAAAGGTTTTGCGTCAAAATTAGTGGATACGGTAAAAATATTTAATGATTGTATTGCAGAGAATGTAAAGAGTACAGAAAAAGATGTAAGCACGTATCGCGATGAGCTAAATAGCATAGTCGAAGAACTAGCTGAGGTTTCATGCACATTATACAGTGAAGGTAGTAAGGTGAAAGGCTTATATGAAACAAGTAAATTTATTTGTGAAGGTGAGTGCAGAGAAGAAGAATTAGAAATTTCATGTGAATGTGTGGATAAAGAGAGTGATTGTAATACCACAGAGCATATGGCTAAGCAAACAGCTAATGAGGATTAACAATCAGGTATTTATAGAATTAAAAAAATAGAATTATGAGTATGATTAAATTTTTGAATGACGATACCTGTTGCAAGGATGACTCAGGTAACGGAGGAAATGGTGAAAAGAATTGCCTAACTAAATGGGAAGAAGATTTTGCAAATGCATGTAATGATTATAATGAAAAGTCTGCAGAATCAGAAAAACTCAAAGAACAATATGATAATTCATATAACTGGCACCATAAGCTAGATAAATGGTTTGATCTTATTGATAAGTCAAACGAAAAGGCGGATAATATTGTTATCGAGCTTGGTTTTTTTTATGGTCAAGTAATGGAAGTTTGTAAAAATGCAAAATGTACAAGCATTGCCTTGGAAAAATTACTTTGTCAAGTAAAATCAATTTTTGATTGTTTGTATAGTTATGATATTTTAGATAAAGGCTTAGAGGATCTTATTACAGATTTAATTAAAGCAATCAATTGCCTTAAAGACATTAAAGATGTTGATAAAGAAACGGCTGTTAATTGTATAAAGGTTTTCGAAGAAAAAATTAAAGCAGTATGTGATCTTCAAGAAGCTATTTTATGTAAGCTTATCGATGCCTTAAAATGTGCAAACTTACTGTACGCTTATATCTGTGAAGAAGAAGGTTTAAGTTTTAAACTAAAAACAATTTTAGAAGAGTTTAATGGAATTGTAGTTGAGGAACCTAGTTGTTCTTCTGAAGATGATATTGAACATTATCCATGCGATGCTAAAGAGAAAAAGCCACAGCCTACCTTACCTATAATTGAAGGAGATTATTATAAAGATCTTAAGCAAAACTTAGAAAAAGCAGTTTTAAAAACTGATGAACTAAAAGTGAAGTGGACCGATAAGAAAAAGAAAAGCGATGATGCTTTGTCACGTAAAAACAGTTTAGCTGAAGCTATAAAAGCAGCAAAAGCAGCTGAAGGAAAATAAAAATTCTAAAAAAAATTAAATACTAGTATCATGGCAGATAAAAAAATAGATTATCCATTACCAAAGTTTCATTTTAAAGTGGAGTGGGGAGATAAATTTCGTATCGGATTTACCGAAGTAAGTGGTTTAGATTTTGAAACGGAAGTTATTGAGTACAGAGAAGGGGATAGCGTAAAATATAATAAAACCAAGCAACCTGGATTAACGAAATACAGTAACATTACTTTAAAGCGCGGAACATTTCAAGGAGATTTTGACTTTTATAAAGAATGGCAAAAAACCTATTACTTCCAGGAAGGAAACAAAACAGGTTCAAAATACAGAAGGGCTGTTTCCATTAGTTTATTAGATGAAAACCACAAAACAATTATCAGTTGGCAATTAGAAAATGCATGGCCAAGTAAAGTCCAATCAACGGATTTAAAAGCCGATGCTAATGAAGTGGCTATTGAAACCATGGAATTAGTACATGAAGGTTTAACCATTCTAGAGGCTAAAAATTAAAAACTATTTATGGCAAGTACACATCAAATAGTAGGTTTTCATTTTAAGGTTTTTTTTACAGGACTTCCTAAATCAAATGGAACAGATGTAAGTTTCCAATCAGTATCGGGTTTGGATGTGCAAATCGAAAAGGAAGCTATGAAAGAAGGTGGTGAAAACAGATTTGAGCACCAAATTCCTGGACGGACTAAGTATACAACGCTTACGCTGAAAAGAGGCATACTTAAACCAGAGGATTCTGGATTAGTTAAATGGTGCCAGCAAGCTTTTCAAGATATGGTGATTAAACCATTGGCTAATGTTGATGTTGAATTATTAAACGAGGATCATAAACCATTAATGCGATGGCAATTATCGCATGTGTGGCCTGTAAGTTGGAAAGTAGGAGAGTTAAACGCCGAAAAAGGAGAAGTACTTATTGAAACTTTGGAGTTGAACTATAATTATTTTGCCTTAAAAGCACCTTAAAAATTAAAATATGCCATTAGAAATTAGAGAATTAGTCATTAAAGCAAGTGTAGGGAGTAGGAGTTCGAGTGCCTCAGCATCAAGTGAAACTTCAGTAGAAAAAAATAGTGAAACTACAGTAAATGAAATTGTAGAAAAAGTACTTGAAATCATTAAAGCTAAAAATGAACGATAATGAATGAAAGAGGGAAACTTATAAAAGTATCTATTGAATCTTTTGATAATGAGGATTTTTCAAAACGATCGAATATCAAACCAAATCCGATTTCATTACCTGTAAACCCGGAAAGTTTTAGCCAAAATTACAAGGTGAAATTAAATACACAACAGGGGCAAGGAAATCAAGGAACTAATGCAAGTTACGAAGGCACAGCACCAGAGGAGTTAAAATTGGATTTTATATTGGATGGGACAAATTCAATTCAGGGTTATAATTCAAGGTTAAAGTTTAAACCCGATGTAACTACATTATCATCCGAAACACCACTTCCTGTAAAGGAGCAGTTAGAAATTTTTAAGAATACGGTGTATAATATGAATGGGGAAATCCATAGACCACATTTTTTAAAAGTGCATTGGGGTGATGGCTTTAAGTTTCCATGTATACTTTCAAATTTGGATCTGAATTACACGCTGTTTAAACCCGACGGTGATCCACTTCGTATAAAAGTAAGTGCTACATTTTTAAATTATGTAGCTCAAAAAGAACGAGTAGCTAGAGAACGTAAACGATCGCCAGATTTAACACATGTAAGATTAGTAAAAGCTGGAGATAGGCTCGATTGGATGACAGATCAAATTTATAATGATCCCAAATATGTGATGCAAATAGCTAAAGCGAATGGTTTAACATCGTTCCGAAAAATAAAACCAGGAGTAGAAATGGTTTTTCCCCCAATAGAAAAAACAGTCGAAGGTAATTAACATCTTAAATAAATTAAAAAAGTATATAAAAGAGAATGAAAGATAGAGAGATCCCTGTAGAAGTATCACACAATATATCCACATTTGATATACTAATAGATGGAAAATTAGTTGATCCAGGCTATCAGGTACTTTCTATATCTATTCAAAAAGAAATTAATAGGATTCCTACAAGTAAGATTGTTTTACAGGATGGGAACGCTTCGGAAGAAACATTTGAAATAAGTGAAAAAGAAGAATTTTTACCTGGAAAATCAATTGTCTTAAAAATAGGAAGAGATGGTGAAAACAAGCAACAGTTTAAAGGGGTTATTGTTAAACACAGTATTAAAATAAAAGAAAACGGAAAAACAGAATTGATTTTAGATTGCAGAGATGAAGCAGTAAAAATGACTATTGGAAGGCATAATTTTTATTATGAAGAATCAAAAGATAGTGAAATCATGGAGGAGGTGATTGGG
This sequence comes from uncultured Aquimarina sp., assembly GCA_947489195.1. Taxonomy (GTDB): domain Bacteria; phylum Bacteroidota; class Bacteroidia; order Flavobacteriales; family Flavobacteriaceae; genus Aquimarina. Next base: position 72,233 of record CANLCT010000003.1, on the reverse strand, counting down.
CGTTACACAGCGCTTAGTCATGATGTGGAAGCAACAGCAATGAAACATCTTGAAATGGTGCAGCATCATTGTGCCGATTGGGATTTTTTATTAATGAGGGCAGAGGCTAATGGCAAATTAGTAGCCGTTGATGATGGTAAAATTAATATCAAAGCACCTGTAACAAATACCGATCCTAGTATATCGGTATTATTTGGATCAACACTTATTGATTTTGAAGCCGAAATGGATTCAAGAGATCAATGGACTTCTGTGGAAGCTAAATCGTGGGATTATGCCGGGCAAAATATGTTTGAACATGTTACGGAGAGTGTTGGTATTAATGAACTTGGGAATGTAAAAGGAAAAGATTTAGCCGCAGGGATAAGTCCTGAAAAATATGAACTAAGACATACGGGACAAGCCATTACCGAAGAATTACAGGAGTGGACCAAATCCATAATGCAAAATAGTAGGCTTTCTAAAATCCAAGGGCGTGCAAAATTTATTGGTTTTGGAGGCATAAAACCAAGTCAATTAATCGAATTACAAGGGGTGGGAGCTCGATTTACAGGAAAAGCATTTGTGTCAGCAGTTAGGCACGATGTGTATAATGGATCCTGGTATACGCAAGTACAGTTTGGATTAAAGGCAGATTGTTTTTCACATATTCATAAGAATATTGCAGATGCCCCTGCAGCAGGTTTGCTGCCTGGAATAAGTGGGTTACAGATAGGGAAAGTGGTGCAATTACAGGATGACCCAGAGGGAGAAAATAGAATTTTAGTAAGGATGCCCATTATTGATAATTCGGCACGAGGTGTTTGGGCAAGAATAGCCACTTTAGATGCTGGTAAAGCGGATGAAGGCGTTTCGGGTAGAGGAACCTTTTTTTTACCAGAAATAGAGGATGAGGTGATTGTAGGTTTTTTAAATGATGATCCGCGTGAGGCGGTGGTATTGGGAATGTTACACAGTAGTGCTAAACCAGCACCAATGCAGGCTCAAGATGTGAATCATGAAAAAGGATTAGTAACCCGATCGGGGATGCGCGTACATTTTCATGATCAAACTAAAACAATAACTATTGATACCCCAGCAGGGAATAGCATCAAATTAGACGAAGATAGCACTTCGATAACAATCGAAGATCAAAATGGAAATATAACAAAAATGAATCCATCGGGAATTGAAATGAATAGTCCTGGTGATATAAAAATTGAAGCATCAGGTAATATAGATATAAAAGCAGGAATGAATATGACTTTGGAAGCTTTGCAAGTTGCCGCAAAAGCAAGTGCAAGTATGGAGGTTAAAGGAGCAACCACAAGTGTTTCGGCCGATGGGCCAACAACAATAAAAGGAACTCCTATAAATATTAATTAATAAAAATAAGAATATGCCAGCAGCAGCTAGAATCGGAGATATGCATACGTGCCCATTATCAAATGGACCGGTGCCTCATGTGGGTGGCCCAGTTATAGGTCCTCCAAAATCAACAGTATTAATAGGTGGACAACCTGCAGCAGTGGTAGGTGATATGTGTGTTTGTGTTGGCCCGCCTGATACAATAGCAAAAGGATCAACAACGGTGTTTATAGGCGGACAACCTGCAGCCCGAATGGGTGATTTAACATCTCATGGAGGTACAATTATTCAAGGTTTTCCAATGGTAATGATCGGGGGTTAAAATATAAAAGATGAATTCGAACAAAGCATATTTAGGAACAGGATGGTCATTTCCACCAACATTTGATATCGATGGAAAAACCATCACTATGGTTAGTGCCGAAAAAGACATAGAGCAAAGTTTGGAAATTTTACTTTCGACCAGTTTGGGAGAACGGGTGATGCAACCCGAATATGGCTGTAATTTAAAAGATTACCAGTTTGAAAATGTAGATAATGCACTTATTGGTTTTATAAAAGATGTAGTGGAAAGAGCCATTCTTTATTTTGAACCAAGGATAAAACTAGAAAGAATTGATATTACTGAAGAAGATTCCTTTGAATTGATCGAAGGGAAATTGAAAATCATTGTGCATTATGAAATTGAAGGGACTAATACCCGAAATAACTATGTGTACGATTTTTATTTAAGAGAAGCTGATCAAGGCATATAAATAAGTTTAGATAAATGAAGCATCCATCTAATATAGCACACCCTTTAAAAAATAGGAAGGGGACAAGTCAAAAAGATAGACTAATACAGGCATTGGATCCCAATGCAGTACCTATTGATGGAAAAACTTTAGCAGATCGTTTATATATGATTAGTGGGTATGCGCAACAAATTAATTTTTATCAATACAGAAATACTGAAATTGATGGGGAGTTTCAAGATATAGATAATTGGGGTGCTTTTTTTAAAGATAGTTTACCTTTTCAATTGGCAGTATTAAGTAAAATAGACGTTGAGGGTTTGGAAGTTCAGTTTTTATTATTATATAAAGAACTCAATGAAAATCCATCGAAAGAAACCTTAGAAGCTTTATTTAATTTTATAGAAGCAAAACTTAGTGGGCCAACGACACAATTATTTATTACGGTACAAAATCAAGAGAATAGTTTTACAGATTCGCTACTCGCTATTATCAAAACTTCGTTTGCCGAAGCAATGAAATCTTTTATAGGATTACATAATTCAAGTGTAAATTATTTATGTGTATCCAAAAAGAATTTTAATGAATTTTTAAATCTTCCGTGGCAATTTGAAGTTATTGATATTTATGCCATTGATGGATGTATTCAAAAAGTTAAAAAAGGAAAAAAAGAAGCACTTTTAAAAGCAGGAGCACAATTAAATACATTGTTTCTTAAAATAATTGGAGGTGTTCAAGCAATTGTTGATGCCGCTCCTAATTATATTGAAGAAAGTTTACTGCCATTACAAGCATCACTTCAAAAAAAACATGAACCACACATTGCATTATTGTTTGCTTTTTTAGAGTTATTTAAGCATTTTCAGGGCAATATAAATGAATTAAGTAAAAAGCATTTAGACTTTTTTTATGAAGAAGTATTAAAAATGCTTCCTAAAGATGCCTTACCAGATCAAGCGCATATTGTTTTTGAAGTAGCCAATCATCAAGAGCAGTATTTATTAAAAAAGGACTTATTGTTAAAGGATAGTAAGGACGCGAATAATCAAGATATCCAATTTGGCTTAGATCATGAGTTGGTAGTAGATAAAGCTCAGGTAAAAGAGGTAAGAACACTTTCATTATTTCCAACTACAGATAATAATGACAAGACCTATATTGAGGGGGTATATATAGCTCCAGTAGCGAATTCAGCAGATGGAAAAGGAAAGAAATTTAAAGAAGATCAACCAGTAAACTGGGCTACACTTGGTGATAAGTATAGTAAGTATATTAAAAAAGGAAAGGAAATAGCCGAGGAACACCCAAAAGCACGCATAGGTTTTGTGTTAGCATCACCTGTATTGTTATTGGAGGAAGGAGAGCGTTCTGTTGAAATACGTTTGAATTGCAATTTACCAGAGGGAAGTATTTCTGCAGCAAACATTAAACAGAATTTAGATGAAATTATAGCCCAAAAGCAGTTTTCATTTAAAAGAGAAACTGTTGAAAATTGCGAAACAATAACAGAGGAGACCAAGAATTATTTACTGAATTTATTGGGTAACGAAGAGGAATACATAATAGGAAATAATTTAGAAGTGTTTTTAACACAAAAGGACCCTATTAGTTGTTTGCCTCTTTTTAATGACAACGAAAAAAAACGCTTGTGCGAGTGTGCTATTTTTGAAGAAAATATGTCAAAAGTAGGACAGTTGTTTTTGATGACTTTTAGTGGTGAAAAAGATTGGGTAATTCCAAAACAAGAAGAGATAGAGGATCTTGTGATAGATTTACCTCCTTTTTCGGACTTGAATACAAGTGCCGATCTTCAGTTTGTATTTAAGTTGAAGTTAAAAAAGGATGATCCCAAGGTGGTGTTTTTTGATGAAGAAAAACTGAAAGAAAAAATAGATGTAAATACCCCTTTTCCTGTGGTAAAAATTGAACTTAATCCTGCTATTGAAAAGTTAGAAAATGTATTAACCTGTGATGATATTATAGGAGGTAGACCTAAAAATGATGATAAAAAAGACTGTTGTTTAAAACGAGAAAAAAAAGATGTGGGAGAAATTTCAATTTCACCATATCATTTTTTACAAGGGATTAAATTAGTAGATGCCAAAATCAAAGTACATGTATGTGGGCTTAAAAATCTAATTGTTCAAAATGATGAAAATTTACAAGATGTAAACAAGCCGATGTTTCCATTTGGTCCAAGGCCTAAAGTGGATGCATCGTTTATTATAGGGTCAAAAGAGGTTTTTTGTAAAAATTGGCAATCATTTCGATTAGGAGTAGAATGGAAAGACCGACCTGTTGATTTTGAAGATTATTATGAAGCCTATAATTTAGAAGATGGAGTAAATATTTCGACAAATGTTTTTGAAATTAGAGGTGGTGTTTTAGATAAAGGTATATGGGAAGATGGTGGTGTGGATAAAAGATTATTTACATCAAAAAATTCATTCACACCATGTCCAGCAATTAATGGAGCGTTTAATTTTAATGGTTATCGGTGGAATCGTGGTGATTTTCCAATTACAGCCTATGAAGATAAATCAATGCCTAAGGAACCCTTAACTCCATTAACGGTTAATTCCAGTAAAGCTTTTTTTAGAATAAAGTTAAAAGGAGAAGATTTTCAGCATGATAGTTATGCTTTTGTATTAGCTAAGCAAATGATGGCGTTGGCTAATATATTAGATCCAAAATCTATTGAAACAATAAAAGAGGAGGTAGATAATATTATAACATTGTGTGATGAGACTGAAGATCGGATTGATGATATAAAGACGTGGGGAGGAACTTTAGAAGATCTTCAAGATGAAGTAGAAAAAGCACCTCCACCTCCAATATTTGCACCGCCCAATATACCTTCAAATATTCCAGGGAACCTTTCTCCATATGGTTTAGAAAAAATTGATGAGAGTTTATGTAGTAGGGCTGATAAGATTAAAGATATTTTTATAGCTAATAATGCAGATAATGCCATACTTCCAAATGAGCCTTATACGCCTGTTATAAAATCTTTATTTGTCGATTACAAGGCTGAAGCAACTATTAGTGATATGGATATAACACATTTATATCCTTTTGAAAATACATCAAAGTTTGAAAATATTGAAACCAAACCCACCTTATTTCCTTTTTTTAATGATGAAGGAACTCTATTTATTGGTTTAGAAAAAATAACTATTGGCGGTAGTTTATCATTATTATTTCAATTAGCAGAAGCTACTGCCGATTCGGAATTGGATCGCGCCGAAATTTATTGGCATTATTTAAGTAATAATGAATGGAAATTATTGCAATATGATTTTGATGTGATTTCAGATGAAACAGATCGTTTTACGGTATCTGGTATAGCAAGTATTGTCATTCCCGATGATATTACTAACAAAGGGAATACCGTTATGCCTGATCCATTGTATTGGGTTAAAGTGTCAACACCTAAAAATGTCAAAGCAGTTGCAGAAACTATTGGAATACATACCCAAGCAGCTAAAACTTCGGCAAGGTTTAGTGTTTTAAATGATAAAAATAGATTGGAAACTCCTTTGGAGCCAGGCAGCATAGCTAAACTGGTGAATGGAGATTTTAATGTTAAAAAGGTGGAACAAATTTACCCTTCATTTGGAGGGAGAACCCCTGAAGTAAATGGACATTTTTATACCCGTGTGAGCGAGCAGCTAAAGCATAAAGGCAGGGCATTAATGCTATCGGATTATGAAAAAATTGTATTGGAAGGTTTTCCCGAAATAGAAAAAGCCAAATGTATTACTCACACCATGGGATTATCTGCCATTGATTACAAACGTGATTTAGAAGTAGCTCCAGGTTATATTGTAATTACAGTAATACCAGATTTAACAAAGTTGGAATCGGGGAACTTAATTGCTCCAAAAGTACCGGTGAGTTTATTGGAAAAAATAGGAGATTATGTACGGAAACGCACCTCTCCCTTTGCACGTATTAAAATAATGAATCCAAGATATGAAGGGGTAGATGTGGTAATAAAAGTAAGGTTGCATAGAGGAAAGTCTCCTGATTTTTTTACAAAAAAGCTGAAAGATGATATTACCTTGTTTTTAGCGCCATGGGTGTTAGGAGATATTGAAAAACTAGCTTTTGGTCAACTGGTGCGCTACTCAGATATTATCGGTTTTGTAGAGCAATTGCAATATGTTGATTTTATAGTGAATTTAGAATTAACAGGCCTATGCAATCAAAAAGGAACTACGATAAAACCATTAACGGCCAGAACTGTTTTAGTGCCAGGAAATATATGTATTGAGCACGACAAGGAAACCTGTTTGGAAGCAGAAGCTACTCATAAATTGAAGTCTAATAAAGTACACCAATTAACGTAAAATAATGGGAGGATTATTAGAAAATACCGCAGCTGTTATTAAGCAAAATGATCCAGATATTCCTGAATATTTAGATTTTGATCAGCTTAGAAGAGAAGGTCTGGAACATATTGGCAATTTAGCTGGTAAAATTTGGACAGATCATAATGCACACGACCCTGGAATCACCATTTTGGAGGTGCTGGTTTATGCATTACTTGATTTAGGATATAAAACGAATCTGCCATTTAAAAATTTAATTGCCCAAAAAGATAATTCTGAAAAGGATGATAATTTTTTAACTCCCTTAGAGATCCTTACTATAAACCCGGTCTCTATTACCGATTATCGGAAATTACTTATAGAAATTGATGGTGTTCGGAATGCTTGGCTCGAAATTGCAGATCAAGAAGTAGCGTTGTTTATTAATCAACAAATAAATAGTTTAACATGCACGTCACCAATTAAGCCTAACGAGGAGGAGGAGATTAGTTTTGAAGAAGCCATACATGTTATTGATAATAGAAGAGACTGTCTTTTAGATAAAGCATATCAACAACTTTGTCTGAACGGATTGTACAAAGTTTTTATAGAAAAAGAAGACGATACTGTTGATGAAATAGCATTAAAAGAAGCTGTTAAAAGCTTTTTATCGGAGCATCGAAATTTATGTGAAGATTTTATTCAAATTGAAATTTTAAAACCGATTGACTTTGGTGTTTGCTTGGATGTAGAAATTGCTTTAGGGGTTGATCCTAAAAAGGTGTATTCAAAAATTATAAAAGCATTAAGAAATTATTTTCAACCAGAAATTAATTATTATACGCTTAATGAACTTTTAAATAAAGGAAAAACCATTGATGCTATTTTTGAGGGAAGACCTTATCTCAAAGAAAGTTTTGGTTTTATAGACACGGATGAATTAGAAAAACTAGAAAAGAGAAATGAAATCCATCTTTCGGATTTGTATGCAATAGTTTTGGAAATTGAAGGCGTTCAAAAAGTTAAAAAAGCACACATAAATAAAGGCAATATAGCAGGTAGTTTAGCTTGGGTACATGGCCTAGAAAAAGATGAAGTCCCTGTTTTTTTATTGGAAAATTCATGTATTGACTTGTACAGTCAGCAAGGAATTATAAAACTAGATAAATTAAAAGCACATCAATCATTATCCTTCGGAAAAAAATTCAGGCTTCCATTAACTAGTCTGAATAATGAAATTCCTATTGGTATATACCACGATGATTTGAGCGAGTTTTATTCTATTCAAAATGATTTCCCAGTAGTTTATGGTGTAGGGGAAGATGGCTTAGCGGAAAGTGCTACATTGTTGAGAAAAACGCAAGCCTTACAATTAAAAGGCTACTTATTGTTTTATGATCAATTACTAGCAAATTATGCATCACAATTAGCTAATATTCGTTCCCTATTTTCATTAAAATCAGAAGCGGATAGTGCTGAGGAAACGTGTAAAACTTATTTTACTCAATTACCAGATAGTATACCAGGTATCGAAAGTTTACTAAAATTTCATACCACAGCCGAAACTCAAAATGGAAGTTCTGTAGTTGCTTATCCAGTACAAAATAACGAGGCATGGAAAAATGCAATAGCTTTATTGGAAGCACATCCTAGAACAGAATTTAGTATAGGAAATTATTGTGATAGTCAAAGTGGTTTAGTTGATTTGGTAAGTTTCGAATCCATAAATATACGATCCATACATATCAATCAATTGGTGGACGTTTTCTTTTCTAAAAAGTATAGTATTCAAGTTTTAGAAGATCGTTTTGGGTGCTTTTTTGTCCTTTACCCCAATACGTCAAGTCAATTATTACTGGTGGGGACTAAACGCTATAAGTCCATTAATGAGGCTAAGAGCGAAGCTAAAAATGTAGCTTTTATGGCTTCGACAGCTACGGGGTATAATTTGGTTACTGATACATTAGGTACTACAACACAGCATTATTTTGGTATTGCTTTTCAACCAGTTTCTTATTTGGATGTTTTACAGGAATTAACCGAAAATAAGGAAGAATATATAGCAAGGCGAAAACTTTTTTTGGATCATTTATTAGCTCGATTTGGTGAAGGTTTTACGGAGTACACTTTGTTACAGTACAAAGGGAATTTAAGTGAAACGACACTGGACCAAAAAAGGATTGAAGATCAATCGAGTTATATAAAAGAGTTTGCAGATTTAAGCAGAAATAGAGGGAAGGCCTTTGATTATTTAAAACCTGCATGGAATACAGACAATGTTTCTGGTTTTGAAAAAAGAGTGTCCTTATTATCAGGAATAAACAATTATGAGCGACGAAATTTATGCAATTTTGAAGTCTCCGAGTGTCACAGGTTTGGATTAAATGATGCCAATGGGAATTTGCTTTTTAGAAGTAATCGCAGTTATGAAAATAAGGAAGAGTTACTCCTTGCAGCAAATAAAGTTTTGGTGCAACTTCGAGATCCTAAATCATACAAAAAACTAGAAAAAACTTTAAACGGATTCAATAGATCGGTAATTAGTAGGTTATTTTCTGCGAAAGCATCGGAAGAGAATATAATAACCACAAAGTATGATTTTCATCAGCAACTAATAAACCACAAAGGGGAAGAAGTTGCACGAAGTAAAAGTTTGACATCGGAAGGATCAGCACTTAAAAATCAAAGCGATTTTATTAAAAAAGGAAAGCAACAAACAGTTGTAAATGAGTATGCAGTGTCCAAAGAATGTCGTTTGTTACCACTAGATCGAGAGCATTGCTTTTTAGATGTACATACGTTAGATCGAGATGTAGAAATAAAAACACTCGAAAGCTGGAAATGGCATATTCTGAATCCTATTAATAGGGAACATAAAATGAGTACGGTTGCTTTTTCATCAGTAAATGAGGCTTGGGATGCCGTATTAAATGAAGGAGCTCTTGATGCATATTTAACCACACATAATTCAGCTTATAAATGGAACTTAACTATTCCAGAAAGTAAGTTGTTATTTGAAGGCACGGACTGTTATCCCGATAAAAATAAAGCAACAGATGCTTGGCGTAGAGCTAAAGTACTGGGAGGTGATGCTAAAAATTATGTTGTAGAAAAGCAAGGGAATCAGTTGGCTTTAAAAAATGCAAAGAAAAAGGTAATAGCACTAGCCTTACTTCCTGAAAAGGAAATTAAAACTATAATAGGAGAAAGTATTGAAGCTTTTGGAAAACGAAATACAAAGGTGCGTATTGAAAAGGTATCAGACAAAATTGGGTTCAGTATTCAACTCAACGAACAAGATGCTTCATTAATTAGTTATTGTGTGTACTCTTCTAAAAAAGAGGCATTATTAGAAATGGAAAAAGCCTTTAAATTAGGCGGAGATAAAAAAAACTATTTGCAATCTGGGGATGAAGGTAACCCCGAATATAGTTTTTTATTACGTGATGGATTGGGGTCTTTTTTGATGGTGCCGCCAGAGCATTTTGAAATTGCAAAAAACAGGAATAAAGCCTTAAATGAAGTAGCGCGATTTATAGCTAAAAATGAATCGCCCGTAACAGTGAAAAAGGAACCTAATAAATACAATTGGTCACTTTTTAATAATGAAGGCGTAGTATTACAATCAACTTCTGAATTTACATCTAGAACAAGAGCAAAATCAGATTTTGATAAGGTCATAGCAAAGGAGGCATTAAATAGTTGTAAAGAGTTGTGCAAGGAGCTGTTGTATGATTTTAAAGTAGTAAAAATACCCACGGCCTTCAATTTTATATACGGAAATACTGATGCCGAGAATGTATTTAACCCTCTTTTTATAAGTAGTAAAACTTATAAAACGACCGAAGATGCCGAAAAATCATATGCTGATTTTGTTGATAAATTACCTCAATTAGTATTAAAAGAAACCAAAAAAAATATAGGAGGAAGAGATTTTGCATTGTATGATAAAGCAACAGTTGTGGCAACTCAGTTTATTAAAAATAACATGCCAGATGTTGTTAAAGTTGCTGTAAGTAATTCGGAAAAAGCAAGTTTGAAAGAAGCGGAACAACTTAAAAATTATTTAAGTAAAGCTTATGTAAATAGTGAAACACCGAATAAAGATTTTACGATTTCGGATATGGAGTTGGATGGACAAGTTTCATATGAGTGGCGATTTTTAAAAAAGAATATGCCATTAGCAATCCATCCAAGTTTATGTTTTGAAAAAGAAAGTGCTTTACAAATTAAAAGAGCAATTTGTGATTATATTCCGCCAGTTCAATTACAAAAATGTCCAGATAAACCCATTGTTATTTGTCCTGAAATTGATAAAGATAAATTCCATTATCAGGTGTGTTTTACCACCGATGAAGATGAAGAATTTGTTTTGATAAGTTATGTAGGTTATAAAACAGCAATCGAAGCCGAAGAGGCTTGGGGAAAAGAATGGTTGCAAGTTATTACCTATGCTAGAAATATAAATCAGTATAATAATAACGGGAAAATAAGTCTTGTTGAACAGTATTTTGACCCCGAATCAAATACTTGTGAAACGGATACATTTATAGCAGTAATTCCAAAGAAAAGAAAAACAAAAGTGCAAGGACAAGCTTTGATTGATTTTTATATTCAATTAGCAGATTTGTTTCCAATATATACAGTTGAAATAGCCGATGAAAATGTGGTAAATGTGTATTACAAATACCGAGTAGTTGTTAAAGAAAAGGAAATTATTGATGACAGTGAATGTATAAATAAGTATGAAGAAGCATTACAAGGAAGCCTATTGTGGGATAGTGTTGATAGTTTTGCTACTATAGAAGAAGTGATTCAAGCTTATCAACATTTTTATGTATTAGCAGGTACGTCAAATAATTGCAACGTATTATGCAAAAACGGAAAATTCTTTGTTGGTCTAATAGAGGTATTAGCCGAAAGTGCATGTAATTTTAAAAGCGAAGCCGAAGCATGGGACAGTGCTTTCCCTAAAAAAGTAGATTCGTGTAATGATTGTATACCAGGAGGTTTGCGCGAATTTATATATGCAGCCGAGGATACAAAAAATTACATTCCAGTTTGTGATCAGACATATTGGAAGTTTAAAATAGTATCTCCTAAGTATTATGTAGCAAATCATAGTTGCTGGTACAATACAAAAGGAAATAGGGATACTCAAATTACAGCATGGTCTTCGATTTTTGAAGGTTTGGATTGGAAGCTTTTTTCTACGGGGTTGTTTTTTGAAGCTAATGAAGATACTCCTGCAGGAATTTCAGCAGCAACCCATTTAGTTAATCCACAAAAAGAACGCTTTAAAAGTAATTGTGATGTAGTTGATGAAATACGCAAGTGCATTAAAATTTATGACGAGCAAGCAAATGGGAAAAATGAGCTTAAACAGTGTATTATTGAAAGTGTAAAAGGCTTTCAGAAAAGGGATGAATTAATAAAGCTGTTTGATACCGATATTGATGCATTTTATGCATTGATAAATCGTTTTCCTATTTATAAAACAGCAGAAGGTTATTGTTATCGCTTGTATTGGTCGGCAAATGATACTATGGTTTCGGAAACAGGTTTGCTACCTTGTGGTTGCGAAGAGGATACTATTCTTAAAGAAGATGATACTTGTAAAGAAGTTTATCCCTTTGTGAGCGAAAATTATTATTCTTGCTGTTCTGAAGCTTTGTTGGAATTTGAGAAATTTTGTCAATTAATAGCGAGTAAAAGTTATGCAATTGAATGTGTTTCAAAAGCTAAATATGGACCTTATTCATTTCAAATAGTAGATCCAAGTAGGGAATTAGCCTATCACCCACAACAATACAATTGCTTGCAAGAGGTTGAGGATGCTATTGAAAAAACTAAAACTTGTGTAGACAATACAGGCATGCATTTGTTGGAACACATTTTATTAAGACCAAAGCATGTGGGTGAATGTAGTCATTCTTTTGTTTTAGGAGGCGATGATGTGTTTCAAACCAAAAGTTGTTTACTTCCCATTTGTCCCGATTATTGTTGTGAAATTCCGTGGAAACCCGATATGGATAAAAATGATCCATGTATAGATAATACAGATATAAATACCATTTATTATTTACCAGGTTCAGATCCGTATTCTTTTTGGGCTACTGTGGCTTTACCTGCATGGGTAAAACGTTTCCGCACAAAACAATCGCGTGAAGCTTTTGAGAAATTATTATATAAAGAAGTACCTGCATTAGTTGGGCTACATATTTTGTGGCTGAGTCCAGAAGGTATGTGCAAGTTTGAAGATGAATACAGAAGATGGTTGGAATGGAAGCAAGGCCCAGTAAAAGAGGGGAAAGAAGAAGGTCATCAGTGGTGTGAGCCAGAAAAGGGACCTCCTATTTGTGCTTTAGTGGATTGCATTAAAAAATTAAAATCGGAACCAGTATGTGAAACATCCACCGAAGCTAAAAATGAATGCGATTGTAAATCAAATGAATTTGAAAATGATGATGAATGTTGTTTGCCTAATGATACCAAAGGGACAATTTTTTGGTCTTGTTGTGATACAACAATTGATTTGCCTCAATTTGATGAAGCACAAAGGTTGTTAATGTCATCAGTAAAAGAAGATAGTTTAGCTGTTCTAAAAACAGAAGAAACACTGGGTATAGAAAAGAAAAAAGTTAATGGTACCTCAAAAAATGTTTCGCCCAAGATTACTAAAATAATTCCTAAAAAAGTAATTAAAAAGAAAACAGAAAAAGCGGCAAAAAAAGAAATAAAAGAGCATGATTTATTGGCTTTAGTTAGAAAAAGAAAGCCAAAATATCTTAAAAACATAGAAGTACTATCAAATGAAGATATGCAGAAAACGAAAAGTTATGAGCGTACTGTTTTCTTTCTTAAAAATACACCAACACTAACAGCTTATATACAGTTAGTCAACTTTTTTAAACGCTATAGTTTACAAAAGGATAACAATACTACGGGCTTTTTAGGTTTACTTAAAAATGCAACCTGGCATTTGCTAGATAAATTAGTGATTAATCAAAAGCAAGAAGTAGCAGTAGGTGATATAGCTAATTTAAAACCCAGTTTAAAAGTACTAAATGAAAAAGGGCTTACAGGTAAAATAATTTATAAGGAGTGGAATATAGAAGAAGTGGGGCAGGTAGCCCATAAAAAAGCTCTTGATCAAATAAAACAATTATTAAACTCATAAAATGGCAAATAATCATCTCATAGGAAAACAGATTTTGGCATTGGAGGTAAATGCTTTCGATCCTGTTTATTCAATGCAGCAACACTTGAGTGAGTTAGTTTGGAACATTTTGTTGCCCGAATTAAATATATTATTTGATCGTTTGGTGAGTGAAAATGAAGTGGTAAGTATTGATAGCATCACATTAAATATTGGTGAAATTAACTTAAATAATGCAACTGGTATAAATGATGTTGTAAACAAAATAGTGGCCTTGCTAGCCCAAGAAATTAAAAATAAATTAAAGGAGGTAAAGGCAAAAAAAGAAGATGTATCAAGGAGTGCTTCCAAAAATGAAAGGGGGATAAATGAACCTTCTTTTCTTCGGGAATTACAATTATCTGCTAAGGAAAAAGAAGCGTATGTTGAGCAATATTTGAAAGAAAAGTCAACTGAAAAAGATGCAGTTGAGGTTATACAGGATAACAATAAACATCAATCCATTAGAAGGTATTATTTTGAGTTATGGTTACATTGGTTGCAAAAAGGCACCTTTAAATCCTATACGATTTTACCCGAAAGCAAATGGTTAGAATTGGTATTGGAAACATTGGCTGTAGATACCAATGCGGTTAGTACATTAAAAAAAGTGGTTACTAAATATCCAATGGCTCTACAACGATTAATACTTCAGCATACGACTAAAAATTTACGATCTATTGTAGAGTTATATACGGCAATTTCACAAGCAAAATTAGTTCATTTTTTTAAAGAGCTCAATGCTCTTTTTAATGAACCCGCATTAAAATTGGTGTTCAATAACTACAGAGCTTTTGAAGTTAAAGCTTGGCAGTTAATTTTTGATTGTGTGATTCTACAAAGAGAAAAAATGAATACAGTTTCTTTAGGAATACATGTAATTCGAAATTCTCAAATAGGTCAATCTAAAGACTTGTTTAAAGAGCATATTGAACAGCATAAAAAAAAGTATACTTTTTTAAATGTTTTACTTAAGCAAGAGCGTGACTTTATTTTGAGCAAAAACAAAACAAAAAATACGTTAGACTCCCTATCTAAACTAAGTGTTCTTGAAGAATCACAAGACGTGAAATTAGTAAGTGTGAAGCAAATCATTGCTGAAGAAGAGGTAGGGGATTTTAGCACAAAAGAAATTCTAGATGAATTGCCTCAGTTTTTTAAAAATGCAGGAATTGTATTAATTCACCCTTTTTTAAAGCATTTATTTCAAAAATTAGAATTGCTTAATGAAGGATTTTTTAAGGATTTTTATAGTCAAAGTAAAGCTACATTATTAATTCACTTTCTAGCCACAGATAAAGAAAAAGCTTTTGAATACGAATTGGTATTACCAAAATTTTTATGCGGAATACCTGCCAATTTACCAGTAGATCATACAATAACGATTACCACAGAAGAGAAAGAAGAGGCGACCAATTTGCTTAAAGCAGCCATAGATCATTGGGGAGCTTTGGGCGGTACGTCACCCGATGGATTACGAGAAGGTTTTTTAAGTAGAGAAGGTAAATTAGAGAAACAAGAAACAGGTTGGAAATTAATAGTAGAAAGAAAAACATTGGATATTTTACTCAATAGACTGCCTTGGAATGTGAGTATTATAAAATTACCATGGATGGAAGAAATATTGTATGTAGAGTGGATTTAACTACAAAATCATAATAAAATAATATGAAGGACCTATTTAATAATTTAGACTTATTTGAAATTGTACTGTTGTTTTTAGGAGCCTTTTTATTTCTGCTGCTATGTGGGGCTTTGGTGTATTTTATTGTTAAAAAAGAAGAAATTAAAAAACTATTGTGGTTTTACCCTATTCCAGTAATCATGATGGGCTATCCGAGTATAAAAGAGATTAGTGTTAGCATTAAGGAAATTAAAATTCAGAAGGAACGAATAGCCTTAATAGAGCAGGCCGATGATGTAATTACGAATCCCGATGATACGATAGCTCAAAAAGAGTTAATGGTGCTAGCAGAAAAATTAGAAAAAAGGGCTTCTACTACAGACGATTTTAAGTTAATAGCTGAAACTTATTTATTACTGGGAAAAACAGATAAAGCGATTGATATAACAAACCAAGCAGTAAAGGATAAACAAGTCGCTTTAAAAGAATTAAAGATATTAGAAACAAAAGGGACGGATAGTTTGATTTTAGAAAATAAAAAAGAAGCATTGGAAAAACTACAAACTATTCAGCATATAAAGGAGGTTGCCGAAACTCAAAAAAAGATTAGTGTTAATCCATCGGCAATTAATGATACCGTGGTTTTAAAACAACAGATAAGCCGTGTGAAGTGGGAAAACCCTAAGAGTGAGAGGTTTTTGAGAAAAAGAATGAATACTGTGATTAATAAATAGAAAAATGATTAGTGTAATTGGAAGCAGCTAAGGCCATACATAAAGGCAGTTCCATAAGTCGCCAAGTTCAAGAAAAGCGGCAACCTTTCTTTAGAAAAGAAGGGGAGGGTGGTTTTTTTTCTAAATTAAATGAAAGTTCAACTTCTTTTTTTAATCCCAATTCAATTCAGCCAAAGCTTACTATTGGTCAACCTAATGATAGGTTTGAAGTAGAAGCGGATGCTATGGCTGATAAAGTAGTACAACGTTTAAATGATCCCAATAGTGAAGCTATTTCGAATACTGGCGCTAGTAGCAGATCATTGCAAACAAAATCAGTTGTCCAAAAAAAATGCAATGATTGTGAAGAAAAAGAAAAACTACAAAAGAAAGAAGAAGAAATAGAGGGAGACATAGCATTACAGCGTAAACCTATTTTTGAAAGTAATACTACAGAACAGGCAGAAGCAGGTATACAACCTAAGCTAACACCATCGATTCAGACTAAGTGCTCGACCTGTGAGTTAAAGGGAAAATTGCAGAAGAAAGAAATAAATCCATTAAAAAATGTGATTAGTGTACAAGCAAGTACCGCAAATTCTTCATTAGAAGCTTCACCAGATTTACAGGGTAAGTTAAATTCAAGTAAAGGAAGAGGGAGTGCATTGCCATCGATTACGCAAGCTAATATGGGAGCAGCATTTGGTGCTGATTTTGGTAAGGTGAAAGTGCATACAGGAAGCGATGCTATTCAAATGAATAAAGAGTTAGGAGCGCAAGCATTTACGTATGGAAATGATATTTATTTTAATCAAGGGAAATACGATACCAGTTCAAATACCGGGCAGCATTTATTAGCACATGAGTTAACGCATACCATTCAACAAGGGAGCTCGAAAAGTATTCAACGAACTACAAATAGTGGTAGGCGGACTAATTGTCATAGTTGGACTACAGGTTTGTTTCCATGGTTAGCAGGTACGGCAGCTCATGGTCAAATTGCTGGGTTTATGACAGCTTTAGGAATACACCCACAAGCTATTCCTCGTGCAACTAAAAGGAGAATGGGAACACCTTTGCCACCATCGGGAACAAATTTAGGTTTTGCAGATCTTTGGACAGATACTGTAGGAGATGTAAAAATAGCAGAAATAAAATCGACAGCAGCAGGTGATGCTGCTGCTCGACCAGAGGCAAATCATTATATCAACAGGCATAATCAATGGTTAACGCGTTTTGTAAGCGGAACAGCTACAGATACACATGATAGTATGTATACAGGAGCTGTTGGAGGGCCAAAACCAGGGACACATTTAGATATTTCCTCTATAACAGGTACCGGAATAACATTAGGTCCTTTTGTAGCTGATCCATTAAAATTATTGTGGTTTGAAGGGGACAGTTTAGGATCCGTAGTGTATTGGTGTACAGACTGGATGGACCCTATCCTTTTAGCTATTATGCTAGCAATGTTAGCAGCATTACGAGAAGCTATGCGTTTAGCCCGCGAACTAATGGAAGAAGCTTTAGAAACCGCTCGTGCCATTATGGAATGGATAGGTGAAAATTGGGAGGTCCTTGTATTTATAATTGTACTAGCATTAGTAATAGCGCTAATTATAGTATTTATTGAAGCTATTATCGCATTTTTAGTAGCCTTAGGTGCTGCTATTGCAGCTGGTGCAGCTGCAGTAGTAAGTAGTCTTACAACAGCGGGTGCTACTTTGGCTGCAGCAGCAGCATTGCTAATAGTTGTTTCAGCTCATTTAGGAACTGTTGGAATTGATGGTTCCGAAATACAAGCCAGTGGTACTGAACTTGCAAATTCATTATTAATATTTGCTCCAAAGGAAGAGGATGCTGATCAAGATGGATATGATCAAGGAGGGCAGTCAAGCCCTGGCGGAGGAGCTAATCATAGAGAAACACCTGATTATTTAGGGCAAACAGAACGTTTTGTAGGAGCAGTGAGCTCAACTTTAAATCCAGCAGTATTGATAGAAAAGGCTATGAATAAATTAGTGTAAATAAAATAATGAAAAAAGCATTTAAAGTAATTGAAAAAGAATTTTTAGACCATTTGACACGTACAAATAAGTGTCAAAAAAAAGGGAAGTCAGTCTATTGTTTAATGGATCAATTATGTGTTTGTATTGAATTAAAAACATCACGATTTAATAATGCTTTTGCTTTTTATTTTCAGCCTCAAATTGGGGTTTATTTTATTAAAGGAAATACAAAATCAATAACAAAAAAA
Organism: uncultured Aquimarina sp.; assembly: GCA_947489195.1. GTDB lineage: Bacteria > Bacteroidota > Bacteroidia > Flavobacteriales > Flavobacteriaceae > Aquimarina. The sequence continues at coordinate 54,047 of CANLCT010000003.1, read as the reverse complement.
ATATTAGAGGAACAAGGACATATTTTAGTATCTGATGAGTTAGTCGATTTTTTGTCATTACAAAAACATCAATGGGTAATTAATAAAGGTAAAGACCCAATTGAAATAAGTGAGCAATTAAAAGTATTAGAATTAGATCCATTTCTTAGTTTTTTAAATGAAGTGAATAGTTTGGATGATTTTCTAAAATGGCTCGATAAACGTGCTATTGAATTTAGTCGAGACCCTTATGCAATGAATGTGGCTTTAGCACTTGTGAAAAATGGTGATTTGGAACAAAGCAAAAAGTATTTTTTACGTAGTGAAGGTAATTTGGAGTTGATTAAGCAAATAGCAAATAACCATGGAGTGAAATTATAAAAAGGATAGTTATTAAAAATTAAATAATTGAAAATAATAGAAGCGCAACATAAAAATAGTGCTGCAACCAATCATATTCAGAAAAAACAAAAACCCTTTTTTAAAAAAGAAGGGCAGGGGGATTTTTTTGCAAAATCGAATGATAATTCAGATTCCTTTTTTGATTCAAACACAATACAAACTAAGTTAACTATTGGTCAACCTAATGATAAGTACGAAGTTGAAGCTGATACGATGGCTGATAAAATTGTACAACGTTTAGCTCACCCGAATGTCAAAGATGCAGAACAAACAGCTGTTAGTGAAACTATATTACATGGGAGAAATCAAATAGAAAAACTAGGCAATAACATACTACAACAGAAACCCATTTTTGAAAGTAAAATAGAACAATCTGATGTTGAATTACAAACGAAACTATCACCTCCATTAATACAAAAAAAATGTAATCAATGCGAAGAGAAAGAAAAGTTGCAAAAAAAAGAAGATCAAGGGATTGAAGAAGAAGGATTAGGGATACAACAGCAACCCATTTTTGAGCATAAAGCTGAACAATCAAAAGTAACTCGGCAAGCAGAATTACAACAATTAAATAAAGGGAAAGAAAATAATATAAGTACAACTCAAAATACATCTACAGATATACAAACAAAAAGTCTAATAAATACTTCTGTAACCGAGGAAAAATTTCAAAAAAAGGAAGAGGAACTTTTAGAAACCAATGAAGAAATACAGGCTAAGTTAAGTGCAACAGAAGTTCCATTACCACCCGATGATGAAAGTGTACAAACAAAATCTAATGATTCTGTAACTAAAGTGTCATCAAATTTACAAAGCCGATTAAACTCGAGCAAAGGAGGAGGAAGCGCAATGGGGTCAGAGATCAAAACCTCTATGGGGAGTGCTTTTGGAACAGATTTTAATGATGTAAAAATTCATACTGGAAGCGAAGCTGTTCAAATGAGCGATGAGCTAGGAGCACAAGCATTTACTCATGGAAATGATATTTATTTTAACGAAGGAAAGTACAATACGAATAGTACTAGTGGGAAACATTTATTAGCACATGAATTAACCCATACTATACAGCAAGGAAAAGGAAAAAGTATTCAGCCAAAGTTAACTACTACAAAAAATGATATTCAGTTAGATCCAGGAAAAACAAAAACACCAGGTAGTTCACAAAACAGCTCGATGAAATTAGGTGATGTTGAGTTGCATTTATGGGGAGACTTGGGGCTAATAGGTATTAGTCTATATGGAACTCCATGGGTACAAATAAAATGGGATCCGTCACAAGCTATTAAGCCCTCTAGAATGGATGTAAAAGAAATGGAACTTCCTAAAAAAATAGGTATAAAAATAGATGCTTATCAAGATATAGAGGTAACAATAAATAGAGAGGTAGAAAAAAGGTATGCTGACTTATTCCCTGGTGGGGTCGAAATTATGCACAGTTATAAAGCAAAGGGGAAAAAGGTTAGTGTAAATAAGCATTTAGAAGTAATAGGGAATACTATTGGAAATGGTTTAACACCTCCATTAGGAAATGAAGGAGAGCAATACACAGAAATTAATAAATATCAAGGGCAAACAATAGATGGAATTCGTTGGAACCCAGAATATACTCCAGAAATACCAGATATCCCTAAACCAGGAAGCTTAGTAGATTCTACTCCCATAACTGATTTTTATTGGCTATTTGATACGCTAAATCAGCTTAAAGCTTTTGTGAAAGCTTGGCCAATATATAATTGGGTAGCAAAAGCAGATGAGAAAGGGAAGTGGATGGCATTGCATGTGAATGAAAAAGGAATGCAAAAACTAGCTAACGAAACTAGACAATTGCCAGAACCTTTGTTTACTAAAATGTACATTAATGGTGAGGAAAAGGATAGTTGGTTAATTTATGACTTATTCTATAGTACAAAATGGGGAGCAAGGTATGGTACTTCTGGTGATACAGAAGAGTGTTTTGTATTTAAACACAGTGATAATTCATATGGAAGAATAGCATTAGAACATGCGATTGCCGAGGCAGAATGGTTAGTGCTTGATAATACAAGTACAATGGATGCGTATTTCAAAATTGTTGGTGGGTATTTTTTTGAAGCTTTATATGTAAAAGGAACATCAGGAAGAATACATGAAATTGATTTTGATTATTTAGAAGCAAGAGATCTATTATTTAGCAAAGTAGGACAAAAAAGAGAAGATGATGAAAATAGTTATATGCCATTTAGTTCATCATTTGGGTGGGACGAAATAGTAACCGACAATATCTGGAATAGCTATTTAAAACCAGCAGTAGATAGATCTGAAGCTTATTTTCCAACAGTGCTTAGGACATTGATGAAAGAAAACTCGGGGCTTACTGATGTTGTTGGAACAAAAATATTGAAGGATGTAGAGCGCGATGCTAAATGGGTAGCGAGATATACAATAGAAGCTTCTATAAAAGGAATTAAAATTTATACTTACGAAGAAAGTGTAAAGCGGTTAATAGTCCGAATGATGTCTATGACGGAAAAAGAGAGGAATGAAACCCTTGATTTTATAGGCATTTCAGGAGTGTTTAAACTCTTGTGGAATATTGTACTGTCAGATCCTTCAATGACTGTAAGGGTTTGGATGGGAGAGGATATAGCTGGTGTTTCTATCAAAGCAATTATTGAAAAAACAAAAGCACAGGTAAAAGAGTTTAATAAGTTTCTTTTTGCAATCGAAGCAAATGAGATTTCTCCTCTATATATGGAAGGTAGTTTTGGGAATGAAATTCGCAAAATTGTATATAAAAAACATGGATTTTTACTTTCGCCTTTCAGCTTTCCTCATGAGGGTGCCGCAGGAGGGGTAAGTAAAGGTTTTGGAAGTGAAGCGGCTGTTTTATTTGCCAAAGCTGCTGCAGCCGATGCTAAACGAAAAAGACGAAATAAATATTTAAAAATATTTGCTGTAGTAGTTGTTTCCGTAGCATTAATATTAGTTGCTGGTGCAGCCGGAGCTGCAGTGGCAGGCCTGTTAGTAAGTTCAACAGCGACAGCAGGTGGACTTGTGGCATTTACCTTAATCGAGTTAGGGGTAACGGCAGGGATTATGACTTTAGTAGGTCCAGGTGTACATACTCTAATAATGAGTGGAGGCACTGCAAGTGCCGAAGATTATCAATTGGCTTATGATAATTTAGGAGAACAATTTGTAATCAACTTTCTGACTTTCGGATTTTTTAAAGGATTAGGAGCTGCCACTCGAGCACTTGCAGTCTCAGGAGCAGGAGGGAAACAAGCTTTTGCAACAAGTAGAGCATGGAAAGCTGTAGATGTGGGCTTAAGAGTGACTACTACTGGAGGCGCCTTTTTAGGTATCGGGATTTTAAGTAATTATATTAAAACAGGTAAAATACCTGAAGGGGAAGCAATGAATGAATTGCTTTTTGAAACCGCTGTGTCTATAGCCTTATTGGAAGCAGGAGCTTTTGCTGTAAGAGGTCCCATGGAACAACTTCAAAAGTGGACACGGGCTAAAAGATTAGGAGAGTTTGATGGTAGAATGAATAAACTACTTGTGGAGGCTAATAAATTAAGTAAGCTAGCAGCAGAATTTTCAGTACGACCAAATGCGGCTGAAAAAGAAGGAATAAATTTAGTTGCTAGGCAGAAAAGCTTATTGATTAGTCAAAAAGCTTTAGTAGCTGAAATGTCAAAGTCTTTTAGGACAAGGCCAGATGCTAAACATTTGGAATTTAGGCTTAAATCAATGCAAAAGAAATTTGATTTGTATATAAATCAATTAAAAGACATTGAGTTTTTTAGCAAAGCGAAAATAAGACCTACAGGTAGATTAACCAATGAAGAGGCTTTGTTTACTTATGAAAGAGGACAGGAAAAAGAAATCATTGAATATTATGGAGAAAAAAACGTCTCTTCATTAGGAAATGGAGTCATGGAAGTGATGCAAAATGGGCAAAAATTAATTTTTAAACCAGCTACAGGATTAGATGTAACACTTTTGCCCGATGGTACTCGAAAAGCAGATGTAAAAGAAACATGGCGATCAGAATTGACTAAAAGAAAAATGAAACTTTTAGAAAAGGCATTTGATCTTGCGGAGACAAATACTAAACTTAAAAATATAGAAAAAGGCGAGCCTTCAAAAATGACTGATAAAGAGCTGGCCAAATATGAAAAATCTCTAACTGCAGCAGAAAAATCTATTGAGGCAAAAAGTAAATTAAAAACTACTGTTGATGTTAAAAAAACAGCTCAAGCCCCAGGAGAAACTACAGAAGCTTGGCGTTTAAGGTTGGTAGATATTAAGGAAAATATTATTAAAAGAGCGGAACTACTAGGCTATGAAGATACTGTAGCTTACATGAAAAGCTTGCCAACTAAAAGATCAGGTTTAGTTAAAGAAACCTTACTGAAACATAAGGAAGCTATTGATAATGCCAGAAATAGAGTTGAAGAACAATGGGGAGCCAAATTTGAACAAGAAAAAACAAGACAATCTTTACAGCCAGAAAAAGATGTTTCAGACCTGAAAGAAGGCTTGAAATTACGTCAAGATAGATTAAAAAGAAGGGCCAAAATTTTTGGGTCGTCTACTAGTCAGTATATTAAAAAAGCTACTAAAAGTTTAGGTGGTTTTAAAAAATTAAGCTCGTTAAGAGAAGTTGAGGCACTTATAGAAAAAGCAGAGTTAACTTTAGATAAAAGATCTGCGGAAGCCTTGAAACTTGGAATTGAAAAATTCGGAAAGGAGACTATAGATCAAGCGCGTAAAGGAGAACTTGCAGGAATGTCTGATATACAAGTAGGAGATGCGTTGAGGATGTTAAGAAATGCAGAGTCGTTAAGTGCTGAAGCCATTAGAGGGGCTTTATATGCTTCTATGGGACCTCCAGGAAAATCAACAGCCAAAACTGCAGTGCCTATTGAAAAAGCAGTTCAATATGCAAAATCAGAGGCAGAGCTAAACTTTGTGTTAGAAAGCTTTTTAGCAATTAATGAAGCAGGTATCGAAGGATCATATCAGTTAATACGAGATGCAGCAACAAGTAAAGGGAAATGGAAAGGAGCTGTGTGGCAACTCGAATTAATAAGAATTGTGATCGGAACACAAAAAGTAGCGTCAGTTGAGGTAAAAGTACCTGGGCGTGAAATTGATATTCTTTTAAAAGATGGTCGTAGAGTTGAGGCCAAAGACTGGAGTGTTTGGTATAAAGAAAAATTTGTAAAACAATTTAGAGCGGATTTAGAAGGAGCTACAGCAGGAGGAACAAACCCAAAAGGAATAAAAGATGTTATTTGGATGTTTAGGGATCCTACACCAGTAAAACGGTCAGAAATTCTAATGGAAATGAAAAATACATTAGAAAGCTTTATTGCGGATAAAATAGCCGAGGGAACTTTAACTACTATACAAGCAAAACAACTAAGAGATACATTTAAAATGCATAACGAAATACTAACAGTTCCTCAAATAGATGCCAGTCACGTAGCGCCAACTAAGCCAGGAACTAACAGGCCGCCAATGCCACCAGTAATAGATGATCAAGATGACAAATAAAATAATTACATCTCAATTTCAACATATGGATTTTAAATCGCATAGCTATGCTTTTTCATTTCCAAAGGAGGAGTTAACTGTGTTGTGGAAAAAAAAGTTGCCAGAACCTTCGAATAGAACATTTTTGAAATGGTTTTGTAAAGGGGTATTTCTCATGAATTCACCTCATGGTTTTATGCGTATTACTAATGAAGGTTTAACTGAGGTAAGTGGTTTTAAAACACCTGTATATCAACTATATCCTAGTTTTAATTCAGCTCCAATTGTAGTTAGTGATATAGGAGATTTGTATCGAATACAGCCAGACTTTACAATGAATTCAAAAATTAAAAGTGGCGTTCTAGCAAGTATGGTAACCCCTATTGGCTTAAGTGATGAAAAAATAGTGGTTTTAAAAAAAAGGAAAGATTGGCTAAATTATTTACCATGGGAAAGTAAATGGATAATAGAGTGTGTAAATGAGAATACCAAAAATAAAGTTTGGTCAAAAAAACAATTTTTTAATAGTTTTTTGCCCACTTCCAGAGGAGTACTTATTACTTATTCAAGTAACCCAAATAAACTTATGTATTTAGATCACCATGGTAACTTGATTTGGGAAAAAATGGTACATGATGTAATTGATCATATTGTAGGTATAGTAAATGATAAAGTTTGGATGTGTTTGGATGATGGAACGTTCACTTATATACAAATGTCAACAGGAAAAATTCTAAATACAATTAAAATTTCAGAAGCTAGAAACCCACTGTGCATTTTAGACGAAAAAGCTAGGATTATTATTTGTAATGGAATTAGCATAACAATAATTGATGCATTGGAGGGGAATATTATTTCTCAAAAAAGTATAACAATAAATGGAAAATATAACTCCAGTACAACTCATGGGAATCGTGTTTTACTCACCAAGGATGACTATGTCATTTATGCAGATTATCATAATAGAATATTTATGATACACTTATATGATAATGAACCAGGTGTTTTTCTTTGGGAAGCCTCGGAAAGGATTAGGGGTATAACAATTGCTTCAGGAGAATTGATAGTACTGTTTGGAAAACATATAGTAAGCTTAAAGAATAAATCAATAGTAATTTAAAAGGGAGTAGTAGAAAAATTGATAATGAAAGTAGCTGAAGCACATAAAAGCTCTGCCGCAACTAATACAGTTCAAACAAAGCGGCGACCGTTTTTTAATAAAAACGGAAGAGGTAGCTTTTTTTCAAAATCTAATGAGTCTACTACATCATTTTTAAGACCAGCGATTATACAACCAAAACTTACAATTGGTCAACCAAATGATAAGTATGAAATAGAAGCAGATGCAATAGCTGATCAGGTAGTGCAAAAATTAGAGCAACCAAGGAATAATATTGATCCGGAAAATAAGCCAGCTAAAATACAAGCTAATCCTATATTACCCTCGGTAGCACAACCAAAGTGTAGTCATTGTGAAGAAAAAGAAAAAATACAAGAAAAAGAAGACGAGTTTTTAGAAGCTAATGAAGAGATACACACAAAACTAAGTACAGCAGAAATTCCTGAAGAACCAGGAGCAGGTTCAAACATTCAAACAAAATCGAATACAAATCAAGAGCGTCAAATGCCAGATTTGCAAAGCCGTTTAAATTCCAGTAAAGGAACAGGAAGCCCATTAGGATCAGATATGCATAGTAAAATGGGATCAGCCTTTGGAACAGATTTTAGTAATGTGCGGGTACATACGGATAATGAGGCCGTGCAAATGAATAAAGAATTAGGGGCACAAGCTTTTACCCATGGCAATCATATTTATTTTAATCAAGGTAAATATGATACAAACTCTAATTCTGGGAAACATTTATTAGCACATGAATTAACACATACGGTTCAGCAAGGAAGTTCACAAAATAAGGTGCAAAGGCAATTATTAAGTCCTCCACCTCAGTCAGGCGGATTCCCAGGGGTATTGGAAAGGCAGGAACGACAAAATTTCCCAGCAGACACATCAACATCGGGAAGTGAAGTAATCGAAGAAGAATTAAATGATCAAAGAATGGAAGAAACTTCTGGGGGAGAAGTAACTGAGGCTGAATCTAGGGAGCAAGAAATACGAGATGAATTAGGTATGAGTAACTGTCCCCATAGACTTAATGGACCTTTAGGTGACATTATAGTACGTCTTGGAGATTATCCAATTCATGATGGAGGGAATTATAATAAACGTTTAGATACCGAATTATTAGATTTAACCCTAGTTCCTTTTTATACTCCATTGGGTGTGGGTATAGAGATTGATGGAGAGGTAAATGGATATGTAAAAGGAGGCATAAGGTTTGGTCCATTAACCTTAAGAGATATTCTATTAGGAATAGACTTTGCAATTACACGTGATAATTTATTAACCGATTTATTTGCTGCAGCACCATTAGGGATATTACTGAGATACCTTGGTTTATGGGACGGGGGAGGAAGACCAACACCGGATTTATTAGAAATGCTTTTTTTAATAAGGAGTATAAAAGCTAAGGCTAATTTACAGATCCCAGCTGAGGTAAATTTAGAAATAGGACTTGAAGCCCAGTTAGAAGTGGCTCCAGCATTTTTAGGAGTAGACTTGGATGGATTAGCAAGTTTGGCATTTGGACTTAGAGCTTTAATGGGAGTTTCTGGGAATGCAGATTTTGGAGGAGATATTGACATGATTAAATCACCTGGGAATAATTTAAAATTTTGTCATGCCAAAGGACTTGATCTTGACTTTTTGTTAAATTTTGGTTTAAGTGGATTTTTAAGAGGGTCGTTTCTTTGGTTTGAATCTGAAATGAATACGGATTTGGCGAATGCTTCATGGGCAACAAATATAGCATTAGGTTCCAGAATAGGAATTGTTTATGATGGAGGTTTTCAAACTGCAAATTCAGATGAAGGAAATAATTCTGAAGGGATATTTGTTGACTTGCCTGGAGTAGTTGAAACTTTAGGGAAAATAGGAGAATTTGCAATGGATATGCTCGAAGAAAGTGGGATTAAAGATGAAGTAGCAAATGAAGTTGATCAAGATGTAGGTAGTAATACTTCGGGAGGAGGAAGAGGTTGTGATCAACCTAATGTAAATGAGGGAGATATTGTGTGTTTATCAGATAGGCCAGCGGACTTTTCAATAGGGGAAATAGTAGATGCTTTTTTATTTCAAAATATTTGGATGATCCGATACCGGCCTTATCAAATGGGAGGAACAAGTTCGATACCAGCTTATAGTGAAGATTGTTTACCTGTGTTTAGAGTAGTTACTAATAGTAATGAATGTTTGGATATTGCAGAGGAATTAGAAAGAGATCCTTGTGTTCCCGAAGCAGCATCATTTACACCCTCATTACAAAGCCATGGTTTAAGAAGTGCTTTAAGAAATGCAAGGAGAGATTTATTAGTACGGAATCGTATTATTCCAACTTCTGGAAATAGAGCCTATTCTTGGAATAGAAATGTGGCTATAGCTCAATTAATAATCACCTATTTAAATAATTCAACAAGTATAATGAATACTGATCCATTTATGAATGAAGCAAGGGGAGGAAGGCATTCCGAAGATCGAATTTTAAGTCAGATGTATCATATTTCGGATAGGGATCCTCAGATAATGCAAGTAGAAATGTTTAGACTCGTTTCCGAAAGGCAAGAATGTCAAGAAGGAAATAGAACAACAGGCAGGCCTGCCTGTTCAGAACTTTTAGATAGAATACATCATCCTAGATCATCAAATGGAGCATTAATAATAACTCATACTAGAGTTTCACATTTTATAGCTCCACTTAATGATAGTCGTTATAATAATAGATTACTTAAAGAAGCGTATTGTTTAGGAAATAACACAAATTAAAGGATTGTATAATTAAAAAAATATCAACCATGGCAACAAACAAAAACTACACCCCCACCGAGGTCCAAATTTGGAATCGCTTAACCTGCGATGCCATACATTATGTGGCAATGTCACCAACATTAGCTTCTCGCGCCTTAGCAATGGTACATACGGCGATGTATGATGCATGGACTAATTACAATAATAGTGGTGATGAGGTAAGTACCACCACAGGTAGGCGATTACAACGCCCTAGTGCCGAATGTAATCCTAAAAATAGAGAAATTACCTATAGTCATGCGGCATTTACAGTATTACAAGAGTTGTTTTGGCTTGACTTACCGCCGGAAAAGAAAAATATATTTCGCGATTTTATGTGCACACTTAATTTTGATCCAGATGATACAAACCTAGAACCTACCAACCCTTCGGGTTTAGGGAATTTATGTGGTAAACTAATTATTGATTGTAGGTGGGGTGATTTTGCCAATCAGTACGGCACATTAGAGGATGGTCGCTATGTAGATTTTACTAATTATTGTCCAGTAAATCCGGCAATTCCTCAGCCAATTAAATATGAAGATCGTTGGCAACCTTTGTTAGTAAACCACAAGCCGCAACAGTTTTTAACTCCACATTGGGGTTTAGTTAAGCCATTTGCCTTGACATGGGGAGGAGAGTTTAGACCCCCGTCACCTGTAACCTGTAACGAAAAAGAATACAAGGCACAAGCCGATATGATATTGGAACATAGTGCTTGTTTAACGGATGAACAAAAACTAATAGCCGAGTTTTGGGCAGGGATGCATGAAGATAAGTTTGAAGACACCCCTAAGGATGGTGATTTGAATCGATCGGCAACTCCACCAGAACAATGTTGTAGACAGGCACGTTATTTGTCGAATAAACATCAACATAAAAATGCCTTTGATATAAAAATGTTTTTTGTGCTATCAAATGCTTTATTAGATGCAGGTATTGCTGCATGGGATAGTAAAGTAGCATACGATTATGTACGGCCAATATCTGCTATTCGTGAATTGTATCGCGGAAAAACGATAGAGGCTTGGGGAGGTCCATGTGAAGGAACAAAGGAAATTGAAGGTGAAAATTGGATTCCATATATTCCCACGCCTCCTTTTGCGGAATATGTGTCGGGGCATAGTACGTTTAGTGCTGCTGCAGAAGAGGTACTGACCTCATTTTGTAATAAAAGTAAATATGGTGAATCGGTAACTATTCCTAAAGGAGGTTCTAAAATAGAACCTGATTGTACACCTAACGAAGCCGTTACATTAGAATGGAAAGTACTTAAAGATGCAGCAAACGAAGCAGGTATTTCAAGACTTTATGGGGGTATTCATTTTAAAGCAGGAGATATGGAAGGGCGCAAACTAGGTTATAAAGTCGGTTGTGCAGTTTGGGATAAGGCCAATGAGTATTTTAATGGGAAATTAGGTTAGTAAGTAATTGTTGTTTATTAGGTGTAAAGTGTTGATTTTTAGTTAAATTGTAGTGTGTTGTTAAGTTGTGAATTTTACAGTGTAGTGTTTAAGATATGAAAGTAATCTCAGTAGCAAATTTTAAAGGAGGAGTAGGTAAAACGACTACGGTAATAAACTTGGCAGCGGGTTTAAAAAAGCAAGGAAAAAAAGTATTATTGATTGATGTGGATCCGCAAGCAAATCTATCACAATCACTAGGCATTACAGATGAAATTGAACAGTCTATTTATACCGTGCTACGTAAAGAAGCCTTTGGAGAGTCTGCAAAATTGATGGATGTAAAACTAGAAGCTTCTGGTTTAGATTTGATTCCAGCATCATTAGATTTAGCTGGTGCCGAATTAGAATTAGCTAGTGTGTATGGAAGGGAACAGATATTGGCACAATTAATAAAACCTTTAAAAGGCTATGACTATGTGTTAATAGATTGTCCACCATCAATGGGAATGTTAACTATAAATGCATTAGTTAGTAGTCAGTATGTATTAATACCGCTCCAGGCAGAATTTTTACCACTAAAAGGAGTGCGAAGTTTTTTGAAACACCTTGAATTGGTTAAAAAAATGAATAAAAAAATCAAGTTATTAGGATTTGTATTCACCAAGTTTGATCAACGAAAAAAAATGAATCAACAAGTGAAATTGGAACTCGAAGAAGAGTTTTCGGAAAAGGTGATTTTTAAAACCTTTATTCGTAGTAATATTTCGTTAGCCAATGCACAAGAGCAAGGTAAAGATATTTTTTCTTATAATAAAAATACAAATGGAGCTAAGGATTACGAAGCCTTAACAGAAGAGTTTTTAGAAAAGTTTTAAAAAAGTAAGTTATGAAAACAATATTTTCAAGTCGTCGCAATAAATTACCTCATAATAATGAAGGGAAGGAACGCACTGAAGGTTCTTTTTTTTCAAAACAACCAAAACAACCGTTTTTTAATGTTCCAAATGGAGGAGCTGTCCAAACAAAATTAACAGTAGGGCAACCAGGAGATAAGTATGAAAAGGAAGCAGATACTATGGCTGATGCCGTAGTGAATAAATCAATTTCTAAACCGGCAATTCAAAATAAAGAAATAAGCAGTATACAGCGAGAATCATTAGCCACACCAGTGGAAGATGAAAAGTTAGGTACAGCCGAGCAACGTATGGAAGAGGATAAATTGGTGCAAGAAAAGCCGGAAATTCAGCGTATGGAACATCCTGAAGAAGAAATGCTGAATAAAATGGATAATGAAGAGGAGGAACCTATTCAAAAAATGGGAATGGCAGGTACAGAGAAAAATGAGGAACTACAAACAAAAAGTAATTCAAGTACCGCAAATACGGCAAGTACAGCTGTAGCTAATAAAATTTCAAGTAAGTCAGGAAAAGGAAAAAAAATGCCTACACATACAAAGGCCGAAATGGAAGGCTCTTTCGATAGGGATTTTAGTAATGTGAGTATTCATACAGATCAGGATGCGGTTTCTTTGAACAAGGAGCTAGGTGCACAAGCTTTTACGCATGGAAATGATGTGTATTTTAATTCGGGAAAATACAATCCAGATTCTAGTCAAGGGAAACATTTACTAGCACATGAGTTAACACATGTATTGCAACAGAATAGTTTAGAAAAAAGAGTACAGAGGTCAAGTAAAAAATTAAAAGACCATGATAAGGGATTTTTAAATGTAAAAAATGAAACTGATAATGCGGTATATCCATTGTCATTTAATGCAGAGGTAGATTTTAAAAATGCCAATGGAGGAAGGGAGTATTTTACGGCTCAGGAATGGCCACATAGAAATAAAAAGTCTTCAGTAAAAGGATCGGGTAGGTTTACTACAGGCCCATATAACGGTCCAGCATCTGTAAAATTTTGGAAATCACAAATGAAACTTGAGTTTGGGAATGGAACGGTTGTTAAAGCTTTTTCGGACACTAATGACCCTATAGGTACAGGGACTCATAAATTAATGTTGCCCGATTACCCACACAAATATGGTTATATAGAAGACAGTGATTTTTCATACGCTTGGTTTAGAATAGGTAAAGAGAGTGAAAAATATTTACATATAGGTAATGTTACTTTAGGTTGTATTACCATAGGAGCAGAAGAAACGGGTGCACCAGAGCATAGGAAAAAATGGACTTCAATATATAAATATTTAATAAATTCAAGAGCAGGGGATAATGAAAGTGTGGGGACAATTACCGTTTATGATTAGGATGTTATATAAAATAGGAGCATTCATATTACTATTATGCTTTTTGTGGCAGTGTAGCCATACTTTGCATGAAAAAAACACATTATATTTTAAAGTTTTTGCTGAAAAAGATACGGTCATATATAACAATGGTTTTTCAGATTATTTGATTACACAATATGAATCGGGTAAAGTGGCTTATTATAAGACTTTAAAAGAAACTAAAAAGGATAGTTTAAAGAAGCATATTTTGGTCCCTTCAGATAATGAAAATCAGATCGAATATGCTATCCTATATTCTTTAGAAAGCAAAGGACACAACAAAGTGAATTTAAAAATAATGATAAAGAAAAAGGGGAGAGATAATTTGTATACGATTCCTTTTATGAATTTAGGAAAATTTTCATACCAATATGAATCAAAAGAAGATTTAAAAAAGTGGTTACATGATTATTTAGCCAAAGCCACTTATAAATGCTGTTTGACTCTAAAACCTAAGCAACTAAATTAGATAATTTTGATACTCGAATTCAACTATCTTAAAGTATTAATAGAATTCCGTTTGGAAAAATACTTTAACCCCGAAAATAAAATTACTAAACCTAAAGTACCTCCTGTAAGTAAATGGTCAATTCAATTACCTGAAGATTTAAAAAAGAAAAATCTGAGTGTAGATGAAAAAACATTACTGTTATTGGCCTTGGTACCTCATGTTGATAGTGGTTTTTTGGATAGAGTAATTCAAAACAAATTACAATCTACTGGTGATTTCCCTCAATTGGGTGGTGTTAGAGGTAAAAGTTTCAGAGGTTTTTTACCTACAGCCGAAACGGTTTTTTTTCTATTAGCAGGCACTAATTTTGAGCAAAGAAGAGAAGTATATGAATTATTTAGCTCTGATCATTTTTTTATAAAAAATCAAATTTTATGGTTAGAAGAAGCTCCTTCTGGGGAACCTAAAATGAGTGGTAAACTAGTGCTCTCTCCAGATTATGTAGAGCTTTTTTTATTAGGAAAAACAAGTAAACCGAGTTTCAGTATGAAATTTCCAGCTCAGGTAATTGAAACAGAAATGGAGTGGGAAGATTTAGTATTAAATGAAGAAACCAATCAGCAAATACAAGAATTGAAAACTTGGGTAGCTCATGGAGATACTTTGTTGAATGATTGGGAGATGTCCAAAAAAATAAAGCCTGGGTATAGAGTATTGTTTCATGGTCCTCCAGGAACTGGAAAAACCTTAACGGCTAATTTATTAGGGAAATATACAGGCAAAGATGTATATAAAATAGACCTTTCTATGGTGGTTTCTAAATTTATAGGGGAAACAGAAAAGAATTTAGCAAATTTACTTGCTAAAGCAGAAAAAACAGAAAACATTCTCTTTTTTGATGAAGCTGATGCTTTATTCGGAAAAAGAACTAATGTAAGGGACGCTCATGATAAATATGCCAATCAAGAAGTTTCTTATTTATTACAAAGAATTGAAGGATATAAAGGCTTGGTTATTTTAAGTTCTAATTTAAAAAGTAATATTGATGAAGCTTTTGTGCGTCGTTTTCAGTCGATTATTCATTTCCCTTTGCCTAAACCTTCTGAAAGGTTATTGATTTGGAAAAAAGCTTTTCCTAATATGATAGCATTACATGATGAGGTAGATGTATTGCAATTAGCCCAAAAATATGATTTGTCTGGAGCCGAAATTATGAATATTGTTCAATATGCTTGTTTGTGTACATTAGGGAACCGCAATAAAACAATTCATTTAACAGATATAATTAATGGGATACAACGTGAATATCAAAAAGGAGGAAGGATAATGCGATAACTTATTTGAATGACTTTTTAAAAATCAAGTTAAAATGTTTATAATGAAATTGATACTATGTATATTACATATGCAAAAAATAAAAACACATAATTATTATGAAAACTATTTCAACACTCCTAGAAGACCCAAAAGAAACACCTGCACTTGAAGAAACATTTCAAACTATACAGGAAAAATTAAATGCCCCTTTTATACCTAATTTTTTTAAAATTTGGGGTCATGCTCCAGAGGTATTGGAAGGGATTTACCCCGTAATGCTTCATATTTTAGGAGGAGGGCAATTAGATAGAAAGTTGAAAGAAATGATAATGATTGCAATTTCTTCTGGGAATGAATGTGATTATTGTCAAACCGCTCATCAGGCTTTTTGTAAAATGTTAGGAGGAACCCAAGATCAGATTGATGTGCTAAAGGCAAAACAAACATTAAATGGTTCTGGTAGTGCAAAAGAAAGAGAAGCAATAGATTTTGCAGTACGCGTAGCTAAACAACCTAACTCAACAACCGAAGCTGATTTTAAAAAATTAGGCGCTTTGGGTTATAGTACGGGGGAGATAATGGAATTGATAGCTATGTCTGGCATGGCGGTGTTTTATAATCTTATTGCTGATGCATCGGGAGTAAAATTAGATCAAGAATTATTGCAAATGGCAAGAAAGAATGCATAATTTTAAAAGGTTGAAAATGAGTGTATTTTGTTAAAAAAAATGAAAAAATAATTTTTTTTGTTAAGGAATCTATTTGATTGGAGACTAAGTTTTTGTAACACATATTAACAAATTAAAATTTAAGTCATGAAATCAAATCAAATTAACACAAACTCAAACATAAAAACTTATAGCAGAAAAGAATTAAGAAAATCTGTTAATAAATTAATGAATTCACAAGCAATTAGAGATAAGATTATTCAAAAATTAGAGTTTAATATTGTTAGAGTAGTTTAATAAAAAATATAAATCAATACTACTTTTGCTTAATTTAAAGACTTATTTAGTGTAAGGTTGCTTTAGCTATTATTAATCAATTTTTTTATAAATATTTAGTAAGCTTTGTAGTATATAATAATTAAAAATAAACGCGATTATTTATTTTGAAGAATGTGATATATCATATCTGTCGCACATATAAGCAGATATAAATATAACTAGTGTTGAAATACTTTTTCTCCTTTTTTCAACCATTTTGACCATTCTTTGTTATAGGTATGTACTTTATTTGTAATCGAACTATCATTTACAATGCGTTGATTGCAATGCATCCATTCAAAAATGCCTCCATAAAGATTGGATACATTGGAATACCCCATTTTTTTTAATTTTTCAGCAATTTTTTCGCTGCGATATCCTAGACTACAATACACTATTACTGGTTGGTTTTTTGATATAGTTTCAAGTGTTTTTGAGTTAAAATCATCATAACCTATCCGTAAAGCATTAGGTATATGACTCACATTATATTCTTCTTTTTTGCGAGCATCTAAAAAAATGAATGTAGAATCATTTTTGATTTCATCGGGCAGCACTTCTTTAACAGTATGACTTAGTAAAGTGTCAAGCATAACTGTAAACTCAATATGTCTAGTTTCTTTTTGAGCGAATAGGTTTACAGTAAATAGAAATAAAGTTAGTATAATCAGATTTTTGTTTATCATAACATTAAAATCAATTTCTATAAACGTTGTCTAACGGCTTCATATAAAAATACACCAGCGGCCACAGATACATTTAAAGAGCTAATTTCGCCAAACATGGGCAACTTAGCTTTGTGATCAACTAATTTTAAAATACCAGGAGAAACCCCTTTGCCTTCAGACCCCATAATAATTGCCGAAGGGAGTTTAAAGTCAACTTGGTAAATGCTGTCTTCAGTTTTTTCGGTTGCAGCAACCGTTTGTATACCGCTTGCTTGCAATAAAAAAAGAGCATCTTTTAAATGATCAACCTTGCAAATAGGGATATTAAAAACAGCCCCAGCAGAAGTTTTTACGGTATCGGCAGAAACAGGAGCTGCACCAGTTTTAGCAATAACTATCCCATGAGCTCCAATACATTCGGCAGTTCTTATAATGGCACCAAAATTTCGGGCATCGGTAAGTTGATCCAATAGGATAAATAAAGAGGTTTTTCCAGCTTCTTGAGTACGAATAATGACCTCTTCTAAATCATGAAAATCTACAGGAGCAACAAAAGCGACTACTCCTTGGTGGTTTCTGTGAGTAAGTTTATTTAACTTTTCAACGGGCACTGTGTTTGGAGTGATTTTGTGTTCTCGTAAAAGAAGAATTAATTCCTTGGATAAACTTCCTTGAAGTCCTTTTTGTAAAAAAATTTTATCAATAGTTTTTCCAGATTTAATAGCCTCCATGACCGCATGGATTCCAAAAAGTTGTGATTCGTTACTCATGCCGCAAAGGTAATGTGTTAATTGTGAATTATGAATTTTATTTTTTAGTTGTACTTTGGTTGAGGGTTGTCGGTTGTCAGGTTAAAATTGAAGTTTTTACTTTTTTTGGAGTATCTAAAAAAAAGCCCAAAGCTTTAAAAAAAAGCAGTTAAGCTTAAGTGAACTTTTGAATTTCCAAATTCGAAAGGGATATCATCACTTGTTCCATTAGCGTAATTTAATTTAAATAGGCCAGCTTTTGTAAGCATACCAAGGCCTACTCCAAAACTGGTAAGTTGATTTTGTCCTATTGGCTCAGGGTTATTACTAGATTGAGGGGTTTGATTATCGGTAAAAGCAAAGTCAATGATGCTATGAGCGTATATGGTTTCGTTAAGTTGAAAGCGATATTCGGTGTTCAAAACATTAAAGAGTGAGGCTCTTAAACTGTTTTCTTCAAAACCACGAATAGATAAAATACCCCCTAAACGATATAACTCATTAGCAAGGTAAGTGTCCGAATTAAAAAATTGAGTATTGTTTGCAAGATAAATGCTATTTCGTTTATTTAATTGAAAAATATGACTTAGTTGTAGTCCCAATTTAAACTGCCTGGTAGTTGTGTTTTCTTGTGATCGAGACCCAATTTCGGCACTTAAAATGGCACTCGTTTTTACAGGAAACAGCAATTGTTTTTGTTTTCGTAGATATCGAGATTCCATATGTAAAAAACGAGCATCAAAAGCTTCTGTAATGCTTCCGGCAACAAATTCACTAGAGCTTAAATCAGCAGATTCATATGTTTTATAACCAATTAAAGCTTCAATTTTTGGAGTAAACAAGTAATTGACTCCTATTTTTTGTTCTGTAGTAGAAAACACATCTTTTTGCCTAAAATTATAAAGACCAGCTTCTATCCCCAATGGTAATTTAAATAGATAAGGCAATTTTGCAAATATTCTAAACTGTTGCTGTTCTTCTGAATCACTTTTGTAAGAAAGGTTAAATTCTTCACCGAAATTTAAGTTGTTGCGTAAACTTAAATTTAAATAACCATCCAATACTAGATCCCCTGTTTCTTCATCAGTCGAAAAGCCTAAAAAACCATCAAAATTATTTGCGTTTTTCTTTTTTAAATAAACGTACAATTGAGTGGATTTAGGGTTAAATAAAACTTCAGCAGGTTTAATCGTACTTACAAAAGGGAGGTTGTTAAGTTGTTGTGTTTTTTCTTGGATTTTTTTATTTTGATACAGACTCCCTTTTTTTATACCAATATAATGTGTTAAAAAACCTTGAGGAAATTTTGGATAACCTTTTATAATTATACTATCAAGTTTGCGAGTTTCAATACCCTCAAAATGTAAATTAGCATAAAGAGTATCATTTTGATTTTGGATATTTTTTAATTGAAGGCTGTTAAATGGATTGCCTTCATTTGATAATAAGAAATTCCAAGAGCTTATTTTTTCCTGTAATAAAACAATTGGTATGATGTTACTTTTTTTTAATCCTGTATTTTTCTTAATTACTAATGGGAGTTGTTCCCAATTTTTAATAACAACTTGTTGGATAATCTCTTTTTTTAAAAGTTTAGTTGTATAAGTACTATCGTTTTTTTTAATTGGCTTTTCGTAAAAAGCAGTCAAATAACCTTGTTTATGCAGTTTGCTTACTAAACTATCAATATGAGTTTGCAACTGGTTATAATTATTAAAATAGAGCTGTTTTTGTATACTATCATTAGATTTAATGTTTAAGTATAATTTGTTAGTAGAGGTTTGGCTAATGCCAGAAGTGTAGCAACTTAAATAGATAAGTAGGCATAAAAAGAAAGAAGATTTAAATGGGAACATACAACACAAAAACATTAACAATAAAGTAGGGAATACTTTTTTATTAAAACGAAAAGTAACTATTTTTTATGCATTTTCAAGCTTAGAGTACTAAAAAGACAAAAAAATGATAAAAAATTACTATTCGCAAGGTGTTTTTTATTGGAGTCCGATTAAAAGTTTATATGAATCTGCAGATACTGTTATAATAACCATTGTTCAGATTTATAACTAAACTCTAATACATAATGCGAGTTTAATGAATAAACTTTGTTTTTTGTTGCTATATTTTTTTAGATTGATTTAAATAAACTACAATTATAGCTATCAATTAATTAACATTAAGCATTAGCATAGGCGATTAATGAAGCTTTTGCTAATGAATTTGCATTAAGTACAAAATTGATTAATGCAGCGCTGGCATCCGCTTCAATTTCAATAGCTTGTTTTAACGCATGTACAGTAATCATATATGTATGTTGAGAGTTAGGTTGTGGACATGGACCCAAATAACCGGCAATTCGAGCATCATTATATCCGTTTTTGGCTCCATGAGGTAGTTTTTTCTCGGTCGCAATACCAGCTCCAGCATCTAAATCAGTACAGTCTTTGGGGATGTTATAAGAAATCCAATGCCAAAACCCACCTAAATCATACATGGAAACCGCAAAAGCTTTCGTTTCTTTTGGTGCATTTTTCCAGCTTAATTGGGGAGAAATATTTTGACCATCACATCCAAAAGCATTTCCTAATTGTTTATCGGTTATTTGTCCGGGTAAGTCTGCACTTGTTAAAGTAAAATAATTAGAACTGTCCATGAGGCTATTTTTATTTTAAATGATCCAATGATTTTAAAAAAGTAAGGTACTAATTAAATCTTAAAAACGAACGTTTTTTTATATGTAATGATCTGATTATTAATTGTTTGTTAAATTTTTAAATTAATACTACAACCAGAGAAAGTTCTCTTTAGCTTTAAGGTAAATTAATCAACTACATGTATTTATGCGTCATTTAAAAAGAGTAGTGACTCATCAAACAGCATTGGAAAAAGAGTACGATGTTGTAGTGGTGGGCTCAGGAATTAGTGGTTCTATTATAGCAAATGAATTAAGTCAAAAAGGCTATAAAATTCTAATTCTTGAAGCAGGTCCAGGCAAAGACTTAACACTTTCGGGCTACGAAAAGTACCTTAATAATTTCTATACGGCAACATCTAAAGATAATAATGCGCCTTATAAACGAAATCCAAATGCATCAATGCCGCGTAGTGTTGATGTTAAAAAAAAGAAACCAGGAAAACCTAATGCGGATAGTTATTTGGTGCAGAATGGTCCTTTTATAAGTGATTTCACATACTCAAGAGTGGTAGGAGGTACAACTATGCATTTTGAATCGAAATTACCCCGAATGTTACCTGAAGACTTTAATGTTCTAAGTACATATGGACATGGTTTGGATTGGCCTATAAATTACGAAGATTTAATGCCTTACTATCGAAAGGCTGAATTTGAAATGGGCGTTTCGGGCAATGTGTCAAGTCAAACTTTCTCAAAACAAAAAGCATATGCAGATGATTATGTATTTCCCATGAAGGAAATGCCACCTTCGTATTTAGATAAATGTGTAGCAAAGGATTTAGATGGAGCGGAAATAAAATTGGCTGGCAAAACCTACTCCTTAAAAATACGAACCTTCCCTCAAGGGAGAAATGGGATTCCTAATGAAAACTATAAAAAGTTTAATAATGGAGAATTGTTTAAACCAGTAGGAGCGGTAAGTGAACATCAGGCCGAAGAAGGTGAGCGTTGTCAAGGAAATAATAATTGTACGCCAATTTGCCCAGTGCAAGCTAAGTATGATGGGCGTAAAACCTTAGCCAAAGCATTGGGGACAGGAAATGTAGATATTTTACCTCAAACAGTAGCTTCAAGAGTGGTTATTGATTCAGCCACAGGCAAAGTAGATCAAATTGTTTATAAGTCATATCAAGAATTAGATTCAGATGAGCATACAACAAGCACTGTAAAGGCAAAATTATTTGTACTAGCAGCTAATGCTGTCGAAAATGCAAGATTAATGTTAGCTTCTGGTTTAAATAGTACGAGTGATCAAATGGGTAGGAATTTAATGGATCATCCATATATTCTTACTTGGGCATTGTTGCCCAAGATTGCAGGTACAACAAGAGGAACTATATGTACATCGGGAATTAGTGATTTGCGTAATGGTGATTTTAGGAGTAAACAAGCCGCTTTTGCGGTTGATATACATAATGATGGTTGGGGCTGGGCAACTGGTGGTGCCGAAACGAACCTTTTGAATATAGTAGACAATCAAAATAAGTTTGGTAAAGACTTACGCAACGAGTTGGTACATCAAATATCGAAACAATTACTACTGGCAAATATGGTGGAAATGATGCCCGACCCAAAAAATAGAATCACAGTTGATCATAAATATGTAGATCGTTTAAGGAATCCAAGACCTATAGTAACTATGGAAATTCCTGAATATACAATGGAAGGAATTGCATTTGCACGTCAATTATCAAAATTTGTTTTCCAAAGGCTAGGGGCAGAGGACTATTCTAAATATGATCCTATGGATTATGGATATGTTAAATATAAAGATGAGGATTATGCCATTCGAGGAGGAAATCACCTAGCCGGAACCCATATAATGGGAACCAATGCCGATGATTCAGTGGTAGATCGTAACCAAAAATCATGGGATCATAAAAACCTGTATTTAGTTGGAGCAGGGAGTATGCCCACTATTGGAACATCAAATACAACCTTAACTTTAGCGGCACTTTGCTTTATGAGTGTGGAGGCTATGCTTAAGGATTTAGAAGCCTAATTCATAAAAATAAAATAACACAATACGATGCATTTACATCCCATTGAAACAGTCGAAGATTTATATAATTATTTATATGTAGCCATACAACTCGAGCATGCTACCATTCCTCCATATTTAACGGCACTCTACTCTATTCATCCAGGGACAAATCTGGATGCTTATAACCTAATTAGAGTAGTAGCAGTTGAGGAGATGTTGCATTTAACACTGGCAGCAAATATGTTAAATGCTGTTGGTGGTAACCCCGATTTAACCGGTGAAGGATTTGTGCCTATATATCCAGCTTATTTACCCGATGGAGAGACCGATTTTAAAGTTGGACTCGAAAAATTTTCAATGTCAGCAATAGATACTTTTTTAAATATTGAAAGACCTGCTGTAGTTGATAGTAGAAACATAAAGAGGTCAGGTTTATTAAAAATAAGCAGAAAAAATATATCGATTTTGCCTTCTTTTAAGTCAAGCGCAGGAGAAGAACTTCATTTTCATAGTATAGGGGAGTTTTATAATGCTATTGCAGAAGGGTTAAAAAAACTAACGAAAGAATTAGGTGAAGAAACTGTTTTTTGTGGAGACCATTCTAGGCAAATTACAGCAGAGTATTATTATTCGGGTGGTGGAGAAATAATAACAGTTAATGATCTGGATTCGGCATTAGCTGCCATTCGATTAATCTCTGAACAAGGGGAAGGTTATGAAGGAGGGATTTTTGATTATGAAGGAGAACTGTCTCATTATTATCGATTTCAACAAATAAAACTAGGGAAGTATTATCATAAAGATGATAAGCCGGGTCATCCCTCTGGCGAAGATTTATCTATTGATTGGGATGCAGTGTATCCAATTCAAAGTAATGCTCGTATGGAGGAATACCCCAAAGATTCTGAGTTATATGATGGAGCATATGAATTTAATAAGTTTTACAAAAAATTTTTAAAAGAATTAACAGTAGCCTTAAATGGAAAGCCCGAAATGTTATTGCCAGCAGTTGGAGCAATGTTTCGAATTAAGGAAATGTCTTATCAATTAATGCGTAACCCTTTCCCTGGTAAAGAAGGAATAACAGGAGCACCTACTTTTCAAGTAGATTCAATTTAAAAATATAAAAGAACACCGAATTATGGATATGAATAATGAACAATTGGATGAGTTTTTAGAAATGTCAACAGTGCTTACTGCATTTTCTGCATATAAGTTGAAAGGGACTGGCCAGTTAGAAGCTTACTTTAATACTGTAGTGGAAATTGTAGGTAAAGCAACAATGGATGAACTTTTGAATGCTTATAGAAAAGTAAAAAAAGCAGCAAATAATGATGAAACTGTATTAAATAAACAATTAAGGTTTCAAATATTAAGTAATGATAAATTAGGGCCAATTACTAGGAATATTATTAAAATGTGGTTTATAGGTAGTTGGTATCAATTGCCAAATGCATGGAGAGAAAATTATGGCGAAGCTGAAAAAGATAGCACATTCGTAATCTCAACAAATGCATATATCGAAGGATTACTATGGCCAACAATTGATTCTCATCCGCCAGGAGCCAAAGCTCCGGGTTATGGTACATGGGCAAGTAAACCGCAAATTTCTGAATTATAAATCCCTTCATTAAGATATTAAATTCCATAAAATGGATTAAAAATAGAAGTTATGAGTAATCAACCTAAAGATGTATTAAGCTATTTAAATGATGGCGAAATTAAAATCCCCTTTTTTACAAAAGTCACGTTAGCTGATAAGCAGGATGATGGATATTGGATTGAAGCCGTTGATGTAAATGGAAATGGAAAATTAGATATTGTAACCTCTGGTTTAGCTGTAGGTAAAGTAGTTTGGTATCAAAATCCAGATTGGAAAAAACGTGAAATAGCACATTTCCCCCTTCCTGTGGCTATTGAAATAGGGGATGTTACCGGTAATGGAACTAATGATTTGGTAATTTCTCATAATTATGGAAATTGTATGTTTTGGTGCAGACCCGAAGACGGTAAAATTTCATGGTTAGAAAATCCAGGAACTTATACGGATGATAAACACTGGAAATCTCATTTTATAACAGATTTAATGGCTGCCCATCGTTTGCAAGTCGGGCATTTTACAAAAACTGATAAACTTCAATTAATGGCGCTACCGGTAGTGGGGTGCAGGCCTTATGGCGAAGGGGTTCATGAACCTGTCTCCATGACGCTTTTCGATTTTCCGGAAAATGCAACGGAATTAAAAGAGTGGAGTGGCGAAATTATAAATAATGCTGATTTTAGAGTGATTCATGGGGTCGTAAAAAATAAATTTGGAGGTTATTCAGGTGATGAATTACAGTCGGTGCTTTTAGCAAGTGAAGAAGGTATTAATTGGTTCTATTTTGATACAGAAACGGGTGAATGGAAAATTGTACCTATTGGTGAAGGTGATCAAACAGGGCAAGCAGGACAATTTAAAGGGAGTGGTAATGTCGCTTATGGAAAAGTTGGAGGTGATCCCTATGCTTATATAGCAACCATTGATCCCTTTCATGGAAATTTGGTAACAGTCTATACACGTAAACCAGGAACAAATTTAACAGATCATCCATGGAAACGAACTGTTTTAGATGTATTTGGCGAGTTTGATTCAGAAACACAGGGGCCAGGACATCATATTATAACAGGGGATTTTGATGGAGATGGGAATGATGAATTTTTGGTAGCACTTAAAGGGCCGCTTCCACATCAAGGAGTATATTATTATAAAGCTATTGATTTAGAGTCTGGTTTATTTGAAAGATGGCGCGTTTCTACAGCATCTGCAGCACGTATTGTTGTTGGTGATTTTAATGGAGATGGCCGCTTAGACTTTGCTACAACGGGCTATTATACTCCAGGTTATTATTTATGTGATAATTCTCAAGTAAATGTATATCATAACAGTTTTGCTTAAATCTCTAAATTATGAAAAATATACATTTTGGAAGAGAGACCACAGGAAATTTACAAATTGCAGAAAAAAAAGAATGGATAATAACCAATGGTATTGGTGGTTATGGTTCGGGGACAATAGCAGGTTCAATAACTAGAGGTTATCATGGTTTATTGGTGGCATCATTGCACCCGCCAATTGATCGTAAAATTATGTTGGTTAAGTTGGACGAAAGTTTGACTTATAAAAACAATACTTATGACCTTACTACAAACAGGTGGACTTCTGGTGATGTGTCTCCAAAAGGCTTTGTTAATATCGAAAGTTTTTCGTTAGAAGGGACCACTCCTGTATGGCGTTATGCTTGTGCTGATGTTATTTTAGAAAAACGTATTTGGATGGAACAAGGCGAAAACACAACGTATGTATCATATACCTTAGTTGAAGCTTCAGAAACTGTTCAAATTAGAGCAAGTGCTATAGTGGATAATCGCGTTTTTCATAATACTGGGCAAGTTTCGTGGCCAGTAGCTATATCTGAAATTTCTGATGGAATTAAAGTCACTTCTAACGGAGATAATGTGTTGCCATTATTTTTGAAAATGCAGAAAGCAGAAGTAGCAATTAAAAATGAGTTATATCATAATTTTCACCTTCCAGCAGAAGCGGATCGAGGGTTAAACAGTAATGACACTCATGTACATGCTGCCGATTATAAAATTACTTTAGCTGTTGGCGAAACAATTACTTTTTTAGCAAGTACCAAAGAGGGAGCTAATTTTGAAACCAAAGCCTATCAAAAGAAAAAAGATCGAGAAACAGAATTGCTTAATATCTGGTTAAAGCAACGGAAAAACAAAAAAGAAAGTAGTCACCCAGATTGGATTAAGCAGTTGGTATTAGCAGCAGATCAATTTGTGGTAAACAGAGATTCAGTAAATGGTGAGTCAGGTAAAAGTATAATTGCAGGTTATCATTGGTTTGGCGATTGGGGACGAGACACTATGATTAGTCTTACAGGACTTACCATTACAACCGGAAGGACTGAAGTGGCAGGTCCTATTTTAGAAACATTTTCGAAATACATTAGCGAAGGGATGTTACCCAATAGATTCCCTAACTCTAACGAAGAGCCAGAATACAATACTATAGATGCTACATTATGGTTTTTTCAAGCCATTCTTTCATATTATAAGGTATCAAAGGATAAAAAATTACTGGCAAAATTATTTCCTAAACTTCAAGAAATTATTGAATGGCATATAAAAGGAACTAGGTACAATATACACGTTGATCCTTCTGATAATTTACTGTGGGGAGGGCAAGATGGTGTGCAACTTACATGGATGGATGCTAAGGTTGGTGACAAAGTGATTACACCTCGAATAGGGAAGCCTATTGAAGTAAATGCATTGTGGTATAACGCATTAAAAGCAATGCTTGTGTTTGCTAAAGCCTTAGGCGAAGATGGAAGTGATTATGAAACAAGGGCAACAGCAGTAAAGCAGAGTTTTGCAAAGTTTTGGAATGAAGAAAAGGGCTATTGTTATGATGTTTTAGATGGCCCTAATGGGAATGAAACTTTATTACGTCCCAATCAATTGTTTACGATATCGCTTCCCGAAAGTCCTTTTGAAACAAGTAAACAAAAACAAATTTTAGAAGCATGTGCCGAAACGTTGTTAACCTCGCATGGATTAAGGTCGTTAGCAAAATTTGAATCAGAATATATTGGCGTTTATACAGGGGATCAATATCATAGAGATAGTTCATATCATCAAGGTACGGTTTGGGGATGGTTAATTGGACCTTTTGTAAGTGCGCATTTAAAAGTATATCAGAGTGTAGATAAGATAAATCGCTTTTTGGCTCCTTTTGCAGATCATTTAAGTGGAGCAGGAACAGGAACAATAAGTGAAATTTTTGATGGTGATGCTCCATTTACCCCTAAAGGTTGTATAGCACAAGCCTGGAGTGTGGCGCAAATTTTAGAAGTATATAGTGAGATTGAGAAAAACTAGAAATAGCTGAACGGACTAAATAATTTTCAAACGTAAAAGAGATGAGTCAAAATAATGAAACAATCCGAATGGGAAAGTTATACTCAGAGGATTCAAATACTTATGAAGATTGGTTGTATTGGGGGCCTTATCTTTCGGAAAGGCAATGGGGTACAGTGCGTGAGGATTATAGTCAAGGTGGTAATGCCTGGGATTATTTTTCTCATGATCAAGCACGTTCAAGGGCTTATCGTTGGGGAGAAGATGGTTTGGGAGGAATTTCTGATCCTGAACAAAAATTATGTTTTGCTATTGCACTTTGGAATGGGAGTGACGCCATTATTAAAGAGCGCTTATTTGGATTGACAAATAGTGAAGGAAATCATGGAGAGGATGTAAAAGAATACTATTATTATGTGGATAATACCCCTACGCATAGTTATATGAAATGGTTGTATAAATATCCACAAAAGGCGTTTCCTTATGCAGATTTAGTTAATGAAAATGCACGCCGAAAATCGGATCCACATTCATTTGAGTATGAATTAATGGACACAGGTGTTTTTAATGA
Source organism: uncultured Aquimarina sp. (assembly GCA_947489195.1). Lineage (GTDB taxonomy): Bacteria > Bacteroidota > Bacteroidia > Flavobacteriales > Flavobacteriaceae > Aquimarina. The sequence goes on along the minus strand of CANLCT010000003.1, from coordinate 26,208 downwards.
TAATAAATATTTTGATGTTCAGGTAGAATATGCAAAATCAGCAACGCAAGAAATTTTAATAAAAATAAAAGTGACCAACCATGGGGAAGATACAGCATCGTTACATGTATTACCCACATTATGGTTTAGGAATACCTGGTCTTGGTTTATTGATGCCGAAAAACCTCAATTAAATGGAATAAAAGCCAGTGGAGGACAAAATTTTGCATGTATACGAGCCACTCCAACTTCGAGTAGTGGTGCTAAAGAAATGATGTTGTATTGCGAATCACCAGAAGAGTTGGTTTTTGTAGAAAATGAAACGAATAATGAAAAGTTATGGGGGAGCGAAAATAAGACCCCATATCCAAAAGATGGGATTAATGACTATTTGATAGAAGGAAAACATTCTGTAAATCCTACATTGGTAGGGACAAAATCAAGTGCGGTTTACAAATTAACTTTAGCTTCCAATGAAACTAAAGAAATTCGGCTACGATTTTCGTCCAATACATCAATATCAGCTCCTTTTGCCAATGATTTTGAAGCGGTTTTTGATAAAAGAATCACAGAGGCAGATGAGTTCTATGAATCGTTAGCGCCAGAAACGCTTAATGATGAACAAAAATCCATTCAAAGACAAGCTTATGCAGGAATGCTATGGGGAAAACAATATTATAATTACGTAGTGGCTGATTGGTTGGATGGGGATCCTGCCGGACCACCTCCACCATCGGGTCGTGGACGTAATAATGAGTGGAGGCATATGTATGCTAGTACTATTATTTCAATGCCCGATGCTTGGGAATACCCTTGGTTTGCAGCATGGGATTTATGTTTTCAGACTATAGTTTTTGCAAGGTTGGACTTGCAGTTTGCTAAAAATCAATTATTAACATTAGCGCATGAATGGTATATGGCGCCTAATGGAGCAATACCAGCTTATGAATGGGCATTTAGTGATGTAAACCCACCGTTACATGCATGGGCGGCATTGCAAATTTTTGAGATAGAAAAGGAGATGGGGCTTGAGAGTGATTTTAAGTTTTTAGCCGATATTTTTCAGCATTGCTTAATGAATTTTACTTGGTGGACAAACCAACAAGATGGAGACAGCACAAATTTGTTCGAAGGTGGTTTTCTTGGTTTAGATAATATATCTGTTATTAATCGCAGTAATTTAGAAGATTTTGAGAGGCAAGTTGGTCACGAAGTAACAATGAAACAGTCCGATGGAACAAGTTGGATGGGCATGTATTGTATTAATATGATGCAGTTGGCAATTAAATTGACTGTTTTTGATCAAAAGATTTATTCACATTTTGTAAGCAAATTTTTTCAGCACTTTGTGTTTATTGCCGATGCATTAAATAGTGTTGATCATGCTTCAAATGGAGCAGTTAAGCTTTGGGATGAACAAGATGGATTTTATTATGATTTCTTGGAGATTTATGCAAATCCAACGCAATATGTATCTGTAAAGTTGAGGTCTTTAGTGGGGGTTATTCCATTGTTTCCGGTAGCTAAAATTAATTTAAAAGAGTTGGAACCCAAAGTATCTAAGGAGTTAAAAGAGCGCTTGGAATGGTTTTTTAATAGACATCCAGAACTTATAGGTCAAGTACAAACCTTAAAATCGGGTAATAATAGATTTATGGAAGGGACGGATGATGAGATTTTATTATCCTTTGTAAAGCCAGACCGTTTAATTACAATTTTAGAACGTGTTTTGGATGAGACAGAATTTTTGAGTCCACACGGGATTCGAGGAATTTCTAAAGCCTATCAAGAAAATCCATATCGTTTAACCGTAGATAACGTGACTTTAACAGAGCGCTATGAACCTGCAGAATCTGCCGATGGATCTTTTGGAGGAAATTCTAATTGGAGAGGGCCAGTATGGTTTCCAATAAATTTTTTGTTAATCAATACACTTCAAAGTTATAGTGAATTTTTAGATGAGGATTTTAAAGTAGAATATCCTTCGCACTCAGGGAATAAAAAGTCTTTAAAAGCGGTGGCTAATGATTTGTCCAAACGAATGATCCAAATTTTTGAAAGAGATTCTAGTGGAAATAGACCTGTATATGGAGGGAATGAAACCATGCAAAATGATGCAGCTTGGAAGGATTTGATTTTGTTTTTTGAATATTTTCATGGTGATAATGGTGCAGGTTTAGGGGCGTCACATCAGACAGGTTGGACTGGTCTGGTAGCAGAATTATTATTTAGGTATAAAGATGAATAGGTAAATATTAATGAAGGTATTATGCGTGAAGGATTGAAGCGGCATCCTTTTTATTAAATGGAACAAAGTGGAATAAAATAAAAAGATATAGCTGAAAGCCTGACCTGTATGTAAGGACACGCCCAGTAGAAATAAAATATTCAATTATAAAAAATCGATCAAATGAGCAATAAAAAATTCAATAAGGATAAAGTGTTTTTTGGAATAACACCAACTTCATGGTGGAATGATGATTTTTTGGATATCGATATTGGTATTCCCTTTGAGCAATGCGTAAGCGAAATGGCACTAGCGGGTTTTGAAGGTTGTAGTGTCGGGCATAAATATCCAACAGATATAGATGCACTAAAAAAAGCATTAGATTTAAGGGGTTTACGTGTTTCGGAACCTTGGACAAGTACCTATTTTTCAATAAATAATATGTATAACAAAACGGTGGCGGATTTTAAAAAGTCGTTGGCGTTTATTAAAGAAATGGGAGGGACAGATATTGTAGTAGCCGAGTTAGGTGGTTCTTCACATCAGCAACCCATTGCGTTAAAGGCAAATCGTCCGATTTTTACAGATGAAATTTGGACTAAAGTAATTGAAGGATTAACGGAATTAGGGCAAATTGCTAATAATGAAGGTATGCGCTTATGTTATCATCATCATATGGGTACAGGTATTGAGACCAGAGCAGATGTTGATCGATTAATGGAGGCAACAGATCCGGAATTGGTGCATTTACTTTTTGATACAGGGCATTTGGCTTTTGCAGGTGATGATCCTTTACAATTGGCAAAGGATTATGCATCGCGTATTAAGCACGTGCATTTAAAAAATATCCGAAAACCAATTATGGAACTGTCAGATGCCAATCAATTATCATTTAAAGAATCCATTGAGGCAGGTATTTTTACTGTACCAGGGGATTCGGCAGGTTTTATTGACTTTGATGCTATTTTACAAACACTAGCTAATGCTAATTTTGAAGGCTGGCTAATTGTTGAAGCAGAGCAAAACCCGGCTAATGCGACGCCTTTGGTGTATGCAAAAATGGCTAGAGAATATTTGAAAAAAGCTACGGGATATTAATAAAGCTTAGTTTTGTTTTAGGTGCTGTAGGTCTTTGTCGATTTCCTTTATTTCCTCTGCAGTTTCGTTGATTAAAATAGCTTCGGCACCTTCTAAAATATAAACTAAAGATTTACCAATATGTACTATTCCAAGTATAATCAAGCCGTGGTGTGTTTTTAGATAAGCTTCAAAATCAGGTATAATAGTTTCTAGAAGTTCGGATACGCCTGTAATTATTAATAGAATACCGATTATTAGAGTAAAAGCATAGCTTTTAAATATTTTGGCTAGTCGGTTGATGATTTTGCTTTTCATTAATAGTAGGCTAATAACCAAATAAAAATACAGAATTATAATTTCAAAATACTGTAAATCAATAATTTAACAAAATAATAATAATATGTACCCTTTAATTTCAACATGGACTATAGTGTCTGGTAAAAAAGATGAAGCCATATCGGTTTTAAAAAAATTAGCGCTAAAAGTAGAAAAAGAAGAGTCTGATACATGGATGTATACGGTTCATGTGCCAGATTTTGAACAAAAAAATCTACCTACTCCTCCAGTAGGTCAAGTTATTTTTTATGAAGTATACAAAGATGAAGCTGCTTTTAAATCACATGTTTCTGGAAAAATTTTTACTGATTTTGTGCATCAGTATAAAGACTTGTTTTTGTGTAATGAAGGAAAGCCTTATGTAACACTATTAGTAATGGATAGAAAAGCAGGCTTTATTAGAAGTAATTTAAAATAGCTATTTATGTTATCAAAGTGCATATTAGATAAAGTAGGCTTTTTTAATGAAGCTCTAATATTTAGATAAGAAAAGGTTTTACTTATTTGTAGGGCTAGGTTGATAAAATTTGTGAGAAGAATATGCGAAAAAGGCTTGTTTTTTAAAATAAATACGTTATAGTTTGAAATACTGATAATTATTCATACTTTTGCAAGCCCTTAGAATGGGGATTAAACAAAATTAATAATTAGTGTTAAGCAATTATGCCAACAATTTCACAATTAGTACGAAAAGGTAGAGCCAAAATAACCAAGAAGAGTAAATCGGCTGCCTTAGATTCATGTCCACAAAGACGCGGCGTATGTACACGTGTTTACACAACTACACCAAAAAAACCAAACTCAGCTATGCGTAAAGTAGCGCGTGTTAGGTTAACAAATGGTAAGGAAGTGAACGCATACATAGGTGGTGAAGGACACAATCTTCAGGAGCACTCGATAGTATTGGTTAGAGGTGGAAGGGTAAAAGATTTGCCAGGAGTTAGATATCATATCGTTCGTGGGGCACTTGATACCGCAGGGGTAGCAGGTAGAACACAACGTAGGTCTAAGTATGGTGCAAAACGCCCTAAAAAGTAATTTAAAAGTTAAGAGTTAGAACGTTGTATGATTTGCAGCTGAAAAACGAAAACTAAAAAAACTTAAAAACAAAACATGAGAAAAAGAAAGGCAAAAAAAAGACCGATACTTCCAGATCCTCGTTTCAATGATCAGTTAGTAACTCGTTTCGTAAACATGATGATGTGGGACGGAAAGAAGTCGGTGGCTTTTAAAATCTTTTATGATGCAATTGATATCGTAGAAGAAAAGAAAAATGATGACGAAAAAACAGCTTTAGAAATTTGGAAAGAAGCATTGTCAAATGTGATGCCACACGTTGAGGTTCGTAGTCGTCGTGTTGGTGGGGCAACTTTTCAAATCCCTAATCCAATACGTCCAGATCGTAAAATTTCAACTGCAATGAAGTGGTTAATTTTGTTTGCTCGTAAGCGTAATGAAAAATCTATGGCATTAAAATTAGCTTCTGAAGTTTTAGCTGCTGCTAAAGAGGAAGGTGCTGCTGTTAAGAAAAGAGTGGATACGCACAAAATGGCCGAGGCAAATAAGGCATTCTCACACTTTAGATTCTAATCATATATAGAAATGGCAAGAGATTTAAAATTTACTAGAAATATTGGTATCGCAGCACATATTGATGCTGGGAAAACCACTACAACTGAGCGTATTCTTTATTATACAGGTGTAAGTCATAAAATTGGTGAGGTGCATGATGGTGCAGCAACAATGGATTGGATGGAGCAAGAGCAAGAACGTGGTATCACGATTACTTCTGCTGCTACAACTTGTGAGTGGAATTTCCCTACCGATAATGGTAAGGCAATTGCAGATACTAAAGGATATCATTTTAATATTATTGATACTCCTGGTCACGTTGATTTTACTGTAGAGGTAAATCGTTCTTTACGTGTATTAGATGGGTTGGTGTTTTTGTTTAGTGCGGTTGATGGTGTCGAGCCACAGTCGGAAACTAACTGGAGATTAGCTGATAATTACAAAGTGCCACGTATTGGTTTTGTAAATAAAATGGACCGTCAAGGGTCTAACTTTTTGGCAGTATGTCAGCAAGTTAAAGACATGTTAAAGTCAAATGCAGTGCCAATTGTATTGAATATTGGTGATGAGGCTGACTTTAGAGGGGTGGTTGATTTAGTAAAAAACCGTGCAATTATATGGCATGATGAAACTCAAGGAGCAACTTTTGATATTGTTGATATTCCTGAGGATATGAAAGAAGAAGCTCGTAAATATCGTGCATTACTTATTGAAGAAGTAGCAAGTTATGATGAGAATCTTTTAGAAAAATTTATGGAAGATGAAGATTCTATTACAGAAGAAGAAGTGCATGCTGCGCTTAGAGCTGCTGTAATGGATATGGCTATCATTCCAATGATTTGTGGGTCGGCATTTAAAAATAAAGGAGTGCAGTTCTTGTTAGATGCTGTGTGTCGTTATTTGCCAGCACCAACAGATAAAGAAGGTATTAGAGGTATTGATCCTAAAACGGATGAAGAAGTATTACGTAAGCCAGATGTTAAAGAGCCGTTTGCGGCATTAGCATTTAAAATTGCTACCGATCCTTTTGTGGGGCGTTTGGCATTCTTTCGTGCATACTCTGGACGTTTAGATGCGGGTTCTTATATTTTGAACAACCGTTCAGGTAAAAAAGAACGTATTTCTCGTATATACCAAATGCACTCAAATAAGCAAAATGCAATCGATTATATCGAGGCAGGAGATATTGGAGCTGCGGTTGGTTTTAAGGATATCAAGACTGGTGATACTATGTCTGATGAGAAAAATCCTATTATTTTAGAATCTATGGACTTCCCTGATCCGGTAATTGGTATCGCGGTAGAGCCTAAGACTAAAGCGGATGTTGATAAAATGGGTATGGCCTTGGCTAAATTATCTGAAGAGGATCCAACATTTACGGCAAGAACTGATGAGGCTTCAGGTCAAACAATTATATCAGGAATGGGTGAACTTCACTTAGATATTATTGTAGATCGTTTAAAGCGTGAATTCAAAGTTGAAGTAAATCAAGGTCAGCCTCAGGTTGAGTACAAGGAAGCTATTACTCAGGTTGCTGAGCATAGAGAGGTGTACAAGAAGCAGTCTGGTGGACGTGGAAAATTCGCAGATATCGTATTTACTTTAGAGCCAGCAGAAGAAGGTAAAGTAGGTTTGGAATTCGTTTCGTCTATTAAAGGGGGTAACGTGCCTAAAGAATTTGTCCCTTCTGTAGAGAAAGGATTTAAAATGGCTATGGTTGCAGGTCCTTTAGCAGGATATGAAGTTGATGCTATGAAAGTAACATTAACTGATGGATCTTATCATGACGTGGATTCGGATCAATTATCATTCGAATTGGCAGCTAAGTTAGGATTTAAGAATGCTGCAAAAGCTGCAAAAGCAGTTATTATGGAGCCTATTATGAAATTGGAGGTAATAACTCCAGAAGAAAATATGGGTGATATTGTAGGTGACTTGAATCGTCGTAGAGGTCAGGTTAGTGATATGGGAGACAGAGCAGGAGCAAAAACTGTAAAAGCAACTGTACCACTTTCTGAAATGTTTGGTTATGTAACTACATTAAGAACATTATCTTCTGGTAGAGCAACATCTACAATGGAATTTTCACATTATGCAGAAACTCCGTCGAACATTTCGGAAGAAGTGATTAAAGCGGCTAAAGGAGAACAAGCTTAAAACCTACTAAAATGAGTCAAAAAATCAGAATCAAATTAAAATCTTACGATCACAATTTAGTAGATAAATCTGCTGAGAAGATTGTAAAAACTGTAAAAAGTACAGGTGCAGTAGTAACGGGACCAATTCCATTACCAACACACAAAAAAATATTTACTGTATTGCGTTCGCCACACGTTAACAAAAAGTCGCGTGAGCAATTTCAGTTAAGTTCATACAAAAGATTACTTGATATTTATAGTTCTTCATCAAAAACAATCGATGCATTGATGAAACTTGAATTACCAAGTGGTGTTGAAGTTGAAATTAAAGTGTAAGTAAAAGTTATTGGAACTCCTAGTTTTTTTGAAATTTGGGAGTTTCAATTATATTTCATACTTTTGCAGTCGCTAAAAATCTTAGTTCACTAAGGTTTACATGTCCTTTCGCTGCGGGCGAGGGAAAAACGGTAAAAAATACATTCAAGGTCGGAGGTATTTTCGGCCTTGAATTTTTTTAAATAAATAGTAATAATTAAATAATTAAGAATGTCTGGGTTAATTGGTAAGAAAATTGGCATGACTAGCATCTTTGACGAGAATGGGAAGAATATTCCTTGTACTGTTTTAGAGGTTGGACCATGTGTTGTTACCCAAGTCAGAACTGAAGAGGTTGATGGTTATAGTGCCGTTCAATTAGGTTTCGATGACAAGGCTGATAAAAATGCTAGTAAAGCGGCTCAAGGTCACTTTAAAAAAGCTGGTACTGCTGTCAAGCGTCAAGTTGTCGAATTTCAAGGTTTTGAGGAGGAGTACAAGTTAGGTGATGTAATCACTGTAGAGCATTTTGTTGAAGGTGAATTTGTGGATGTATCTGCAACTTCAAAGGGTAAAGGTTTTCAGGGAGTTGTTAAACGTCACGGATTTGGTGGTGTTGGACAAGCAACTCACGGTCAACATAACCGATTAAGAGCTCCGGGTTCTATTGGTGCTGCTTCATATCCTGCACGTGTATTCAAAGGAATGCGTATGGCAGGTCAAATGGGTGGCGAAAAAGTAAAAGTTCAAAACTTACGTGTTTTAAAAGTAGTTTCTGATAAGAATTTACTTGTGATTAAAGGATGTATTCCTGGTCATAAAAACGCATATGTAACTATTCAGAAATAATGAAAGTAGCAGTTTTAGATATCAACGGAAAAGAAACAGGTAGAGAGGCAAACCTTTCTGATGCTGTTTTTGCTATTGAGCCAAACGATCATGCTGTTTACTTAGATGTAAAGCAATACTTGGCTAATCAACGTCAAGGAACGCATAAGGCTAAAGAAAGAGCTGAGATTACTGGTAGTACAAGAAAAATTAAAAAACAAAAAGGAACTGGTACAGCTCGTGCGGGTAGTATTAAGTCTGGTGTTTTTAAAGGTGGTGGTCGTATTTTTGGACCAAGACCAAGAAATTATTCTTTTAAATTAAATAAAGGTGTAAAGCGTTTAGCGCGTAAATCGGCATTGAGTTTAAAAGTAAAAGAGAGTTCTTTAACAGTGCTTGAAGATTTTAACTTTGAAGAAATAAAGACAAAAAACTTTGTAAATGTTTTGAAAACATTAGGCTTAGATGCTAAAAAGTCTTTATTTGTTTTAGGTGAAGCTAATGAAAATGTTTATTTGTCTTCAAGAAATCTTAAAAACACTGAGGTTATTTTAGCTTCAGAATTGAGTACTTATAAAATATTACATGCAAATAATGTAGTGTTGTTAGAGGGTTCTTTAGAAGGAATTGAAACGAATTTAAGTAAATAGAACACGCGATGAGTATCTTAATTAAACCTATCATTACGGAAAAAGCTACTGCTGCAAGTGAATTAAGAAATTGCTTCAGTTTTGTAGTAAATAAGAAGGCGAACAAGGTAGAAATCAAAAAAGCAGTTGAAGCTGCTTATGGTGTTTCTGTGGATAAAGTTCGAACAATAAACGTCCGCCCAGATCGTAATACACGTTATACAAAAACGGGTATCGTAACTGGTAAAACAAGTGCTTATAAAAAAGCAATTGTACAGGTGGCGGAAGGTGATACAATTGATTTATATAGTAATCTTTAAGACTAAAAAATGTCAGTAAGAAAATTAAAACCAATCACCCCAGGACAGCGATTTAGAGTAGTAAACGGGTTTGACGCCATTACTACTGATAAGCCGGAGAAGAGTTTATTAGCTCCGAAAAAACGTACTGGAGGTCGAAACAGTCAAGGAAAAATGACTATGCGCTACAAAGGTGGTGGTCATAAAAGACGTTATCGTATTATAGATTTCAAACGTGATAAGCAGGGAGTACCTGCAACGGTTGCATCTATTCAATATGATCCGAACAGAACAGCATTTATTGCACTTTTGAATTATCAAGACGGTGAGAAGCGTTATGTGATCGCTCAAAATGGTTTGCAAGTAGGGCAAAATATTGTTTCGGGTGCTGATGTAGCTCCAGAAATAGGAAATGCAATGCCATTAAGTGTTATTCCGTTAGGAACAATTATTTCATGTATTGAATTACACCCAGGTCAAGGAGCTGTTATGGCTCGTAGTGCTGGATCTTTTGCTCAGTTAATGGCAAGAGATGGTAAATTTGCGACGGTTAAATTACCTTCAGGTGAAGTTAGATTAATTCTAATTACATGTATGGCAACGATCGGAGCTGTTTCAAACAGTGATCATCAATTGTTAGTTGGAGGTAAAGCAGGTAGATCGCGTTGGTTGGGTCGTAGACCAAGAACAAGACCAGTAGCGATGAACCCAGTAGATCATCCAATGGGTGGTGGTGAAGGACGTTCGTCTGGAGGTCACCCTCGTTCAAGAAAAGGTTTACCGGCTAAAGGATTTAGAACTCGTTCTAAGACTAAGGCAAGTAATAAGTATATTGTAGAACGTAGAAAGAAATAAGATATGGCTCGTTCATTAAAAAAAGGACCTTATATTCACTATAAGTTAGAGAAAAAGGTCGCAGCAAATGTAGAAGCTGGTAAAAAAACTGTGATTAAAACTTGGTCAAGAGCATCAATGATTAGTCCTGATTTTGTTGGTCAAACAATAGCTGTTCACAATGGTCGTCAGTTTGTTCCTGTTTATGTAACAGAAAACATGGTAGGCCACAAATTAGGAGAGTTTTCGCCAACACGTTCTTACAGAGGACATGGTACTGATAAGAAAAATAAAGGTAAAAGATAAGTAAGCTATGGGAGTTCGTAAAAAACAAATGGCTGACAGGATTAAGGAAGAAAAAAAGCAAATTGCTTTTGCTAAACTTAATAACTGTCCTACTTCGCCAAGAAAAATGCGCTTAGTAGCGGATTTAGTACGTGGTAAAAAAGTGGAAAATGCACTGCAGATACTTAGATTTAGCCCAAAAGAGGCATCACGTCGTTTAGAGAAATTGTTATTGTCTGCATTGGCAAATTGGCAAGCTAAAAACGAAGATGCTAGCATTGAAGATGCTGATCTTATCGTTTCTGAAATCCGTGTAGATGGTGGGGCAATGTTAAAAAGATTGCGTCCAGCTCCACAAGGAAGAGCACACAGAATTAGAAAGCGTTCTAACCACGTTACAATCGTAGTTGGATCTAATAATAATACACAAAGCTAAGATAGAGATATGGGACAAAAGACAAATCCAATCGGAAATCGCCTTGGTATCATCAGAGGATGGGAATCTAACTGGTACGGAGGTAATGACTATGGAGATAAACTTGCTGAAGACGATAAAATCAGAAAGTATATCCATGCACGTTTATCAAAAGCAAGTGTATCGAGAGTAATTATTGAGCGTACGCTTAAACTTGTAACCGTTACTATCACTACTGCACGTCCAGGTATCATTATTGGTAAAGGAGGTCAAGAGGTAGACAAGTTGAAAGAAGAGCTTAAAAAAATTACAAACAAAGAGGTTCAATTGAACATCTTCGAAATTAAAAGACCTGAGCTTGATGCATTTTTAGTAGGTTCTAGTATTGCACGTCAAATAGAGAATCGTATCTCTTACCGTCGTGCAATCAAGATGGCAATTGCGGCTGCAATGCGTATGAATGCAGAAGGTATTAAGGTATTAATTTCTGGACGTTTGAATGGTGCTGAAATGGCACGTTCAGAGTCGTACAAAGACGGTCGTATTCCGTTGTCTACATTTAGAGCTGATATTGATTATGCACTAGTTGAAGCGCATACTACTTATGGTAGAATGGGAATCAAAGTATGGATCATGAAAGGTGAAGTATATGGTAAAAGAGAGCTTTCTCCTTTGGTAGGTTTATCAAAGAAGCAAGGTAAATCTGATAGAGGACAAGGAAGAGGTGGAAATAAACCTCGCCGTAGAAAGTAATTTTATAAAGAAATTTTAGACAATGTTACAGCCTAAAAGAACAAAATTCCGTAAACAACAAAAAGGACGTATGAAAGGTCTTGCTCAACGTGGGCATACTTTATCAAACGGAACTTTCGGAATCAAATCGTTAGATTCGAATTTTGTGACTGCAAGACAAATAGAAGCTGCACGTATTGCTGCAACTCGTTATATGAAAAGAGAGGGTTCGTTATGGATTATGATTTTTCCAGACAAACCAATTACAAAAAAGCCTCTTGAAGTACGTATGGGTAAAGGTAAGGGTGCTGTTGAGTATTGGGCAGCAGTTGTTAAACCAGGAAGAATTTTATTTGAAGTAGCGGGAGTATCTTTTGATACTGCTAAAGAAGCTTTGCGTTTAGCTGCTCAAAAATTACCTGTAAAAACTAAGTTTATCGTAGCTAGAGATTATCAAGCTTAATATTTGAATTATGAAACAATCAGAAATTAAAGGTCTGTCTGTGGCTGAATTACAAGAAGAACTTGGTAAATCAAAACAAGCGTATTCTGAATTAAAAATGGCTCATGCACTTTCTCCATTAGAAAACCCGTTACAAATTCGTAGCGTAAGAAAATCTATTGCAAGAATCGCAACTGAGTTAACAAAACGTGAATTAAACGCTTAATTCTGCTGAAAAGATGGAAAAAAGAAATTTAAGAAAAGAACGTATCGGTGTAGTTACAAGTAACAAAATGGAGAAATCTATTGTTGTTTCTGAAGTAAAAAAAGTAAAACACCCTATGTACGGAAAGTTCGTGTTGAAAACTAAAAAATACGTTGCACACGACGAAACAAATGACTGTAACATAGGCGATACTGTAAGGATCATGGAAACACGTCCTTTAAGTAAGTCAAAATGTTGGAGATTAGTTGAAGTAATAGAAAGAGCGAAATAAGATGGTACAACAAGAGTCTAGATTAAGAGTAGCTGATAATACAGGTGGTAAGGAAGTACTTACGATTCGTGTATTAGGTGGTACGAAAAAAAGATACGCTTCTGTAGGTGACAAGATCGTTGTCAGTATTAAAGAGGCTGCTCCAAACGGAAGTGTTAAAAAAGGAGCGGTTTCAACTGCAGTTGTGGTTCGTACCAAAAAAGAAGTGCGTAGAGCTGATGGATCGTATATTCGTTTCGATGATAACGCTTGTGTCCTTTTAGGAGCAAACGGAGAAATGAGAGGAACACGTGTATTTGGCCCTGTTGCAAGAGAGCTTCGTGACAAACAGTTCATGAAGATTGTTTCACTAGCACCTGAAGTGCTTTAATCATTTAAAAAAAATGGCAAAATTAAAGATCAAAACAGGCGACTTGGTAAAAGTTGTAGCTGGTGATGACAAAGGTCAGGAAGGAAAAGTACAAAAGGTACTTATTGAAAAAAACAAAGCCATCGTTGAAGGTGTAAACTTAGTTTCTAAACACAATAAGCCAAGTGCTGCTAATCCTCAAGGTGGAATAGTAAAAAAGGAAGCGCCAATTCATATTTCGAATTTAGCTTTAATAGATCCTAAATCAGGTGATGCAACTCGTGTGGGTTACCGTGTTGAAGGTGATAAAAAAGTGCGTTTTTCTAAAAAATCTAATGAAGTAATATAGTTATGTCTTATAAAGTTAGACTTAAGGAAGAGTATAAGGATCGAGTGATTGCTGCTCTTAAAGAAGAATACAGCTATAGTAACATTATGCAGGTGCCAAAACTTACAAAGATAGTTTTGAGTAGAGGTGTGGGTGGTGCTGTTGCAGACAAAAAATTGATTGATTACGCAGTAGATGAATTTACAACTATCACGGGTCAAAAAGCGGTTTCTACCATTTCTAAAAAGGATGTTGCATCTTTTAAATTAAGAAAAGGTATGCCAATCGGAGCTAAAGTAACTTTACGTGGAGATCGTATGTACGAATTCTTAGATCGTTTGGTAACTGTGGCTTTACCACGTGTGCGTGATTTTCAAGGGATTAAGGCTACAGGTTTTGATGGTAGAGGAAATTACTCTATGGGTGTTACTGAACAAATTATTTTTCCAGAAATTGATATCGATAAGGTGAATAAAATTTCGGGATTAGATATAACATTTGTAACTTCCGCGCCGACAGATAGCGAAGCTAAATCATTATTAACTCAATTAGGGTTACCTTTTAAAAAGAATTAATTATGGCTAAAGAATCAATGAAAGCCCGTGAGGTAAAAAGGGCTAAAACGGTTGCTAAATATGCTGAAAAAAGAAAGGCTTTGAAAGAAGCTGGAGATTATGAAGCATTGCAAAAGTTGCCAAAAAATGCTTCACCAATTCGTATGCACAACCGTTGTAAATTAACGGGAAGACCTAAAGGTTACATGCGTCAGTTTGGTGTTTCACGTGTAACATTTCGTGAAATGGCAAACCAAGGATTAATTCCTGGGGTTACAAAAGCAAGTTGGTAAATACTATTAATTGGTAAAAGGTTTGGCTAATGCTGAAAACCATTACCGCAAATAAATATAAATGAATACAGATCCTATTGCAGATTTTTTAACTAGAATCAGAAATGCAAATGCAGCAAAACACAGAGTTGTTGAAATTCCTGCTTCAAAAGTTAAAAAAGAGATCACTAAAATATTATTCGATCAAGGATATATTTTAAGTTACAAATTCGAAGATACTACTGCTCAAGGTAGTATTAAGATTGCATTAAAGTATGACAAATTCACTAAAGAACCTGTAATTCAAGAATTACAGCGTATTAGTAAGCCAGGTTTACGTAAGTATGCTGGTTCAGGTGAAATTCCACGTATATTAAATGGTTTAGGTATTGCTATTGTTTCAACTTCTCATGGAGTAATGACAGGTAAGCAAGCTAAGCGTGATAATGTTGGTGGTGAAGTACTTTGTTACGTTTATTAACAGTAAAAAGACACAGAAATGTCAAGAATAGGAAAAAATCCAGTAACTATACCGTCTGGTGTCACAGTAGATGTGAAAGGGAATAATGTTACTGTTAAAGGAAAATTAGGAGAATTATCACAAGAAATTGGTGATATTTCTGCCGTTGTTGAGGGTGAGAAAATCACTTTAGAAAGACCTTCTGAGGCAAAAGTACATAAAGCACAGCATGGTTTATACCGTTCTTTAATTGCTAATATGATACAGGGAGTTTCTGAAGGATTTACTAAAGAGTTGGAATTGGTGGGTGTAGGTTATAGAGCATCTAACCAAGGTCAAAAACTTGACTTAGCTTTAGGTTTTTCACACAATATAGTGATTGATCTAGCACCAGAAATTAAAGTAGAAACAGTTTCTGAAAAAGGTAAAAACCCAATTATTAAGCTTTCATCATTTGATAAGCAATTAGTAGGTGAGGTTGCTGCTAAAATTAGATCATTCCGTAAGCCTGAACCTTACAAAGGAAAAGGAATTAAGTTTGTTGGTGAAGAATTAAGAAGAAAAGCAGGTAAATCTGCATAATAACTAAGTTATGGCATTCTCAAAAGAATCAAGAAGATTAAAGATAAGAAAGCGTATTCGTGGTGCTGTAAGTGGTACGGCGGAACGTCCAAGACTTTCTGTTTACAGAAGTAACAAAGAGATTTATGCTCAAATTGTTAATGATGTTGATGGGAAAACTTTAGTAGCTGCTTCATCACGTGATAAAGCAATTGCTGATGCAACAGGAACTAAAATTGAAATTGCAAATCTAGTTGGAAAAGCAATCGCTGAAAAAGCTGTTAAAGCTGGAGTAGATGTTGTTGCTTTCGATAGAGGTGGTTACCTTTACCACGGTAGAATAAAATCATTAGCTGAAGGAGCTAGAGAAGCAGGACTTAAATTCTAAGAAAGATGTATCAAAAATATAAAAACGCAGAATTAGTAAAGCCTAGTGGTCTTGATTTAAAAGATCGTTTAGTAGGAGTTCAACGTGTTACTAAGGTAACTAAGGGTGGACGTGCTTTTGGATTTTCGGCTATTGTTGTAGTTGGTGATGAAAATGGTGTTGTTGGTCAAGGTTTAGGTAAATCAAAAGAAGTTGCAGAGGCTATCGCAAAAGCAGTAGAAGATGCAAAAAAGAATTTGGTACGTATTCCATTAAATAAAGGAACATTACCTCACGAGCAAAAAGGGAAATACGGTGGCGCTAGAGTATTATTATTACCTGCCTCTAAGGGTACAGGAGTAATTGCTGGTGGTGCTATACGTGCAGTATTAGAAGCAGTTGGTGTGCATGATGTGATGTCAAAAAACCAAGGATCTTCTAATCCTCATAATGTGGTAAAGGCAACATTTGATGCATTATTACGTTTACGTTCTGCTCAGCAAGTTGCAAAACAAAGAGGTGTGTCATTGGATAAAGTGTTTAACGGTTAATATAAAAATTATGGCGACAATAAAAGTAACTAAGGTGAAAAGTGCTATAAACCGTACAGCTAACCAAAAGAAAACTTTAGAGGCTTTAGGGCTTAAAAAGATTGGTCAAACTGTAGAGCACACAGATACTCCAAGCATACTTGGAATGGTAAATAAAGTTCAACATTTAGTTTCTGTTGAAACGATTTAAAACGAATAAAGATGAATTTAAGTAACTTAAAGCCTGCATCAGGCTCAGTTAAAAGTCAAGGAAAGCGTTTAGGTCGTGGACAAGGTTCTGGTAAAGGTGGTACTGCGGCACGTGGTCACAAAGGAGCTAAGTCTCGTTCTGGTTATTCTAGAAAAATAGGTTTTGAAGGTGGTCAAATGCCATTGCAAAGACGTGTTCCTAAGTTTGGTTTTACAAACATAAATAGAAAAGAATATCAGGGTGTGAATTTAGACACTTTACAAGCATATGTTGATGCTGGGAAATTTTCTGACACTGTTGATTTTGATGCCTTAGTGGCAACAAGATTAGCTGGAAAAAATGAATTAGTAAAGATACTTGGAAGAGGAGAGTTAAAGGCGAAGTTAAAAGTATCAGCGCATAAATTTACTGCTTCTGCTAAGCAAGCCATTGAGGCTGCTGGTGGAGAAGCAATAACTCTTTAATAATAACTTTATGAAGTTTATTGAAACTATTAAAAATATCTGGAAAATAGATGAGTTACGTAACCGTATTGGTTTAACTCTTGGTTTATTGCTTGTGTACCGTTTTGGTGCTCAAGTAGTGCTTCCGGGTATCGATGCTGCTCAATTAGCACAATTAGGAACGCAAACTCAAGATGGTTTGTTAGGTCTTTTAAACGCCTTTACTGGTGGAGCTTTTGCTAATGCATCGGTTTTTGCGTTGGGTATTATGCCTTACATTTCTGCATCTATTGTAGTGCAATTAATGGGAATTGCAATTCCTTATTTGCAAAAACTACAAAAAGAAGGTGAAAGTGGACGTAAAAAGATTAATCAAATAACACGTTGGCTAACAATTGCTATTACTTTAGTTCAAGGTCCAGGTTATATTTATAATTTGTTTAATACATTACCAGAATCTGCATTTGTAATGGGTAACTCGGTGGCATTTATTGTTTCATCAGTTATCATAATTACTACAGGATGTATATTTGCAATGTGGTTAGGTGAGCGTATTACAGAAAAAGGAATTGGAAATGGAATTTCACTATTAATAATGGTGGGTATTATAGCAACGTTACCACAAGTGTTTATCCAAAACTTAATTTCTCGCGTAAGCGGTGAAGAGGGTGGAGGTATGATAATGGTTTTAATCGAACTTGTAATATGGTTTGTCATCATTCTAGCTTCTGTTTTATTGGTAATGGCTGTACGTCAAGTGCCGGTTCAATATGCGCGTAGAACTGCTGATGGAGGGTATGAAAAGAATATTTTTGGTTCACGTCAATACATTCCGTTGAAGTTAAATGCTTCTGGAGTAATGCCAATAATTTTTGCTCAAGCAATAATGTTTATACCAGCAGCTGTGGCAGGAATGTCGCAAACAGAAACTGCTCAAGGTGTAACTGCTGCCTTTAGTAATATATTTGGTTTTTGGTATAACCTAGTGTTTGGTTTGTTAATCATTGTGTTTACGTATTTTTATACGGCGATTACAGTGCCTACAAATAAAATGGCCGATGATTTGAAAAGAAGTGGAGGATTTGTGCCTGGATTTAGACCTGGTACTGAAACATCTGAATATTTAGATAAGATCATGTCTCAAATTACATTGCCTGGATCAATCTTTCTTGCACTTATAGCTGTATTCCCTGCAATTGCAGTGAGTTTGTTAGGTGTGCAACAAGGTTGGGGATTGTTTTTTGGAGGAACGTCATTATTAATTATGGTAGGTGTGGCAATTGACACTGTGCAGCAAGTGAATTCATACTTGTTAAACCGTCACTATGATGGGTTAATGAAAACGGGTAGTAAAAGAAAAGCGGTAGCTTAATTTAGTACAGAGTGCGTCAGTATAAAAGTATAAAGAAATTTTGCTGACAACTGACAACTATAAACTGATAACTAAACAGAATGGCAAAACAACCAGCAATTGAACAAGACGGAAGTATCATTGAAGCATTGTCAAATGCAATGTTCCGTGTTGAATTAGAAAATGGTCATGTAGTGACCGCACATATCTCAGGAAAAATGCGTATGCATTATATTAAATTACTTCCTGGTGATAAAGTTAAATTAGAAATGAGTCCTTACGACTTATCGAAGGCAAGAATAACCTATAGATACTAATTATGAAAGTTAGAGCATCATTAAAGAAAAGAAGTGCTGACTGCAAAATAGTGCGCAGAAAAGGACGTCTTTATGTAATTAATAAAAAGAATCCTAGATTTAAACAAAGACAAGGGTAATTATGGCAAGAATTGCAGGGGTAGATATACCTAAACAAAAGCGAGGAGTTATAGCATTAACCTATATCTTCGGTATTGGTAGTAGTAGAGCAAAAGAAATTTTAGCAGCTGCCAAAGTAGACGAGAATATCAAAGTTTCTGATTGGAATGATGATCAAATCGGTAGCATTCGTGAAGCCGTTAGTCAATATACTATTGAAGGTGAGTTGCGTTCGGAAACTCAATTAAACATTAAACGTTTAATGGATATCGGATGTTACAGAGGAATTCGTCATAGAGCAGGTTTGCCTTTAAGAGGTCAACGTACTAAGAATAACTCTAGAACTAGAAAAGGTAAAAGAAAAACTGTTGCTAATAAGAAAAAGGTAACTAAGTAATAATTAGAATACGGTATTGGTGCCAATGCTTAGTGCATTAATTTCAATACCTAATTCTAAACAATCAAAGTATGGCAAAGTCAACGACAAAAAAACGTAAGGTAATTGTTGAAGCGGTAGGTGAAGCTCACGTAACTGCATCATTTAACAATATCATCGTTTCTTTAACAAACAAAAAAGGTGATGTGATTTCATGGTCATCTGCAGGAAAAATGGGCTTTAGAGGTTCTAAAAAGAACACTCCATATGCAGCTCAATTAGCTGCTGAAGATGCTGCAAAAGTGGCTACAGAAGCAGGACTAAAAAAGGTGAAGGTGTATGTAAAAGGACCTGGTAATGGACGTGAGTCTGCTATTAGAACTTTACATAATTCAGGAATTGAAGTATCAGAAATTATTGATGTAACTCCAATGCCTCACAATGGATGTCGTCCTCCAAAAAGACGAAGAGTTTAATAATATTATTTTTAGTATCTTTGGGGCTTTTGTTTATCGAAGGACAGTGACCTTAATTCATAAACACCCAAATAATTTTTAATCTATTTTATAGTAATGGCAAGATATACTGGTCCAAAAACTAAAATTGCCCGTAAATTCGGACAAGCTATTTTCGGAGATGATAAGTCTTTTGAAAAAAGAAATTACCCTCCAGGACAACACGGTAATAACCGTAGAAGAGGAAAGAAAAGTGAATATGCAATCCAGTTAATGGAAAAGCAAAAAGCTAAATATACATATGGAATTCTTGAAAAGCAATTTCGTAATATGTTTGATAAAGCAACACGTGCAACTGGAATTACTGGTGAAGTTTTACTTCAGCTATGTGAGTCTCGTTTGGATAATGTAGCTTATAGAATGGGTTTATCTACTTCTCGTAGTGGTGCTCGTCAATTAGTATCTCACCGTCATATTACTGTTAATGGTGAAATCGTAAATATTCCTTCTTACCAGGTGAAGCCAGGTGATGTAGTAGGTGTAAGAGAAAAATCAAAATCTTTAGAAGTAATTAATAATTCACTTAGTGCAAGTAGTGCAGTGTATGAGTGGATTACTTGGAATAGTGCGACTAAAGAAGGAACTTTCGTTTCTGTGCCACAGCGTATTCAGATTCCTGAAACGATCAATGAGCAGTTCATCGTAGAACTTTACTCAAAATAATAAATTAACAAAACTGTATTGGTATTTGGCCAAAGGATTTATTTGTCTTCTTCAAACTTATAACTCGCGCAACCAAATAACAATTAAAACGAAGAAAATATGGCAATATTAAATTTTCAGAAGCCCGATAAAGTAATCATGATTGATTCAACTGAATTTGAAGGTAAATTTGAATTCAGACCTTTAGAGCCAGGCTACGGTTTAACAATTGGAAATGCTTTGCGAAGAGTGTTGCTTTCTTCATTAGAAGGATTTGCAATAACTTCTATAAGAATTGAAGGTGTTGATCACGAGTTTTCTACATTGGCAGGGGTTGTTGAAGATGTTACTGAAATCATTTTGAACTTAAAACAAGTGCGTTTTAAGCGTCAAATTGAAGATGTTGATAATGAAACGGTATCTATATCTATATCTGGTCAAGATCAATTGACTGCAGGTGATTTTCAAAAGTTTGTTTCTGGTTTTCAAGTGTTAAATCCAGATTTAGTAATCTGTAATCTTGACAAATCAGTAAGTTTCGATATGGAAATTACTATTGAAAAAGGTAGAGGTTATGTGCCTGCTGAAGAAAATAAAAAGGCTAATGTGCCTGTAGGAACAATTTTTACAGATTCTATTTATACGCCAATAAAAAATGTTAAATATAGCATTGAAAATTATCGTGTAGAGCAAAAAACTGATTATGAAAAATTAGTTTTCGAAATAGTTTCTGATGGTTCAATTCATCCTAAAGATGCATTAACTGAGGCGGCTAAGATTCTTATTCACCACTTTATGTTATTTTCTGACGAGCGTATTACGCTTGAAGCTGACGAAATAGCACAAACAGAAACTTATGATGAAGAGTCGTTACATATGCGTCAGTTGCTTAAAACTAAATTAATCGATATGGATCTTTCGGTTCGTGCGTTAAACTGTTTAAAAGCTGCTGAAGTAGATACATTAGGAGATCTAGTATCATTCAATAAAAATGACCTTATGAAGTTTAGAAACTTCGGAAAAAAATCACTTACTGAATTAGAAGAATTAGTAAATGTAAAAGGTTTAAGTTTTGGTATGGATTTATCTAAATATAAATTAGATAAAGATTAATTACATCATATTTTGCTCCTCAAAGCGGGTAGAGCAAGATGGTGCTAAAATAAAAATGTCATGAGACACGGAAAGAAAATAAATCATTTAGGAAGAAAAACGGCCCATAGAACTGCAATGCTTGCAAATATGGCTTCTTCTTTAATTGAGCATAAAAGAATCAACACTACGCTTGCAAAAGCAAAAGCTTTAAAGCAGTTTGTTGAGCCTTTAATAACTAAATCTAAGTCAGATACAACGCATAATAGACGTTTAGTTTTTGCTAAACTAAGGCAAAAAGATGCCGTAACTGAGCTTTTTAGAGATGTTGCGCCAAAAGTAGGTGATAGACCAGGTGGTTATACGCGTATTATTAAGCTAGGAAATCGTTTAGGAGATAATGCTGAAATGGCAATGATCGAATTAGTAGATTTTAATGAGATATATACTGCTGGTAAAGCTGTAGCTAAAAAATCTACTCGTAGAGGTAGATCAAAAAAAGCTGCTGAACCAGTTGTTGAAACTCCAGCAACTAACGAAGAAGAATAAGATGTTTAGTTATAACATTTATAAAAAAGGGCAATCAGTTATGGTTGTCCTTTTTTTATGTCATATAAATAAAAAAATAGGAGTAAGAGTTTAAAAAATTAATTATTTACAGTACTTTTGCGCAGATTTATTGATATCGAAATAGATCGGCCCAAAAAAAAGATATACATTAAAATGTAGTTGTTTTACACCCCAAAAAAGGATGAATATATGAAATACCAGTCTAAACAAAAAGCAGTTATTTTACTATCAGATGGAACTATTTTTCATGGAAAAGCAGTAGGGAAATCAGGAAGTGCTTTTGGTGAAGTTTGTTTTAATACAGGAACAACTGGATATCAGGAAATTTTTACAGACCCATCGTATTCTGGGCAAATAATGGTAGCAACCAATGCTCATATTGGTAATTATGGAACCTTAGAAGAAGAAGTAGAATCAGATTCTATTAAGATTGCTGGTCTTGTGGTGAAAAATTTCAGTTATGAATATTCAAGACCAGGAAGTAGGTCACTTCAATCATTTTTAGAAGAAAATAATTTATTGGCTATTTCAGACGTAGATACACGTGCTTTAGTAAGTTATATTAGAGATAATGGAGCAATGAATGCTGTTATTTCTACAGAGGTAGATGATATTGAGGGCTTAAAAAAGAAATTGGCGGCTACTCCCGATATGAAAGGGTTAGAGTTGGCATCAAAAGTATCAACAAAAGAAGCCTATTTTTTTGGTGATAAAAATGCTACTTATAAAATTGCGGCATTAGATTTAGGTATAAAAAAGAATATATTAAGAAACCTAGCAAAAAGAGGTGCTTATATTAAAGTGTTTCCATACAATACACCACTTTCGGAAATGAAAGCATGGAATCCAAATGGTTATTTTTTATCTAACGGTCCTGGTGATCCAGAACCTTTAGAAAATGCTATTTCTGTAGCTAAGCAATTGGTTGAAGAAAATTTGCCAACCTTTGGTATTTGTTTAGGACATCAAGTGATTGCTATTTCTCAAGGAGTAAAAACATTTAAAATGTTCAACGGGCATCGAGGAATTAACCATCCAGTTAAAAATCTTTTGACTGGTAAGGGTGAAATATCTTCTCAAAATCATGGTTTTGCTGTAGATAGAGAAAGCGCAGATGCAAATAAAAATGTTGAAATTACACATGAGCATTTAAATGATGGTACTGTGGCGGGTATTAAAATAAAAGATAAAAACTGTTTTTCGGTACAATACCACCCAGAAGCAAGCCCAGGACCAAATGATGGGACTTACTTGTTTGATCAGTTTATAGCAAATTTGAAATAAGAAGAATATATAACAATAAAGCAATATTGGATACTTAAGTATTTGTTATATTGCACAAAGTATAATAAAAAACTAAAATTATAAATAATGAGTATTATCACTAATATTCACGCAAGACAAATTCTTGATTCACGTGGAAACCCAACAGTAGAAGTAGACGTTGTAACTGATAATGGAGTACTAGGTAGAGCAGCTGTTCCGTCTGGAGCTTCAACAGGAGAGCATGAGGCTGTAGAGCTTCGTGATGGGGGAAAGGACTACATGGGGAAAGGTGTTCTTAAAGCAGTTTCTAATGTAAATGAAATTATTGCTGAAGAATTAATTGGTTACTCAATTTTTGATCAAAATTTAATTGATCAGTTAATGATTGATTTAGATGGTACACCTAATAAATCAAAACTTGGAGCTAATGCTATTTTGGGTGTTTCTTTAGCGGTAGCTAAAGCAGCAGCTAATGAATTAAATATGCCATTATATCGCTATGTTGGTGGAGTAAGTGCAAACACACTTCCTGTGCCAATGATGAATATTATTAATGGTGGTTCTCATTCAGATGCACCTATTGCTTTTCAAGAGTTTATGGTAATGCCTGTAAAGGCTAAAAACTTTACTCATGCTATGCAAATGGGGACTGAAATTTTTCATAACCTTAAAAAAGTATTGCATGATCGTGGATTAAGTACTGCTGTAGGTGACGAAGGTGGTTTTGCACCTAACTTAGAAGGAGGAACTGAGGATGCTTTAGATTCTATTAAGTTAGCGGTAACTAATGCCGGCTATACTTTTGGTGATGATGTAATGGTTGCTTTAGATTGTGCTGCTGCAGAATTTTTTGTTGATGGTAAATATGATTACAAAAAGTTTGAAGGAGATTCAGGAGTAATAAGAACAAGTGAAGAGCAGGCAGACTACTTAGCTGAATTAGCAGCTAAATATCCAATTATATCTATCGAAGATGGAATGGATGAAAATGACTGGGCTGGTTGGAAATACTTGACAGATAAAATTGGAGATAAAGTGCAATTAGTTGGTGATGATTTATTTGTGACTAATGTGGAGCGTTTATCTCGTGGTATCAAAGAGAATATTGCAAACTCAATTTTAATTAAAGTAAACCAAATAGGAACATTAACAGAAACAATTGCTGCAGTAAACATGGCTCATAATGCTGGGTATACATCAGTAATGTCTCACCGTTCTGGCGAAACTGAAGATAATACGATTGCTGATTTAGCCGTGGCGTTAAATACAGGTCAAATCAAAACAGGTTCAGCTTCACGTTCTGATCGTATGGCTAAATACAATCAGTTATTAAGAATTGAAGAAGAATTAGGAAGTGTAGCTTATTTTCCGCAAGAAAATGCTTTTAAAGTAAAATAATTCATTTCCATATTTAATCTTATGTAATTGATAAGGATTAAATTTTTTTAAATAGAAAAAAGGCTATCTGCTAGATAGCCTTTTTTTGTGTTTAAAATGTAATGTTTTTGTAATAATATGACTGAATAGCCAGAAGTTGCTAACTTTAAGAAATAATCAAAAAGGTTTCTTAATTTTTAAACTTATGTTAATACTTAAGTAATGGCATTATTTGGTGAGTGAATTGTACTTATTTTTAGAGTTTAATTTGTAAATTAGCGCTTCTTCGATAATAATATAAAAAAAACAGCATTAAGCTTATGTCAGAAATAGCATCTTTAGAAATAGACGGAAAAAAATTTGAATTCCCTATAATTAAAGGTTCTGAGAATGAAGTTGCCATTGATATAAAAGCACTGAGAGGTGCCACCAATGGAGTCATTACTTTGGATCCAGGTTTTAAAAATACAGGTAGTTGTCAAAGTGCCATTACTTACTTAGATGGTGAGCAAGGGATTTTACGTTACCGAGGATATGCTATTGAAGATTTAGCTAATGATGCAGATTTTTTAGAAACAGCTTACCTATTGATTTTTGGTGAGCTTCCAAATAAAGAAGTGTTAGCTAAGTTTGAAAAGGATATCAAAGCACAGTCTCATGTAGATGAGGAAGTGAAAAAAATATTAGATGGTTTTCCAAAATCAGCACATCCAATGGGAGTGTTGGCATCATTAACAAGTGCATTAATTGCTTTTAATCCTGAGTCGGAAGATGTGGATTCGGAAGATGATATGTATAATGCTATTGTTACATTAATGGGGAAATTTCCGGTATTAGTTTCATGGGCATTACGTAAAAAGCAAGGATTGCCATTAGATTATGGTGATGATTCATTAGGTTATGTTGAAAATATTGCAAAATTACTTTTCAAAAAACCAAACTCTGAATATAAACAAAATGATATTGTAATCGATGCTTTAGATAAGTTGTTGATTTTACATGCTGATCATGAGCAAAATTGTTCTACTTCTACGGTAAGAATTGTAGGTTCATCGCATGCAGGTTTGTTTGCCTCTATTTCTGCAGGAATTTCTGCTTTATGGGGTCCATTACATGGTGGTGCTAACCAGGCTGTATTAGAAATGTTAGAAGCAATTAAGCTAGATGGAGGAGATACAAAAAAATACATGGGCAAAGCAAAAGATAAAGAAGATCCTTTTCGCTTAATGGGCTTTGGTCACCGTGTATACAAAAATTTTGACCCTAGAGCAAAAATTATAAAAGTAGCTGCAGATGAAGTATTAGGAGATTTAGGAGTTAATGATCCTATTTTGGAAATTGCTAAAGGATTAGAGCAAGAAGCTTTAAATGATGAGTATTTTGTAAAAAGAAAATTATATCCAAATGTAGATTTTTATTCGGGAATTATTTACCGAGCATTAGGGATACCAACAGATATGTTTACAGTAATGTTTGCATTGGGGCGTTTACCAGGTTGGATTGCACAATGGAGAGAAATGCGATTGAATAAAGAACCAATAGGTAGACCAAGGCAAATTTATACTGGAGAAAACTTAAGAGAGTTTAAGGATTTAGAATCTAGATAATAATACAGAACATCATATAAAAAAGGTTACTTTAAAAAAAGTAGCCTTTTTTTATATAAGTTAGTTGAGTATAATAAATTACGAAACAAAAATATATCAAAGTCATTTTGTTGATTTTGAATGTTATTGGTCTTAATAAAAGAAAGGATGTCTTTTTTTTAAACAAGCGAGGTGTTCGTATTTTTTGAATAAGTAAAATAGTATTGGTTGATTAGAGTGTAAAAATAAAACAGATTAGCCAACAGCCAACAGCCAACAGCCAACAGCCAACAGCCAACAGCCAACAGCCAACAGCCAACAGCCAACAGCCAAC
>CANLCT010000002.1 GCA_947489195.1 uncultured Aquimarina sp. | reverse complement strand
GCATCTAATTTTATAAGCGGAGTAAATGACGCAAAAAAGATTGTGAAGCAAACTATTGGAGTTACAGAAAAAATAGTAAAAGTAGGTACTATTGCAAATGAAGCTGTTAATAATTCAGATACAAAAATAGATATCCAAATTACAAAAGTAAACTCAGTATCAAGTAGATTAGGAAAAAATAAACCCAGAGTAAATTTGGTAAAAAAAGATACAGCTGTATTTGTTTCTGATGCAAAAGTTGTTCAAGAAAATAATTTGAGAGAGGTGGATTCAATAAAACAAGCCAATGGAATTAAATATTAAAAAGAAGCTA
The DNA here is from genome assembly GCA_947489195.1 of uncultured Aquimarina sp. Lineage (GTDB taxonomy): Bacteria > Bacteroidota > Bacteroidia > Flavobacteriales > Flavobacteriaceae > Aquimarina. The sequence goes on along the minus strand of CANLCT010000002.1, from coordinate 166,412 downwards.
ATAAATTATAGGGTAATTATTTTTTGTATAGTCTTTTTATTTTTACAAGCTTGTAAGAATATGAATAATCAAAAAAAAGAAATGAATTTCTATAATTTCCCTAAACAAGTTTATTTAGGAGAATTAATTGAGGGAGTAATAAATTATGATTCAGACTTGGATACAATACAGTTATCAAAAAAAGATAATAGGTTTATATTTCTTTATATGGCTTCGGATACTATTGAATATAACAATATTAATGATATAAAATCAATTAAACATAAAGCTTTCATAGGGGAAGAAGGTGTAATAAAATTCAAATTTAAATTTGAAAGAATAGGGTTTAATTACCTTACGTGTATAATTAAAGATCAAGTAATTTTAGATAATTATTATGAAGATGGGAAAGCAAGAATAATAACAAATGAAACAAAACTTGTTTATGAAATTGATGTTAAAGTAGAGAAGGCAAATAAATTATAGAGGCTAGCCCCTAGCTGGTCCTCGGTGTGCTGTGAGAGGATCGTAAGATTCTCGTAACTGAAAATAAGATGGTAGTAGGTCTACCGATATCGGCTTACAGGAGCAGGTATCAAGCTACCTTTTTGATGCTAATGGAGTAATCCCCGATAATCCAAGAAGCAGGATTTGCAGGAGCTGGAGGAGCAAATGCACCATTAAATGCTAAAGCAACAGCAAACTTAGCTAAGGAATCTAAAGCCCTTTTCGAAACAGCCAAAGTTTTAATAGAAGGAACTCAAAAAGGAGCGAATGTTGTAGATGCTATTCAAAAGGAGGTTAATAATACTGAAAAAGATACGACCTTTTCGATTACTACAGAAACTATAAATAATGATTTAACAAATTCGGTCAATGGAGAAGTTGTTGTTTCGGATATAAACACGAGAGATACAATTACAACAATAAGTCAAGTCAATAATGTTAATGATTTTGTTGAGGAAACTAATAAGCAAACAGAATTAGATACTCAAAAAATACTTGATAACAATTAGAAAGTATGAAATATTTATTATTTATAGTGGCGCTTATTGTTCTTTCTTGTAAAAAAAAGACTCATTTTATCCAAAGGCATTACTACGAGACAGGAGAGTTGTTTTCCGAAATAACATACAGGCTATCTGACACCTTAAAGGATGGTGTTTTTAAAGAGTTTTTCAAAGAAGGTCAACTAAAGAAAAAAATTATCTTTAAAAATGACAAACGTATTGGTTTATCTATTGAGTTTTTTAAAAATGGGAATTATAAATTTAAAGAAGAAAGAAGAGGAGATACAATTTATGCTAGTCATTTTTATGATAATGGAGTTTTATCGACTGAAGGGAAATTTATAAATTCATCCCCACCAATTGAAATTGGTTGGTTTAAATTTTATAGAAAAACAAGAACTTTATCTGATAGTGTGGAGTATTTTAAACTTGGTAACAAATCGCATTTAAATAGAAGATTACATTATGGAGAAGACAAAAAAAATATAGAAGATAGTAGTTGTTTTTATAAATTTCATTTAAAGCAAATAAAAGACTCAATATATGATTATACGATTTCATATAAGCCTCGAATAAAAGATTCAAATGTGCTTTTAATAGTAGGAAAAGATCTTAACGATAATTTTTCTAATATAAAAGATGTAAAAACAGATACGATTTTTATGAAAAATAAAAATTTGAAAACAAGACTAATTCTTAAAAATCCATATAAACATTTAAAAGGATTTTTTTATGAACACAAAACTGAAATAAGAGATACAATAGAAAACGATAGTCTTAGAATGAGAATCAAAGAGAAATTCACTTATTTTAATACTTTAACAAAAGTAAACTAATCCTAGCTCGTCCTCGTGTTCGTCTATGACGAGTGCCAACAGCGATAATAAATCACAGCCACTTCTATTAAATTAGGAGTGGTTTTTTTTGTTTTTAGCTAGGTTTGCGAATAAAGAAAGGTTTTTCCTGTGTCCAGCCATAGAAGTTTACTAGATAATCAAGTACTGGTTTTTCATATTCGAGGATATTGGTAAAATAGACACAAAACCTAAGATCAAAATACTAGGCTTAATTATATTTCTATTTTTAGAAGCTTTATCTAATTTATATAAAACAAGTTCATAAATAAGATCGATCATTTCACCATATTTTTACAACAATTATTTCTTCAAAAAGAACGAAGTATCACTAATATCATCATACTCCAAGGACCAATTTTTAGTACTCCCTTTACTAAATAAATAATGTAATTCGGTAATTAATCGGTTCTGCGCATTGGTTTTAAATGTTGAAGCTTCTATTTGGGTAAGTAAGCGTTTATCTACCAATTCGCTAATTTTATTATAATCTTCGGGCTTAAAAGGATTCAAAAAATCTTGTTGTAAATCATAGTAAGTCAACTTGGGAGAAAGTTGAATTTCGGGCTCAGGAATTTTTGTGATTCTTATAATTTGATTTTCTTCATTTATTGAAAATTCAATCTTTTTTAAATCATAGGATATAGTAGCCTTTGCATTTACTAATACCACCGCTTTTTTTTCGGCAGTTAGCCAATCTAAATAATATTTTTTGGCATCTTTATAGGTAATAATGTCCGAAAAGTAACCTTCGGTAACCACAAGCTTACTAACGTTTTTTAATTGTTGTTCAATTAATTGACTTCCTGTAATTTCGGTACGCTCAGTTTTGTTAAAAAACCAATAAAAACCTAAAACGGCTATAGCGCCTATTAAAATTCCTAAAAAAATTTGTTTCATACATACACAATAATATATAAAGCTACATAAAATACCTTAATGTCTATTGCTTATAAAATGATATATACGATGATTACTTTAAAGCTGGTGGATATTTTGCCAAAATAGAAGATACTATTTTATAAATACGTTCTTCTTTATCTTCGGGAGTTTGTTGCCCTAGAGGAGCACGCCCTACACCTTGCCATATAAGTTCTTTTTTATTTGCATCGATTAGGTCAATAAATAATGTGCCTTCAATAACATCATATGTGTTGGCAAAATTATTTCCCCACCAAAAAGGACTCCAACCAAAACCGAAACCAAAATTATTAGGATATAAATACGTGTTTTTTTCTGCTTCGGTACTAATGTTTACTAATAAATCAGGAGTTTCCGACTTTGTTAAGCCTTGCGAGCGCATTACAGTATCAATAGACCTTAAAATACGACGCTTATCTAAATCGCTAATTTCAACATCATCAATACCTGGTTTAAAAAAAGCGAATGTTTTATAATTGGTAAATGACACTTTGGTATCATAATCTGTAGTAACACTAACTGTGGAGCAAGCCGACAAAAACAAACAACAAATAACTCCTAATAAAAATCTTGCTTTCATAATACTATTTTTTTTATAATTATCAAAAATTATACCGATCCTTATAATTAAGCCTTAATTATTCCTTAAATCATATAGCTAGACCAACTTTAGGCAGTAACTTATTAACAACAATTACAACAAAATTTTAATAACTATTCTCGGTTTTTATCAAACCCATACGGGCAATGCTTACAGCCGCTTTTACAGCAATAGCCACGCCTAAGGTGGTATTGCTCTGTAAAACAACGGTAACCTTCAGGGGTTAAATAAAAGTCCCCTTCTTCGGGTTTAAGTGCTTTTTTATATTCCGACATTGATAAAGTTCATTTCAATTTTTATACAAAAATACTATCTTGCGGTCGTATGCGAGTGCTTGTTAGTAAAATACTTTTAGGAAAACATTTTGGTGGAATGACGCTGTGGCCTTTTATTATTTTAAAAGATGAAGCCCTAAAGCAAGACACTATTTTAATGAATCACGAAGAAATTCATTTAGTACAGCAACTCGAATTACTGATTCTTCCTTTTTACATTTGGTACGGCACCGAGTTTTTAATTAAATGGGCTATTTATAAAGATCGATATAAAGCTTATCGCAATATATCCTTTGAGCGCGAAGCTTACGATCAAGAATCCAATTTATTTTATTTGAGTAGTCACCGATCGCGATGGAATTTTTTACGTTACCTTTAAACGTATCCTATGCCTATTACTGTAAAAAATGAAAAAATAATACATCCTTTATTACAGGAACATCAAGTTGAACTTTATATTAAAAGAGAAGATCTACTTCACCCATTTATTTCGGGGAATAAATTTCGAAAATTAAAATACAACATTTCCGAAGCCAAAAAACAAAACAAGCAAACACTAGTTACTTTTGGAGGCGCTTTTAGTAATCATATTGCCGCTACTGCTTCGGCAGGAAACACCTATGGCTTTAAAACTATTGGTATTATTCGAGGCGAAGAGCTAGCGCTTGACCTTAACAAAACGCTTGCACAAAATAGCACCTTGGCTTTTGCCGTTAAACAAGGTATGCAACTTCATTTTATAAGCAGAGCAGATTACAAATTGAAGGAGCAAGAGCCCTTTATAACTCAATTACAACATACCTTTGGCGATTTTTATTTAATACCTGAAGGGGGCACTAATGAATTAGCGATTAAAGGTTGTACCGAAATTTTAACTCCAGATGATCGCACTTTTGATGTTATTTGTTGCTCGGTAGGTACTGGAGGCACCATTACTGGATTAATACGCAGCGCTCAAGCCCAACAACAAGTAATTGGTTTTCCTGCGCTTAAAGAAAATTACTTACATCTTGAAATTTCAAAAAAAACAACACAAGGCAATTGGGAACTAAATCGAGATTACCATTTAGGGGGCTATGCCAAAACCGATACTAAATTAGTATCATTTATAAATGATTTTTATAAAACCCAAAAAATTTTATTGGACCCCATTTATACTGGAAAACTTTTATATGGCATTTTTGAATGCTTAAAGCAAGGAAAATTTAGAAAAAAAACACGTATTTTAGCCATTCATACTGGCGGTCTTCAAGGCATTGCTGGTATAAACACAAAGTTGAAAAAAAAGGGGCAAACGCTCATTACTACCAGTTATGAAATTTAAAGTATGCATCACACTTATTGCAAGTCTATTTTTATTGTTTTCATGTAAAAGTAAAAAAATAGTTTACACTCCAAAAAAGAAAACAAACACCTATAAAACTACTCCTAAAAAAACACCTAGCACGCCCAAAACTGTTACAAAAAAACCAACAAGTACCCCAAAATCGGCACCCCAAGTTGGCACTTATACTAATAAAGTAGCTAATTATATTACTACCTATTCTGAAATTGCTATGGAGCAAATGCGCCAATACAAAATACCCGCTAGTATTACCTTAGCCCAAGGTATTTTAGAATCTGGCGCTGGTACAGGCGACTTGACCCGCAGGGCAAATAATCATTTTGGAATTAAATGCCATGATTGGAAAGGTGCTAAAGTATACCATGATGATGATCGTGCACAGGAATGTTTTAGAAAATACAGTAATGCTAATTTTTCATTTCAAGATCACTCCTTGTTTTTAACAGGTCGTAAACGCTATTTAGGTTTATTCAAATTAGCCAACGATGATTATAAAGGATGGGCTAAAGGACTTCGAAAAGCAGGTTATGCCACCGATCCAAAATACCCAGCTAAACTAATTAACCTAATTGAAAAATATAAATTATACAATTACGATGCTAAAGTTTTAGGGAAATCTAAAAAAGATGCAAAAAAAGTAATTGGAAAATCGGATCAATACACGGTTAAAAAAGGAGATACTTTATATAGTATAGCCCGAAAACATAAAATTTCGGTAGCTGAATTAAAAGAATTTAATGGTATTGAAAACAATACCATTCACGAAGGGCAAACCCTGTATGTAAAACCCCTACCAAAGGATTTTTAATATGTTATATCAACGCAGTAGTGCTTTATTTAACGAAGCAAAAAAAGTAATACCAGGAGGTGTAAACTCGCCAGTACGCGCATTTAAAGCCGTTGGAGGCGACCCCATTTTTGTAAAAAAAGCCAAAGGTGCTTATTTATATGACGAAGATGGCAACCGATTAATAGATTACATTAACTCATGGGGACCTATGCTTTTAGGTCATGCGCATCCACCTGTAGTAGATGCTGTGGTAACAAAAGCAAAATTAGGGACCAGTTTTGGAATGCCTACCGAAATTGAAACTAAAATTGCCGAACTTGCCATAAGCATGGTACCTAATATTGATAAAATTCGTTTTGTAAATTCGGGAACCGAAGCTTGTATGAGTGCTGTGCGTTTGGCTCGTGGCTTTACTGGAAAAGATAAAATTATCAAATTTGCAGGCTGCTATCATGGTCATAGTGATTCCTTTTTAATACAAGCTGGTAGTGGTGCCGTTACTTTTGGGTCACCAAACAGCCCTGGCGTTACAGCTGGAACTGCAAAAGACACCTTACTTGCTAAATACAACAATTTAGCTAATGTAGAAACCTTAGTTAATGCTAATAAAAACGAAATTGCTTCTATTATTATAGAACCCGTTGCCGGGAATATGGGTTGTATTCCACCAGTTAAAGGTTTTTTAGAGGGCTTACGTAGCCTTTGTGACAAGCATAACATTTTACTTATTTTTGACGAAGTAATGACGGGCTTTCGTTTAGCTGCTGGCGGTGCACAAGAATTAACCAATGTAAATGCGGACATTGTTACTTTTGGAAAAGTAATTGGTGGCGGATTACCTGTAGGTGCTTTTGCTGCTCGAAATGAAATTATGAATCATTTAGCCCCACTTGGACCAGTGTACCAAGCTGGAACTTTAAGTGGAAATCCATTAGCCATGGCAGCCGGTTATGCGATGCTTTCCGAATTAAATGAGGATAAAGAAGTTTTTAATCGCTTGGCTGAAAAAACAGCCTATTTGCACAAAGGCATTGCTCAAGCCTTAAACAAACACCATATTACACATACCATTAACCGATTAGGTTCCATGATTTCTGTACATTTTGATGCTCAACCTGTTATTGATTTCACATCGGCCGCCAAAGGAAATAATGACACGTTTAAAAAGTTTTTTCATGGTATGCTTGAAAACGGTATTTACATTGCACCAAGCTCATTTGAAACCTGGTTTATTACCGATGCACTTACTTACAAGGATTTAGATGAAACTATTGCTGTAGTTGAAAAGATAGCACCATCGCTTTTTTAAATTGATAATAAAGAAACAAAAAAAGACAGCATGGCCAAAAAACCATGCTGTCATTAAGTAAAAGTGTATAAACTAGGAAAAACTAAAAAAAGTATTTTTAACCATTAGTTTACAATGGCAATATTATATCGCATTAATATAAAAAATTAAGTGCTGTAATATCGTTTCTATTGAACTCACCAGTTACTCCTGCTCCAAAACAAGCATTCATAATTGATCCTGGATCTTCTCTTCTGGCTGTACCTGGTATAAATTCTGCTCCTACCCCAGCTGTACCTTCAGATTGACCGTTAGCACAACTTGATCTACTAAACCAATCGGTGTGTCGTAAACCTACAGAGTGTCCCATTTCATGAGTAATTACATGCTCATTTGTATCGGCACTACTTGTTCCAATACCATATATACGGATCAACTGATTTGGACGTCCAGCTCTACTAGGAAAACCAGCTACACCCCCGCTAATCAATCTACCTCTTGAATCTCTTTCATCTGGATTATAGTATACTACCATATCAAAATTTTGGTATCCATTAAATCCAAAATCTAAAGTAAAACGGATGTCTAAACCTAATCTATTGTAGTTATCAATAGCTCTTCGTAAACCTTCAACGCTATTACGTGGTAAAGCAAACCTTCCTTCGCTAATTCCAATTACGTTGATCGTTCTAATGGCAGTTACTAAATTAAAGGTACTGTATTGTTCCCCTGTAATTTCCTCCTGCACATCAAAAGATTTTAAATAGGATTCTGGTAAAGCAATATCTCCCTCAACTAAATATCTTGATTCTGTAGTACCGTCAGGTAATACGAAATTTGTTAGTTCAGCAGTATTAGCTTCAAAACCTAAATTTTTTAATTTCAACAAATCAGCGGTACTAATAGCAGATTCAATTTCATCATTAGTTGTATCTGTATTTTCTTTTTCGCATGATGTAAAAAGTACTAAAAATAAGCTTGATATTAGTAAGCATGAAAATGCTTTTCTTTGATTTAAAATAAACATAATAAACAAATAATTAATTAGTAAACATTGTGTGTCTAGCGCTAGTGGTGCTAAATTACAATAGATTAACACTTTGGTAATATTTCAAACCATAAATTTTTTAAATCCTATTATTTTTTATCAATCATATTTTTTTTATGATAATTTTATGATAAAATTTAAAAAAAATAAAATTTTAATGAATTTTAAAAAGCTATTTAATAATTAATTTTGACTAAAAAATACTATTAAAAGTTTAAATTGACTCAAAATTTATCATTTTTAAGAGAAATTAAACTTAATACCTTAATTTTATCAACACAAAAAAAGACTATATGCTTAAAAGTTGTCTCATTTTATTCTTTTTTGGAAGCTTATATAGTTTTTCTCAAACAATACATTGGGAACAATATATTGATCAAAATGTACTCAAAAAAACTACTCCTATTAGTACAGCTTCAAAAGCCGAATTGAATCACTATTTAATTGAAATTTTTAGTGCTCATAATTTAAATGAACTTAAAAAAAGTAATATCCATATTGTTCGCACTTTAGACAGCAAACATTGTATAGTTTATGCTACATATAATGACTTAGAACAGCTTAGCTATTTAAAATTTGACCTTGCCAATACCCTTTGGAAATTAAATCGTTTTAACAAAGGAGCAAAATCAATTAAAAATTCAAAAAAAAACATTTACACTATTAAATTAAGTGATACTAAAAAAATTACTCCTTTATTAAATAGGCACAAAATAAAATTTAGCACTCTATTTGATAATTATATTCAAATAAATACAACTCCAAAAAAAATTAAGGAGTTAATACTTCCTTTGTCCTATGTATCCTATGTAAGTGACGAAAGTTTTACTCCAACCCAAGAAACCTTGATTACCGATTACAATCATGCTGTAAATGCTATAATTAATGTTTCACAAAAATATCCCGAATTGGATGGCACCGATTTTAATGTGGGTATAAAAGATAATAAACCATTTTCTGACGATCTTGATGTTGGAAACAAAGTAAGCAGCTCCAATTTAACTGCTACTACCGAAGATTTACACGCTACTGTTATGGCCAGTATTATTGCAGGTAAAGGAGTAAGTGGCCCACATGCTTTGGGAGTAACTCCAAAAGCTCATATTTTTTCGACAAATTTCAAAAACCTGATGCCAGACCCTGTTGATATATTAAAAGAACAACAAGTGTATCTTCAAAATCACTCATATGGCACTAAAGTTGAAAATTTTTATGGATTACTTGCTGCCGAGTACGATACTACTATTTACCAAAACCCAGAATTAGTTCATATTTTTTCATCTGGCAACTCTGGCTCTGAAAATAATGGTGTATCAAATTTGACTGGAAATTTTAAAACTGCTAAAAACAATATTATTGTAGGTGCCACCAATAATACAAATCAAATATTAAGTCAATCTTCTAAAGGTCCTACTTTTGACGGCCGCATAAAACCAGAAATTGTAGCTTACAGTAGTGTAGGGACTTCTAATGCCGCGGCATTAGTTTCGGGTATCGCCTTGCAGTTGCAACAATACTATTTTACAAAAGAAAAAACAATGCCTCCAAACTATTTAATTAAAGCACTATTGTTAAATGGTGCCGATGATATTGGAGCTCCTGGTATTGACCACAAAGCTGGATTTGGTAATGTAAACGCTTTGCGAAGTTTGCAAATGCTGAAAAAAAATCAGTACTATTTAAATGAAATTGAAAGCAACCAAACTTCAACTATTCATATCGATATTCCCGAAAATGCAGACCAATTAAAAGTAATGTTAGTTTGGAATGATGTTGCGGCTAACCCGAATGATAATATGCTATTAAAAAATGATCTAGACCTTAAACTTATTCATACTGATCAAACTATTTTACCTAAAATACTAATTCCCTCAGCAAATGCAGAAAAATACGAATTAATTAACGCTGAAGACCATTTAAACCCAGTTGAACAAATTACAATACAACACGATATTGCTAATACTTATACGATTCAAGTAAGAGCAAACTCATTAGTCACAAGCTCGCAAAACTATGCTTTAGTATACGACTATAAATTAAAAGACACATTTGAGTGGGTATCTCCCACAGCTAATACCCACATAACTCCTATAAATGCTAACACTCACTTTTTACGATGGAATAGTTCCTTTGAAAAAGAAACAACAGGTAACATTGAAATTGATTATTTTAATGTTAATGACTGGATAACCATAGCAGAAAACACTACGCTAAATACTTTTTTTTACGAATGGACTCCCCCGAAAATTACTACAAAAAATGCACGAATAAGAATAAAAATAGACAATGATCCTCAACTTATTTTTAGTACAGAACCTTTTGAAATAGCTCCACAGATTCCCTTAAATTTAGGTTTCAACTGCGATGAAAATTTAGAACTCAAGTGGACAAAAAATGAAGCTATCGATTTTTACGAAGTTTATGAAATTGATAAAAAAACTGGAATCTCAAAATTAATTTCAAAAACAAAAGACACTTTAAGCATTTTAAACAAACAAAGCCATTCCAATTTACTATATGTACTTCCCTATTTGTCCACTAATAAAAGTTTAACTCGAACAAACACCCTTGATACCAATAATTTTGAGAAAAAATGCTACTTCGAAAATTTACTTTTTTTAAAAAACCAGACAAATGATACTGGAACAATTAGCGCTGAATTAAACAGCCTATACAACATTCAAAATATCTCATTATTCAAAAACACCGATCAACCTGTTCTAATTGAATCGCGGACTTCTTTTGCTACAGATCTGGTAGAAGATTTTTTATTAAATAAAGAGGTGATCAATGACGACGATTTCTTTTTTCAAATACGTCTAAATGATGGAACAATTATAGAATCTGAAATTATAACTACAAAAACCCCCGAAATTCCTTTTAGTATTTACCCTAATCCTTTAAAAAATAATACGCCCCTTTTTGTAAGCACAAATACACAAAATACTTGGTCTCTTTTTGATATGAATGGAAAACTACTAAATCAAAAAAAATTGTTTTCGGGCATCAATAATTTTAATTTGAATCTAGCTCCAGGCCATTACATTGCCATAATTAAAGATTCGCAAGGAAATAAAATAGAAAAAAAATTAATAATCCATTAAATTCCAATGTTCATAATTAGTAAAAAACAAAAAAATAAGTACAAAAAAATAAAATTCATAAAAAAAGCAAAACTCATCTAAACCAACTTGTTAAATACATTTAAAAACATTAATAATTAAGTATTTTTGTAAGACTACACACTTACATACCAACGTTTATAATATACACATGAAAAAAAATTTAAAAAAAACAGCTTTTATTTTTACTTGCTCATTAATTTCTACAGCATATAGTCAGCAAAAAAATATTCTTGACAAACCCAATACTTATCCAATTGCTGCCCATGGGTTAATTCTTGATAATATGGATACCAGTGTAAATCCTAAAGATGATTTTTACAAGTATGTAAATGGAAATTGGGAAAAGAACACTAAAATCCCAGATGACAGATCTCGTTGGGGAGGTTTTGGCATTTTAAGAAAAGCTACAGACAAAGATGTATTAGAAATTATTAACGAAGCTAAAAAAAATAACACATACGCTGCTGGTACAGATCAAGCAAAGGCTTTGTCTTTATTTTATAATGAATTGGATTCTATTTCGCGTAATAAACTTGGGTTATCACCTTTACAACCCAGTTTAGATGAACTTGCCAAAGTAACTTCAATAACCGAATTACAAACATTAATAAGTAAAAGTGCTGTAATTACCACGCCTTTTATGGATGTTTCTGCTTTTGCCGATTTAAATGACAGCTCCACTAATACTGCGTATATTGGCCCCAATGGATTAGGGCTTCCAGATCGTGATTATTACACGGAGCAAGACGAAAAATCTAAAGAAATTCGTCTAAAATATCGAGAGCATATAGCTAGTATGCTCCAAAAATTAGGCGATAGCAAACAAGATGCTGAAAAAGCCGCTAAAAAAATACTTGATTTAGAAACGCTATTAGCCGAACCAAGACTTACTAAGGTAGAGCGCCGAGATACGCGAAAGCTAAATAACCCAATGCCTGTTAGCCAGATTCAAGAGTTAATACCTGCCATTAATATTGAAAAATTTCTTGCAGAAAATGGCGTTCCAAAAACTACAGACACCCTAACGGTTACACAACCTAAATACTTAAAAAAATTAAACGAAATACTAGCCAATACCCCTATTGAAGATATTAAAACCTTAGTCAAATGGGATACTTTTAATAGCAGTACCGGTTTACTTTCTAAAGAAATTGAAAAAGCGAATTGGTTGTTTTACAGTAATTATTTAAGAGGCACTAAAAAACAACGCGATGTAGAGGAGCGCGCTTTAGCTACCATTAACGGATCGTTGGGTGAAGCCTTAGGAAAACTATATGTGGATAAAAAATTTCCGCCTGAAGCTAAAATTAAGGCCGAAAAAATGATTTCAAATGTCATTGAAGCTTTTAAAAATAGAATTGAAAAACTAGAATGGATGAGCGACAGTACTAAAATAAATGCCATTCATAAACTTAATAAACTTACTGTTAAAATTGCTTACCCAGATAAATGGGAAGATTATTCTAAACTTAATTTAACCCAAAAGGATGGATACTTTAGCAATCGTATTGCTATTAGAGAATGGAAAAAGAAAAAAAATATTGCCGAAATCGGAAAGCCTGTAGATAAAAGTAAATGGGGTATGGCTCCGCAAGTTGTAAATGCCTATTTCCACCCGTTGCATAATGAAATTGTTTTTCCTGCTGCCATTTTACAACCTCCTTTTTACGATTATTTAGCTGATGAAGCTGTTAATTACGGAGGAATTGGTGCTGTAATTGGACACGAAATATCACATGCTTTTGATGATAGCGGTGCGCGTTTTGATGCCGATGGCAACCTAAAAAACTGGTGGAGCGATCAAGATTTAGAGCAATTTAATAAACGTGGAAATAAATTAGCAGAACAGTACAGTGCTATTGAAGTTTTAGATAGCCTACCTGTTAATGGAAAGTTTACCTTAGGTGAAAATATTGGAGACTTAGGTGGTGTACTCGGCGCCTATGATGGTTTACAACTATTTTTTAAAGAACACGGCAGACCAGGTAAAATTGATGGTTTTACACCCGAACAACGCTTTTTTATTAGTTGGACTACCGTATGGCGTACCTTAACTAGGGATGAGGCTTTACGTACTCAAATAAAAACCGACCCACACTCGCCAGGAATTATTCGTGCAACACAACCTTTAAAAAATGTAGATGCTTTTTATAAGGCATTTGATATTACCAAAAATGACGCTATGTATTTAAAACCCGAAGATCGAGTTAGGATCTGGTAAAAAACAAAATTATTAGCAACTCACTAAAAAAAGAAGTCTCTATACAGGGACTTCTTTTTTGTTCTAATTGGTTTTTCTATCTCACTATTTTATATATCTTCACAATACCAACTAAATAGGCAACAAAACATAATGAAACAAAAATTATTAGTACTACTTACTACTATTTTAAGCTCGAACTGCTTTGCACAAATTCTATTTGAAAAAGGATATTATATTGATAATTCAAACCATAAGGTAGATTGCTTTATAAAGAATATTGAGTGGAAAAACAATCCCAATAAATTCTTATTTAAATTAACCGAGGATGGAGCTATTCAAACCAATACTTTAAGTAATGTTAAAGAATTTGGCATTAATAGTTCCTTAAAATACCTCCGTAGCCCTATTAAAATTGATATGTCTAGCGATAATATCAGCAACTTAAGTGCAAAAAGAACTCCAATTTTTGTTAAAAAAGTGGTTTTTTTAAAGACTTTGGTTGAAGGTGAGGCTTCACTATATGTTTATGAAGATACAAATGTTAAAAGATTTTTTATAAAAAAACAATCTTCCAATGAAATAGAAGCATTAGTTTCAAAAAAATACCTAACAAAAGATAATAAAGTTGCCGATAACCTTCAATACAAACAGCAGCTTTTGAATAGTTTAACTTGCAGCTCTATAACTCTAAAAACGATTAAAAATCTATTATACACTAATAGTAAATTAATTTCTCTATTCGATAATTATAACACATGTAGTAATCCAACTACTTATGTTAATTCCACAAAAAAACAACGCAAAGATCTTATTAATATCAACCTAAGACCTAGATACAATCTGAGTTCATTTTCTATTAAAAATGCTTCTTTTGAAAATAGAAATGTGGACTTTGGTAATAAATCTAGCTTTGGATTAGGTATTGAAATAGAATATATTTTACCATTTAATAAAAACAAATGGGGTGTTTCTGTAGAGCCTACTTATCAAGAATTTTCTGCTACAAGAAACCGTTTATTAGAAAACTCAAATTTAAACATCACTAACCGTATTGATTACCAATCAATCGAAATACCATTAAGCTTAAGGCATTATTTATTTATAAATGAACAATCAAAATTGTTTGTCAATTTTTCGTTTATCATTGATCTAACTTTAAAATCGAATTACCAATTTAGCATTGAAAACAACTTAGATATCAGAGATGATCTTATATCTGGGACTAATTTTGCATTAGGCTTTGGTTATAAATTTAATGACAAATACAGCATAGAAATACGCCAACAAAGCGAAAGAAATCTTTTAAATAAAACTGCGGTAACAGACACTTCTTTTAGAGCTTTTTCCGTTATTATAGGCTATTCTTTTTTGTAAACTGGTGTTTTCTTTTAGTTATTCCAAACTTTCAATCCCCATTTGATAAAATGTAAAGCTAAATACATCGGCATATTTTTCTATAACTTTAAACAAAGCTAAACCATAGCCATGTCCACTACTTATTTAAGTAAAAAAGCTGCAAAGGGCATCCTTTACAGCTTTTTTACTACTTAATCAATATTGGTGTACTTTAAACCTATTCTCGGACTCTCCAAAAATCTTCACCCCATTTTTTGTAAAGTTGGGAATACTTTATTCCATCCAAATATTCCTCGGATTCAAAAACCTCTTTCAAATTTCTAACAAAATCAAAAATATTATCAGCTATTTTCTGATAAGCATTATTGTGTGCATCTGGTTCATAATAATAAATTTGCCCTTGTGTTTCATCATTTAGATCCATCATGATACCACCAACAGAACAATAACCAATTGTTAAATATTTTATGTCATCTGTATCTTCAATTTCTTTTGAATACATTATTGAATTTTCTAATGAATTAAACCCTGAAAAATCAATTTCAGGTTTCTTCGAAAAAGTAAAATAACTAATGTATCTTTCATCTTTAAATTCTGGATGATAAAACATTTGACATAAAATACTATTTTCTCCAACAGAAAAGTTTTCTAAAAAAATTTTATACAGATAAGGAATTTTGATATTGTACTTTTTTTCCAAAGCATTAAAATCAATTGTATAATTCTTTTTCCTTACTTTTAATAATTCAAGTCCCTTTTTCATTTTGTCTTTTATTCAATCTATAATCTTGGGCCATTAAACAAACATTTCAAACCTCTATTTATTATAGCTTTTCCTCCTGTGTGACTAAATCCACCTTGATTCGCATTATGTATGATACTTGGAATAAGTATCATAGATTTCCCATCTTCATGATGATGCCATGTATGTCTAACCCAAACACCTTTGCTATTTTTTACATCTATGGCTGTGCTACCCGGAACTCTCCTTAATTTAGTTCTTCCAAATTTACTAATTACCCATGAATTCGCCCTTGAGAAATCTATGCTAGTTCCTTTTAAATCATCAACTTTAAATATATGATTAGGATTAGTTGCATGCTCTAAAAAATTAAGAAATCCATTTTTATTGTATCTTACTCTTGTTAATTTACCTCCAGGAAGTCTTTCCACAGTAAAATCACCATTCAATCTTTGTCCATTCCTACTTGGTCTATTAGAAGGTAACTTAAAATTATTAGGTTTATACAAATCATCTAATTCATTTAAACGAGTTGTTGATAATTCATCAATACGTTTTAATAAATTTGGCTCGGTTCCATCATCTATTAACCTACGTGCATTAGGTAAATTTTCAAGTTTTTCACTTATCCTTAAAAATCTTTTTACAACTTCTTTACCAGTTGCAATTGTTTTATTTCCCTTTTTAACTACTAGTCTGAGCCCACTTGTAGTTATTTTAAAACCTCTGCTTGCTGCTTTTGCTGCTGGTTTTAAGGTAGCTCTACCTAATTTACTTGTTATAATAGCTGCCTTACGATAAATACGCGCTCCCTTTATAGCCCCTCTAATAGTGTTACCTCCAGCTGCATCAACTACTAAACCTCCTACTGCTACTGCAACACCTACATTATCTCCACTCTCAATGCTTCTAAATAAATCTATTACTCCTGAACCCGGAACAAAAGCAATACCTACTTCAAATAAAAGTGGTGCCATTACTGTTAAGTAAGCACTCCATTCTTCTCTATTTTGTGGCCAAAAATTTGATGAACTGTTAGGTGTACTTTCTGATAAAACTGTAACCTGAGCAGCTTGTTTAGCTACAACAAGTTGCTGTCTTTCCGTAAGCTTATTCAGCTCTAAATCAACTGGCTTTCCAATCTGTAAAATAGTTTTACCACTTGTCGTAATACCGTGATGCTCTACTGAATTTAAAAAAGATTCTCTAGCT
Organism: uncultured Aquimarina sp.; assembly: GCA_947489195.1. Taxonomy (GTDB): domain Bacteria; phylum Bacteroidota; class Bacteroidia; order Flavobacteriales; family Flavobacteriaceae; genus Aquimarina. Next base: position 149,663 of record CANLCT010000002.1, on the reverse strand, counting down.
GCTGCAAATTTAAACTGTTCTGCAATTAAAATTGCATCGTCATCACCACTAAATTCAAGTGCTTCTGCAACCATTTTTTCATAGTTAACATAAACAAATTTATTAGCTCCTGCTGGTGGTGGATTATTTAATAATTCTTGTACAAATTCTTCAAATGCATTATCACAACTACCATTACTTGGACAAAATGAATCTCCTGGTTCCTCTGTGCCAGGTATAGGCACTGGCAAATATCCTTCAGGGCAACCATGATTATTATTTGTAGTTACTCCTATTTCCAATAACTCCGCCTCTATAATCGTTCTATTCTGTCTATCATCATCCTGTCCACCTCCACATGTGCAAGGTTTTGTGACAGGCAATGGTGGTGGTGAAGTCGGAAACGTAATTGGTCTAGTAGGACCACCTAAACCTGGATTAGGATCTCTAGGCTTATTAGGTGTTGGAATGGTGCATCTTTACCTCCAGAGCCTCCTCCTCCAGATCCAGGAGTAGTTGGTGCTACACAATCATACTCAACATTAGTTCTCTTACTTGTAGCATTAATTATGGATTTACTAGGTTTTTCTGCATAATACTCGTAAGAAGCATACTCACCTTCTTTCTTATTTAATTTAGCATAAAATGAACTTAAATGATCGTCTTGCTTATCTTTATCAACAACTAACAACAAAGTTGCTTTTTCTGTATCTTTTACTAAAAAACTATACCGTAAATTTTCGCCATTATCAACCCAGGCTACATTTGTAGTGTTGATTACATCAATACTAGATAGTGTTTTTTGAGCTTTAGTGATACTACTCTTTCTAAACACTATTGTGGACTCTTGATCTACAATCCCAGACACATAGTCATTTAATTCGGGAATACTATTTAAATCAGTTAACACTTGTAAATCTGCTGGTGCAGAATTAATCTCTTTTTTATTTTCAGGTAATAAAAGTGTCTCTTTTTCACAATTGGTAAAGGTTGTAAAAAGAAAAAAACCTACTACCAAAAACATTACTTTTTTTAAATTGTCTTTCATAATTAATTTAAGTTGGTTATATATTTATTTAAAACTATCATATTAAAAGTAAATTACAATCAACATATTTACAGCAAATTAAAAGACTTTATTTCCTACAAAACACATTTTTAATGAATACAAAAATAATTTATCATTTTATTAGAGATTAACTTCATTATTTATTGATTTCCATAGAATTCATAAACAAAAGAAAGTTGATTCTTACAGTTAAACTAGCTGTTGATTTAATTGTAAGAAAGAAACAAGAAATCACATCAAAAAAAAGGATAACAAACTAATTGTTACCCTTTTAACTTAACTAAACTATATTTTTATAAATCAAATTTTACTTTGGAGTTAATACTAACGTAAATGTTGTTCCTACTCTACAGCAAGATCCTGATTTGAATGCTAAATTAAACGTAAGCACACCTGTATCACTATCTAATGAAGATCCTCTATCTGTAAAAATTACTTGAGCGGGGAAACTTATTGAAGGTTCTACTACTGTAATTATTTCGCACTGATCTGTAAACTGCATAACAATTTCTACTCCAAGTACCTCACCTGTAACATCACTTATATTAAATCTACCTGACGATACTTCAGAAATAGTTACATCTTTTGTTGCAACAAAATCTCCTAATGGGTCACTAGATTCTGTAATAGTAGCTACATAATCTCCCGCTAAACCTGAAGGACATGAAACAGGAAAAGATATAAAGGTATTAAAATCATTATCGTTAATAATATCTGCTTTTATATTTAATGAACCATCTGGGTTAAATATATCAAATACCAAACCATCAGATCGTGTTGAGCTTACAGCAAGGCTTAACTCATCTCTAAATTTTATATCAGTCAACATTGTTAATTCGCTAAATGTATTTACAATATCATCTGTAGTAATAGTAAATGTATCTGGCAAACTTACATTTTCTAATATGGTAGCGCTATATACTGCTGCTGGTTCAACAATTTCACCATCTTTGTCTAATACCGCAGCTTTTCTGTAAATAGCTATTACATCATTTTCAACTGGGGAACCAAAAAAGGTATTTGCCGTAAATTGTAAGGTAGTTGACTCGCCATTACCTATACCAACAACATCAATAAAAGTTTGTGTTCCTTCGACTATTTCGATATTATTAATGATTCCAGACTCGCCAAAATCATCAAAATTATCTTTGTCTCCTTCATCACAAGCTACAAGTAAAAATGCACTTGTGATCAATACTGCTATTTTTTTTAAATCTAATACTTTCATCATTTGCTTCGTTTAGTTTATTGGATTTTCATTTCTATCCCAGAACACTCTTTCAATAACACCTTTTTCTTCTAAGGATGTATTTAAATTAAGAGCAGCTGCTGGATAAATAAATGATCTAGGAAAATCACCTGGTGATGGCAATATTGATGCTGCATCTGTAAGTAAAGCGCTTGGCATGCTTGTTCTTCTATAATTATTCCATGCCTCGTATCCGTTACCCCACAATGCTATATAATATTCCTCCATAATAACATCTAATCTGGCAGTTTGATCGGCTGCATTGTCATATTTTGTCATTACAAATGATATATAATTATCAATATCCATCTGGCTTGCAGCAAATGCGGCATCCACTTCTGATGTATTAAAGTTTATTACCTTATCCATTGATGCTTTTATAGCTTCCATTAACATCATTTTAGGATCATCGGAAGTATCTAACATTAAAGCGGCTTCGGCTCTTAAAAACTTAACATAAGAAGAAAGCATTATTGGAAAAATTCCAGCTCCTTCGGCTCCACTATTATTAGCAACCGTTGTAAAGTCATCTCCATCAAAAGCTCCTCCTACAGGGTATAAACCGTAAGTAGTTCTTCGTAATGCATCTGGCGGTACACCTTCGTTATCTCCGTGATCTCTTGTCCAATAAAAACTTCCTAATGAACAGAAATTTTGACGTAAAGACGAATCGGCACAAGGTAAATCATCACCTTCAGGATTAGCTTCTATTTGCCTGTAAAAATAATATCGTAATCGAGGATCAGCAAAACCCTTATCATCAAGTAATAAATTTACATAAAAACTATTCATATAATCGTTTGCTCCACCTGTTCCATAATTAAAAATATAAGACGGGTGTCTGCTATCTACTGGACTATTAACCGTTAAATATTTAAATTCAAAATCATCTGCTTTAGAATCAATCAAAGGTTCTTTTAAAATAGCTTCAATTTTTGCTTTAGCATCGGTATCTACTAACCTAGTTTGCACCAACATTTTTAAGGTTAATGTATTGGCCATTTTTATCCATTTATCGGCATCTCCTCCGTATATTAAATCTTCAGGAAGATTGTCTGCATCTTTTGCTGCTAAAATATCTGCTTTTGCCTCCTCTATTAAATCGAACATAGCATCATAAATAACATCACCATCATCTGGTTTAGGATTAAACACCCCTTGACTACCTTGCAAAGCCTCGGTAAAAGGAACTTCACCAAAAGTATCTACTAAAACAACAAATGTATATGCCTCTATTAACTTAGCAATACCTACATGACCTCTTTGTCCCGAAGCATTTCCGGCGGCAATCACTGCTCTAATATCAGTAAGCGTTTCTGTATAAAAATCTGTCCATAGTGCATTTATATTGGCTGCTGTTAGCGAAAATGGACCTGTATAAGTACCAAATAGGTGTTGCATACGCACAAATTCCGCTGCTCTTACATGTACTCCAGTAGCCACAGCAGTATTTTCACTTAAGCCTTTAACAAATTCATTTTGTATACCATTAAGTATTAAATCAATATTTGCCCTACTTGGATCTAATGCACTTTGATCAATCTGCAAGTTCTCATCTCTATCGAATGTTTCACAGCTAGTTACTAACATTAAAGCACTTGTTAGCAGGCCTATTAAAACACTTCCCTTATATTTATATATGTTTTTCATTAAAATGTTGTTTTAAAATTAAACCCGAATTTTCTAGCGTTTGGTGATGTTTGAAAGTCTAAACCACGCCCATTACCTACACCTGTACTGATTGTTTCTGGATCAAAATTAGTATACTTAGGTACGTTTGGTGCCCAAAAGAATAGATTTTGGCCAACTACAGTAAAGGACATTGATCCAAACGGTGTACCTTCAAGAAACTTTTTAGGAACTGTATATCCAAGTGAAACTTCTCGTAAACGCAATACAGAAGCATCAAAAATTAATTGATCATTAGTATCTGCAAAATTTAAGAAATACACTTCGTTTGAACCTAACTGAAATATGTTTCTCACTTTATTACCACTAGCATCTCTAGCTACTTCTGGTGCTCCATTTACAATACTTCCTGAAACACCAGGGATTATAAATGTACGCTCTCTATCTTCCGTATCTTTTGTTACCCCTCTCCGTAATAAATTACCGATGGTATTTGAAAAGATATCCCCTCCATGGGTATATTCTAACTGAGCAGATAAAGTAAAACCTTTGTAGGATACCGAATTTATGGTAGATAATTTCCAATCGGGATTTGGATCACCTATTATTCTGGCTCTTAAACCAAGATCTGCACTACTAATTAATGTTCCATCAGCAGAATCTACAATATAATTTCCTTCATCATCTCTAATAGCATAAGAACCAATAATTGCACCTAATGGAGCATCTACACGAGCCACATTACCTAAACCTGCAAAACCATCAATTAAGATTTCATCTAAACCATCTGCTAACTCTTTTGTAGTTGTTTCATAGGCTGTAAATATATTTTTCATATTCCACTGCACTCCTTTTTTCCCTTTAAAAGGAGAAAAGTTTAATCCTACTTCAATACCATCATTAACAATTTCACCAATGTTTGTGGCAATAATAGTTCCTCCTGTTGAAGCATCAGTTGGTCTGTCTACAATTTGATCTGTTGAATTTCTTCGGTATAAACTAACATCAAGGTTAACTCTGTTTTTCCACAAAGTAGTTTCCAAACCTACTTCGATTTCTTCGTGTCTTTCTGGTTTTAGATCTGGATTAGGTATTCTGTTTGAAATAGAGTTTGTCACATTAGTACCAAAGGCATTTGGCGTTTGCACTAATGTTGGACGTGTTAAATAAGGATCTGGAAAACCTGCTGATGTTCCAAAACCAAATCTAAATTTCATAAAGTTAAGTGCTTCAGATCGAAGACCTGGAATAAAAGATGTAGGTATAGCTGATAAAGATACACTAGGGTAAAATAAAGACTGATTATCTGGTTCTACTGTTGATCCCCAATCATTTCTACCTGCAAGAGTTAAAAACAAATAACTTCCGTAATCAAACTCTGCTTGTCCATAAAGTCCAATTATATTTTCTCTTTGGCTGAAATCAACTGTACCATTAGCTCTTAGTGGATCATTACTACTTTGTGTTTCAAAATTTGAGTGATTCAAAAATCCAAATGATATTTGGTTTGAACTTACGGTTCCGAATTGCTCATAAGTTTCAGATCGTGTATTTAAACCTGCAATTGCTGTTAAGTGAAAATCTTCTGTTAAACTTATATCAGAGGCATTAAAAATAAAACTATGATCCCATGTTGTATTTGTCCCCGAAGTTGTTCTTAAGTATCCCTCTCTAGATTGTTGACTAGAAACGCCCCCTCTGTTAAAAAAGTAGTCTTGTCTTTCTGTGTAGGTATCAAAACCAACTCTATAAGTTAATCCGATTTTTTCAGTAAAACTATAGGTGCTTGATAATGAATTAAAAAAACGATCAGATCTCTGTATAAATCCTGAATTTTGTACTAACCAAAGCGGATTCTCTTGATCTGTTCTATAGTAGATATTAGAACCATCTTCAGGGTTTTGGAAAGGTAAACCATTTATATCAAGGTTTCGAGGTAAAAATAATGTTCGTTGAAAAATAGATACAGCATCGTTACCATTATTAGCTGAAATTGGTGGAGTTTTAAAATTGGTTCTTGCAAAATTGAAAGCTCCTGTAATTTTAAATTTGTTTGTTAAATTCATACTCCCACCAACACTAAAGTTAGTTCTTGTAAGGTTGTTGGCTGGAACAAAGCCATCCTCGTCTGTGTGAGAAAAGCTTGTACTAAAACTACTATTTTCGGATGATTTTCGAGCACTTAAGGATGTTGTTGTAGCAATTCCTGTTCTGAAAAAGTCTTTAATATTATCTTCAAAGGCTTGGTAAGGTACATCTACTTGTAATTCTGGAAATATACTTGCAAATTGAGGTTGTCTTAAATGGTTTCTCACGGTTAAATTTTCATCGAAACGAGCTCCCCAGTTCCCAACAAAACCTACATTAGCTTCACCACCACCTCCTTGTCCGTAGGTATTCTGATAATCTGGTAATCCAGAAATTTCACTAGCAAATATTGATTGCGAAAGCGTTATTTCCATCTTTTTCCCAGTACTTCCCCCTGCGGCATCTTTTGTAGTAATTAACACTACTCCATTTCGACCTTGTTCTCCATATAAAACTGTAGCTGCCAATCCTTTTAACACACTAACATTTGCTATATTATTGGGATCAATATCTAATGAACGGCTAGACGTATTGGCTGTCCCATCAGTAAAAGCACCATCTGTATCTTGACTATTTGTAGCTGTATTAAATGGCACACCATTTACAACAAACAAGGCTTGGTTACTCTGTGTTATTGAAGATTGCCCTCTTATAATAATGTTGGTACCACTACCAGCAACTCCTCCCACTCCAACTACATTAACACCTGCAACTTTTCCATTAAGTACACGGGCAACATCTGCCTCTGGTCTGTCCTCAACTTCTTCGGGTTTTAATGTAGTAATCGCATAACCGATTGCTTTTTTTTCACGTTTAATTCCTTGGGCTGTAATAACAACCTCTTGTAATGACTCGGTATCTTCGAGTAATTGAATATTAATAGACGATTTATCGCCTATTAATATGTTTTGTGTTACATATCCAATATAGCTAATTACCAATGTATCGGTATTAGCTACCTCAATAACAAACTTCCCATCAAAATCGGTTACGGTACCTCCCGACTTGTTTTCAATTAAAACATTTGCTCCTGGAAGTGGTAGCCCTGAATCATCAGTTACCGAACCTGCTATTGTTCGGTTTTGTGCTAAAGTGATTTGGATAACTAACAAAAATAAGCCTATAAACAGCTTTGTAGTTTTTTTGTGCATGATGATAAAGAATAAAAATTAGACAGTATAAAGAGACTCAATTATTCCCTTATAGCCAAAAACAAATCATCCAATTCCTACAATTTTAACATTATAACGTTTTAATTAGCTACAACTTAAAAACCAATCAAAATATTAACGATCAACAAAAAAGACCTCATAATAATTAGTGTTTATGAGTTTTTCACCTATAAAATTCTTAAATATTCATTTTTCAGACAGAAATTAACATTTATTTTTATTATGCACGCACAATAACTTTAACATTTATTTTAACAAAAAAACTTACAAAATTATGCAACACCGGTAGAATTATAGAGTTAATTATCTTTTTTACGATGCCAAAAAAGCCAAAAAAAACTTATGCCGTCAAAATAAAAATAAATTGACTCTTATTTAGACTGAAAAAATTGAAATTAGTTACATTTATGCTAATTATAAGCTTATTGATTTTCTTTATAGTTTTAAATTTAACAAAATTTACGATTTGATTTTTATTGTGAGTAAATTATAATACATCAACTTCCTAACATTAAATATTTTAACAGCTTTTCTCACTTTTTTCAAAATAGATATAGCTTAGTTAATATAATTTTCAACAGTAATAATTGAAACTTTTAATAAAAATCTTATTTAAAATAGTTACCCTCTAAGGAATTGAAAAAAGTAGCATCCCTACAATTAAAAGGATACTACTTTTTTCAATTAAATATAATTTATTTACAATTGCTAGTAACCTTGATTTTGACTCAACTCTAAATTTTGGTCACGATCTCGCTGTGGAATTGGCAGTATTGTTTTATCTGCTCCAAATTGGGATTCTTCAATATTCAACATACCTGGACGTCTTAAACTTCTCCTATTTCTTAGGAGATCCATTCTTCTATGACCTTCGAATGCTAATTCTTTTCTTTTTTCTAGCAAAATTTGGTCTAAAGCTAAAGTTCCAGTCAAAGGCTCTAATTCTGCTCTTTCTCTCAATAAATTTATATCTGCAATTGGCTCAGCGCCTACACTAGATAAACCTCTTAAATTAGCTTCTGCTCGTATTAAATACATTTCAGTTATTCTAAGTATTGGAAAGTTATCACTCGTATTTTGTCCATCAGGGTATTTAGAGGTGAAAATTTTACTCTCTCTATTTGCATCATTACCCGTTTGATTCAAAGAGATAAATCTTTCATCTGTATCTTGATCATAGGCTTCTAACAAATTTTCCGAAAAAGGAGCATCACCTCTACCTCCAGTACCCGTAGGGTTAAAAAAATCTGACAAGGCAATGTTAGCATCTTGGTTATCATCTGTAGTATTAATTATTGTAAAAATATCCTCACTGGTTAATTGATCGTAAAAATCATAATTCAAAGCCAACACAAAATTGGAATCTTCAATAACCTCGTTTGATAAGCTTGTGGCTTCAGACCATTCTTCTCTATATAGTTTAAGCCTTGCCAAAAGGGCCATTGCTGCTCCCTTACTTGCCCTACCTACATTGTTAATCCGCGACGGCAAAAAGCTAATTGCATCCAACAGATCTGACTCAATAAATGAATGTACTTCGTTTAATGTATTTCTTCCTATTCTAAAATTATTTACTTGTGAAGGCTCTGTAAAATCTTCTGTAATAATTGGAACACACTCGTTATTTCCGTTATCGAACTGGAAAGGCTGAGAAAACCAATTTGCTAACCACAAATAAGCCATTGCTCTTAAAAATTTGGCCTCTCCAATAAATTGGTTTCTCTCATCTTGTGTAAAATTGGGGTCTGGACTTAGTGGAATATTATTTATTGCTGAATTTGCAGCTCCAATTACTTGATATAAATCTCGCCACACTACTTCAATACTAGTATTATCAGAAAGTGTCACATAGTCTTCTACGTCAGCAAACGTTGTGAAACTACCAACAAAATCTGCATCGTCAGCCATAAAAGCATCCATGGCAATGGTTGTACCGCCAAAGGTATCTTTGTCCTGTGCAGTACTATATATACCTATTATAGCAGACGCTGCTCCTACTTCTGTTTCAAAAAGCGAAGATGATATAATATCGTCTTCTGGAACTATTTCTTCTAATCTATCCTCACAAGAGAATAAAATAAAAGCTAATAAAATTAATGAATATCTGTTTATATATTTTTTCATAGTATAGTTATTAAAAATTAGCTCTTACACCAAATAAATATGATTTAGATTGCGGCGCTGAGAAAAAAGTTTCGCCTTGTACTAGTGGACTGATATCATCTGTAACTTCTGGATCCAAACCATCCAAATCATCACCTTTTATTGTAAATAGATTAGTTGTAGTAAAATAGAACCTTACTTTAGATAAAAAACTTACACTACTTAAAACTTTATCCTCTAAGGTATACCCTATTGACAAATTTTTCATTCTTAAAAATGAACCATCCCTAAGTTGACGAGTGGATCGTTGTGCTACGGTTCTAAACGTACTACTTTCAAAAGCTGGAGTAAAAGCATTATCACCAGGTGCTGACCAAACATTTAAGTTTTCAACTCTTTTGTTAAATGTATTACTCGGATTATCTGTAAATCGAAGTCCATCATAAAATACATCATTACCATAACTAAAATTAATTAAAAATGACATATCGAAGTTTTTATAAGTTAGCGTATTTGTCATACCCCCATAAAAATCGGGCAAAGCACTTCCTACAATTACTCTATCGGCTGCTGTTGGACTAGTAGTTACATTACCATCTTTATCTAACCACTCTGCATCACCAATTTCTGAGTTTACACCTACATATCTTATTAAATAAAATGTATTTACGTTTTCACCAACTATAGCTCTTTGACTATTTGATCCTTCTATAAAAGGTCTTCCTTCACTATCCAATGCTGAACCTGGTAAACTCAACACTTTATTTTCAATAAAAGAAATATTGAAACTTGTAGCCCAATTAAAGTTTTTTGATTTAATATTTACAGTTCTTAAATCAAATTCAAAACCTTTATTTTCTATTTCACCTACATTAGATGGGAAATCAGAAAATCCAGTTAAAAACGGTATTTGTTGATCTAGCAACAAATCATCGGTACGCTTTATAAAATAATTGACGTCAAATGATATTCTATTATCAAAAAATGCTGATTTGAATCCAATATCTAAAGTTTTGCTTTCTTCCCATTTAATATCTGGATTTGCTACTTGGTCAGGAATTGCTCCTGGAATTCCATTATTATTACCCAACGGACCTGATGAAAACAAACCTAATGAAGGAAAAAAGCCGAGTCTATCATTACCTGATGTACCATAACTAGCTCTTAGACTTAAAAAGCTGATTACATCTGAATTTTCTATAAAACTTTCTTTTGAAATAATCCATCCTCCTGCTACTGCCCAAAAATTACCAAACCTGTTATTGCTTCCAAATCTTGAAGATCCATCTCTTCTGAATGTACCTTCCAAAAGGTATTTTCCTTGATAATCATAATCCACCTTTGACAATAAAGAAAATAAGCCCCATTTATTTCTAATTTGACTTGTCGAGGTTTTTGTAGCCGCTGATTCTACATTTCGTAAATTATCACTAGCAAAACCAGTACCTGCAACTAAAGTTCTAGAAAATTGTGATTCTTCATAAGAAATTAATCCTAATGCATTTAAATTATGAGAATCACCAAAAGTTTTATGAAAGCTTAAAGAATTACTTAACAAAAACTTTCTATCACTTACTATTCTATTTGTACCTTCTCCTCCTGGTGTAGTTACATTAAACTCTCGCAGTGTTTCTTCTACCAATAATCTATCTATACCGACATTAAAATTATAATTCAAATTTTTAAAAAGCTTAATGTCCGTATTTAATGAGCCCAGAAATCTATCTGACTCTGTAAAGTTTATATCTTGCTTAGCAATAGCTACAACATTTTGAACAAAGCCTGTATTAACAAAAACTCCATTTTCATCAGTTGGTAACGTAGTAGGCGCATGTAAATAAGCCGAAGTTAACGGTGCTGATGTATTATTTTCTACTCCCACTCTATTTAATTGCGTATTTGTATAAGCTAAATTTAATTTAGTATTTAGCCAATTACTTGGCTTATGATTTAAATTCAAGCGCGTTCCAATTTTTTGTAAATCATTTCCAAGAATAAAACCTTCACGATCACTATAATTTGTTCCCATAAAAAAGGATGTTTTATCTGATCCTCCTCGAACAGACAAGTCAACATTTTTTGAAATACCTGTTCTAGTTACTGCATCTGCCCAGTCAAAACCTGGGTCGCCTATAGCACCTAGCCTATTATCTTCAGGAGAGTTATTTGTATTATTAGTCGTGTTTATAATTGCATTTCTGAAATTTCGAAATTGATCGACATTTAATATATCAATCTCATCTGTAGAACTCTCAACTTGGGTGTATGCATCTAGTGTTACTTGAGTTTTACTATTAAATTTTCCAGATTTAGTTGTTATTAAAATTACACCATTAGCTCCTCTTGATCCATAAACTGCTGTTGCAGAAGCATCTTTTAGAATTGTGAATGATGCAATATCATTTGTATTCACAAATGCCAATGGGTTAATCCCGGTATTTCCTCCCTGATCCAAGGTATATTGATTTGCATTTGTAGTATCTTGATCGTTTAATGGAACTCCATCTATTACTACCAAAGGCTGACTACCCCCAGAAAGTGATCCAACACCTCTTAACCTGATCACCGCCGCTCCACCTAAAACTCCTGAACTAGAGGTTACTTGCACACCCGATGATTGCCCCTGAATCAAATCTTGTGCAGATAAGGCGGGTATCTCTTCAATAGCCTCCTCTTTTATAATCGAAACATTTTGGATTATTTTTTCTTTTACTTGAGCTCCATAACCAACCACTACAACCTCTTGCAAGGATTCGGTATCCTCAAGTAATTTTACTATTATTGTGTACTTATCTCCAACTAATATTTTCTGTGCTGTATACCCAACATAGCTTATTACCAATGTATCTGTATCAGATACTTCAATAATAAACTTACCGTCAAAATCTGTTACGACACCTTGTGCTTTATTTTCAATAAAAACATTTGCTCCAGGAAGTGGTTGGCCGGAATTATCAGTAACCAACCCGGCAATCGTTCGATTTTGTGCTAAAGTAATTTGTATAACTAACAAAAATAAGCCTATAAATAGCTTTGTAGTTTTTTTATGCATGATGATAAAGAATAAAAATTAGACTCTATAAAGAGACTTAATTACCCTCTTTTAGCCAAAGTGAGCATAATCAATTCTTACACCTTTAACACTATAACGTTTTAATTTACAGATATTTAATAATTAACAAAAACATTAATAATACACACAAAATCATTCAAAATAATTAGCATTTGAAATTTTTTGATTTTTAAATTCTGAAACATTCATTTTTTTCTACTTAATTAACATTTGTCTTTGTTATGCATGCACAGAGACTTTAACATTTACTTCAACATAAAACTTACAAAATTATGCAACATCACCTATCTTTTCTAATTCAAAATTCATTTAAAACCCTTCAAAAAATCAAAAATTAATGTTTTAATTCTAAAAACAGTTCAATTTTATACTTGAAAAAAATCAAAAAACTAGTTCCTTTTTTATAATTCTATGTTTTTAGTTAATCATATAAAATATTTATTTAAAGACATTATTATTATAAAAAAACCGAAAACTTACTCATTCAATCTAAAAATTCGTTTTTTAATCTTTTCTGATTTTATAGTATGGTATATTAATCGTACACCCTTGTCTGTGAGCATTTCTGTATTTGGTGTTATTTCTAATATATCATCTTCTGGCTCTTCTTTTGGAGTAGGCACAAAATTACCCTGAGCATCAAAACATTGCATAAACGCATCGGTAGATGGATCATAATCTTCGGTTTCCCAAATATATTTTGGCGCATCTTGTTGTAATTTACTTTTAAAACTGGTTGCTAAAAAAAAACCTACCAAAAGCCCACTTAAATGCCCTTCCCATGATATTTTATAATCAATTGGTGCCACATACCAAATCATTCCACCGTACACAAAAACCACAAAAAATGAAACTGCCAATAATCTGTAATGCTTTGTCAATAAGCCTTTCAAAAACAAAAAGCCAAATAGCATATATATTACTCCACTTGCTCCAATGTGGTAAGAATCTCGACCAATCATCCAAGTAGCCACTCCAGTAAAAAAAGCCCCTAATAAGAGCACTTTTACCGATACACTTTCATAAAAATAACACAAAGCTGTACTCAATATAAATAAAGGCAGGGTATTATGCCATAAATGCGAAGCATCTCCATGTATAAAAGGTGAAAAAAAAATTCCTTTTACTCCACTTAAATGACGTGGACGCACTCCCCACTCATTAAAACTTACATCCCATCTGACTTCAAACCAAAAAACAAACCATATACTCAATACTATTAGTAATGGGTATAATAGCATATTAATTTTAAAAGGTAATATGACCTGTTCTTGTTTCATCAGCTTTTTTAAATAATCTAGTCAACAAGTTAACCAAAACTTATATGTATGCAATATTGTCAGCTAATCGCTATAAAGTTAATAGATCAATACCTCTTAAAAATTGAGACATAAAAACTATTTTTGTAATATGACTACTCCACTTGCCGAACGCATACGACCAAAATCATTAACAGACTATTTAAGTCAGCAACATTTAATAGGTCCAAAAGGAGCATTAGCTTTTCAAATAGAAAAAGGCATTATTCCTTCCATTATTTTATGGGGACCACCTGGTGTAGGCAAAACTACGTTAGCAACTATTATTGCCGAAACATCGGATCGCCCCTTTTACTCATTAAGTGCCATTAATAGTGGAGTAAAAGATGTTCGTGAAGTTATTGATCGTGCTAAAAAAGACAGTGGTTTGTTCACCACCAAAAATCCTATCCTTTTTATTGATGAAATTCATCGGTTTAGCAAATCGCAACAAGATTCATTACTTGGTGCCGTTGAAAAAGGCTGGGTAACGCTAATTGGTGCTACTACCGAAAACCCTAGTTTTGAAGTCATTCCAGCTTTACTTTCGCGTTGTCAAGTATACACTTTAAATGCTTTTAATAAAGAAGAGTTGGTCGAGTTATTAAAAAGGGCTATTGCAAAAGACGAATTTCTTTCTAAAAAAAGCATAAAACTTAAAGAAACTGATGCCCTTTTACATCTAAGTGGAGGTGATGCCCGAAAGTTGTTAAATATTTTCGAATTGGTTATTGCTAGCTTCAGCACCAATTCAATAATAATTACTAATGATTCGGTAACTCAATTAGTACAGCAAAACCCAGCTCGGTACGATAAAACTGGCGAACAACATTATGATATTATTTCTGCTTTTATCAAATCCGTTAGGGGTTCGGATCCCAACGCCGCCGTATACTGGTTAGCTCGAATGATTGAAGGTGGAGAAGATTTAAAATTTATTGCACGTAGACTTATTATTTTAGCATCTGAAGATATTGGATTAGCTAATCCTACAGCGCTGGTTATGGCAAATAATTGTTTTACTGCGGCAACTGCTGTTGGGTACCCCGAAGCACGAATTATTTTAAGTCAATGTACCATTTATTTAGCTACATCACCGAAAAGTAATGCTTCATATATGGCTATAAATGAAGCTCAACAATTAGTGAAACAAACTGGCGATTTATCCATCCCTTTACATTTAAGAAATGCTCCCACTAAACTAATGAAACAATTAGGTTATGGTGAAGACTATAAATATGCACACAATTATGAAGGTAATTTTGTAAATCAAGAGTTTTTACCTTCCGAAATTGCCGGAACCACACTTTATAAACCTGGAAATAATAGTAAAGAAAATAGCATCAGAGTATTTCTGAGAAAATTATGGAACAAGTATAGTTATTAATTTAAACGCGCCATTACATCGGTAATCGTTTTTTGATTTGCTGGATTAATACGCTGCAACACAAAATTTCCGAAATCATCAAAAAACCCTGATCCACTTAAATTTCCTGCTGTTACAATAAATTGTGATGTATTATCTCCTACAACAGCATTACCTAATTTTATTCCATTTTGATATATATCATACCCAAATCGTGTTGCTTTAAACAAATATTCTTTTCCTTGTAACTCTAACTGTAAATCTTTAGAAGTCAAAGCAATTTTCTTTTTGGCTAGAGCATAATTTGGTTTCGAAATAGATACTGCAACTGTAGGCTCAGCTACTACTCTTGGTGTACTTGTGGGTATAACATTACCTACGGCAAGTGCTTCCGAATTTGAAACTCCGGCTGCTGTTAAAGTCTTTTTCTCATAATGATGTCTAATTAACTTAGGATCTTTAAAAGCATTTCGAATAGCTTCATGATATGACTTCTTAAAATCTTTTTCCCTACTTACACCTTCAATTGATTTAAACAACACCTGCCCTTTACAATCTTTCAATTCTAAGCTAAGTATGGTTTTTAAAAAACCCTTTCCTTTTACTACATTAGCTAATAATGCCTCACATCCGTTTAAGTTTTCTGGAAGGTTTTCTCCTTGTATTATAGCCTCAAAATCATATTTTTCAAGTAAAAACTTAGTTAATCGATTAAAATTATATTGATGTTCTTCATTTTGAAAAGCAAACTGCGTAGGCACCATAACATATTTATAGTCATTTAACGCTTGCGCGGAAGTTATTATAGTAAATAAGCCTAATATGATACTTAAAATAAATTGCTTTTTTTTCATGCCGAAATGTTTTTTAGATTCCTAAAGTACTCGTTTTGATCTAAAAAATAAAATTTAGACTTTAAATAGATACAAAATAATCAAACACCTGCTTCCAAAAACGTGAGCGCTGCTCGGTGGTATCAAAAATTTGGTTATTAATATGTATTATCAACTTTCCGTTTACCTTTTTTACTTGATCAATAAGTATACTTGCCTGCGCTATTGCCTTTTCTGGAGAAGTAATTTTTTGAAATGCATTTTCGGATAAACAATAAGGCATAAGCAATAACGGTGTTTGAATTTCATATTCTAAATCATAAAACAAAAAAGGCGTACATGTCCCTGCACGAAACCCTGAATTATCCTGATAGCCCATAGAATAGTCAAAAGTAACCTCTTGCTCAATTAAATCACGATATGTAGTGGGTAGGTTAATTTTAGAATACTGGCAAAATGTTTGATTTAAGCTACGATGCGTAATTTTTTCAAAACGTTTTTTTTCGTTTTTTAAAGCAACTAAATCCTTTTGTGCATCAAACGATAAACGCATCCCTATACCGCAATAATCACCAATCGATTTTATAAGGCGTTGATAAGTTTGACTATGGCAATTATGACTTTTTTCGTGCGATGAATAATCTCCTAAACCAAAAAAGAACTTTAGATCTGCTTTTCCTGTTTTGGTTTTGTTTATAATATAATTATAGGTATGATAAGGATCTTTCTGCAAGCCTAGTATTACCTTACATTGTATATAAATTCGCTTAAACCGAAATTTAACAACATCATTTGCAAAATTTTCGACACTTCGAAACCATCCTTTTTTTCGGTAAGCTAATGCCTCACTAACCTCGCAAATTATTTCAGTTGAAAATTTATTTGACGAAAACTGAATTCCTTCAAAGCGCTCTTCTAGTATTTTTTTTATTTTAAAAGCCCAAAGATCAACAATAGGTAATTGTAAAAATTTATATTCATAAGCAATACTTGAACTTGCCATAAAGCGAACCAAGCTATCTTTTACCTGTGGCAAATATTCTTCGTATCTACTTAGTAAATAAAAACTAGCTGCAAAAACATCAAAATTCAAAGCACTCTCGGCATGTGGCACACTAAAAAAGCAAGGTAAACCGTCACATTCTTTAACAGTAACCACTTCTTCAGAAATTCCTTTTTCAAAAAGTAACGAAACACTCTGAAAAAACAACTCTTTACCTAAAGGTTGCTTCCCATATGAAAATTTAGGACCATTATGAGCTACAAAGCTTTCTATTTTAACAGTAAAGTCAACTTGTATACCCAAAATACGCTCAAATAATTGCTTTGCAATGTAACGCAAACGAGGGCTCGTTTTTTGAGTATATATTAATAGCATGCTCTTTTTTTAAATAAAATTACTTCTAATTATTCAAGCTTTAGGAATTAATAATTCCCAATACGTAACATCAATCCATTTTTTAAATTTATAACCAACCTCATTAAAGTGTGCTACCTTTTTAAAACCTAATTTTTTATGTAAACAAACACTCGGCTCATTCGGAATCGCTACCCCGCCTATAATTGCATGAATTTTCATCTGCTTAAGTCGCTTTATTAATTCGCTATACAATTGTGCTCCATAACCATTGCCTTGTACTCCGTTTTTTAAATACACAGTACTTTCTACTGAATATTTATAGGCACAACGACCTTTCCATTTTGAGGCATATGCATATCCTATTACTTCTCCATCTATTTCGTAAACAAGCCATGGAAACTGTTCTATCACTGATTGAATTCTAAGGCTCATTTCTTCAACATCAATTTCAGTTTCTTCAAAAGTAATGATAGAATTCAAAATATAATGATTATAAATTGCTGCTATTTGATTAGCATCTTTTAAGGTTGCATTTCGAATCATTTCTCTATGAGTTTAGCTAAAGACTTCCTTTATCTGCAAAACTATAATAATCTTTTTCGGTAACAATCAAATGATCTAATACTTTTATGCTTAACACAGTTCCTGCTTGCATAATTTGTTCGGTAATTTGAATATCTGCTTGACTAGGTATTAATTTTCCACTTGGGTGATTGTGTATTAAAATTAGAGCGACTGCCGAAACTTCTAATGCCGATTTAAATACCATGCGCACATCAATTAATGTCCCTGTTTGACCTCCACTACTCAACATTTTTCGATGTATTACTTTATTTGCATTATTTAAATAAATCACCCAAAATTCCTCGTGATTTAAATCACCAATTAAGGGCTGCATTAACACAAATGCATCATTACTCGAAGTAATTATTGGTTGTAAAGGTACATCTTGCAATTGTTGTCTTCGACCAATTTCCAAACCAGCAACAATAGTTATTGCTTTGGCCTCACCAATCCCTTTAAACTTAGTAAGCTGTGCTACTGACAACCTAGAAAGTTCATTCAAGTTATTGTTTACACTTGCTAAAATACGTTTGCACAAATTAACGGCAGACTCATTTCTACTCCCCGAACCAATAAGTATACCCAACAATTCTGCATCCGTTAATGACTTTTTCCCTCGCTCTATTAGTTTTTCTCTAGGTTTATCAGCTTCGCTCCACTGTGTTATTGGAAAATTAAAATTACTCATAACGAACAAGTTAATTATTTTTTAGACAACACAAAAACCATCATAAATCACAACAATATTATTGAGATTTTCTTACTATTTCATAGGCTATATTATTATTTTGATAATAGTATCATTTTTACACAAAATCAGTTAGGGTTTATTAATCTTAGCTTGTTTTAATAATATAGTGTTGATTCACAACAATATTGACCAATAATCTAAACTAAAAAAATGGAACTTTATTTAACTCAAAAATTCAATGCAACCAACAAAAATTCAATCGAAACCATAAACTCTTTGAACAATATTTTAAAATCTGTTGAAATTCGTAAAAAACTAATAATTCGGTTAGAAAATTCAATAGTTAAAGTTGTCTAAACATTTTAACTTTGCCTATTTTTTTACCCCACACAACTCAAAAACAAACAAATAAAAAAAGTCTTCTATAGTTGTTTTTATTTTTAAATAGTATTATTTAAATCTGTCACAGGTTATAAATTTCATTTGATATTCCGTATTTTTAGAGTGCTAATCAAAAAAATAAAAAATGAAATCAATCTTTGACCATCAAGCAAAGGAAGAAATTATAAATCGCATTGATCAACTAACAACAAAAAGCTCTGCGCAATGGGGCAAAATGAATTCGGGTCAAATGCTTTGGCATTGCCAATACCCTTTAAAAATTGCTATTAAAAATGAAAATTTAGGTAATGGAAAGTTTTTTATGAAACTGTTTAAAAAAACACTTTATAGTGACCAACCATTTAAAAAAAACCTCCCTACTGCAAAAGGTTTGGTTGCTATCGAACAAAAGGATTTTGATTCCGAAAAATCTAAAATTATTGATTTAATTGAACAGACGCATCAATTAAAAGATAGAACCGAATGGAATCCACATCCTCTTTTTGGATCATTTACAGCCGAACAATGGGGCATTTTAGAATATAAACATCTTGACCATCATTTGACTCAATTTGGCGTTTAAAATTATAATTAAAGCGCCATAATATACTATTAAACATTTTTATGATTTAAAAAACAGGTAATTACCTACAAAATTTAAATATTTGTATATATTCGTGATACCAAATTTTATTTCATGAAAAAATTAATACTTTCTTTTGCAAGTTTAACAAGTTTACTTTTTATTAATTGTTCAAGCGATGATAGCAATTCTTCTTCCCCTTCGGATGGAAGCATGCTTCTTGATGTGGCTCAAAACCCAATCGAAGAATCACCAATTAACCTACAAACATTAGAAAAGGGAATTACTATACCCGACGCCATTGTAAAAACAGGAACAATTACTCCTACTGGAGATATTTCTTTTGATATCGATGCTAAAAAACAATCTGCTTTTTTAGATACTGGTTTCTCTGTTGAACTAGAAGTTCCTGACAATTATGCTGGAGCATTTATTCAACTTAAAGGCGACAATGGTGAATTATCTGATACTTACTTTGATATAAGCAACAATCAAAGCTTTGGCTTTAAAAATTTAAATAAACAATTAAGTACTAGTTTATTTACCAGTAAAAATACTGCTGCAAAATCACTAGAAGATGACACTAACGTTATAGAAATTGATGTTGAATTTGAAAACACAATACCTCCAGGGCGTTTCTGCTACTTAGTTTGCATATACGATGACCAAGGTAATATTAGTGAACCTACTGAAGTATGTGTAGAAGTAGAAGCATGGGGAGGAAATTCAAATTTAGTAGGTACTTGGACATATGATAGAGAGGAAATCGTTCTAACCGATGGCACTAAAACAATTCGTATCGGAGAAAAAAGCGATTGCTTTACTAATCGTACATTTTGTGATAATACGCAAAAAGAAGTTGAACATTGCGAAGTTACTAATTCATTAGTTTTTACTTTATCTGCAAATGGAACACAAACAATAGAAGAAAACACCGATGAAGATCAGTTTATTTTTGATGAAGAAGATATAAACAATTGTGCTGAAACTGCTGCCATTAATATATTGTCTACTCATAAAGGAAATTGGGCATACAATGAAGAAGAAAAAAAATTAACCCTTGTTATTTTTGAATTTTCTGGTTCTGAAGATGGTGAACCTATTACCGATGAATTTGAAATTGCAGACAACATTGGTATTGGTTTTGATGTTGAAGTATTTAAATTAACTTCTAACGAATTAGTATTTAAAGTAGAAGATATTGAAACTATTGATAACAATGGTGATGTTATTGATACCACTGGTTTTTTCTATTTTAAGAAATAAACTACTTATCTAAGTATAAAAAAGTCCAGTGAAATTTAAATTTCACTGGACTTTTTTTATACTTTAAATTCTATCGTCAAATTTTAAAACATTTAAAATAGTGTAATTGTTAAATTATTTTAACAAGCATATACTTACAATAATTTATTTTTCAGCTTTCTACATTAGAAATAAAATATTTTATTTTAGGATGAAAATATACTTTATGACTTACAAACCATTTGACAATAAAAAAACTTTTATTTTTTTAATAATGATTTTCATTTTCGGCAGCTCTTTTTCCTATGCACAAAAGAAGAAATCTAAAAATAAAAAAGATCAAAAAATAGCTGAGAAAGCGACCATTAAAACTATTAAAGAAGCCACCAAATCTTGTAAAAAAATAGATGGCTTATTTACCATGTATCGCGATACTTTAACTGGTGAAACTTTTATGCTTGTCAAAAAAAATCAGATCAACAAAGAGTTTATTCATTTTAGTCAAATTTCAGATGGTGTTAGCGATGCTGGATGGCTTATAAGAGGGATGTATATGGATTCTAAAATATTTTCTATTGAAAAATTTTATAACAAACTTAATTTTGTTGCTCAAAATACCTCCTATTATTTTGATAAAAATAATCCATTAGCCAAGGCTTCAAATTCAAACATAAGCGAAGGGATAATGGCTAGCTTAAAAATAATAGCTCAAAATCAAAAAAATGGAGAATATTTAGTAGCCTCCGATGATCTTTTTTTGAAAGAAACTTTTAATCAAATCAAATCTCCTAAATCCCCCAAAACTTCACCAAAAGCATTCAAATTAGGCGAGTTAAGCAAGAACAAAAGTAAAATTGAAAAAATAAAGAACTATCCAGAAAACACGAATATTAATGCACATTATGTTTATTTTAACAAAGCCGTGCTTAATGGTGGTACTGCTGCGGTTACTGATGGTAGAAATGTTACCATAAAAATAGAACACAGCTTAATTGCATTACCAAAAAATGAGTATCAAATACGTTTAGATGACCCAAGAATAGGCTATTTTTTAACTCAAGTAACTGACAAAACCTCAGCTAGTGCAACACCTTATCGTGATTTAATCCACAGATGGCATTTGGTTAAAAAAGATAAAAATGCAGCTTTATCCGAACCTATAAAACCCATTGTTTGGTGGATGGAAAACACCACCCCATTCGAATTTAGAAATACTATTAAAGAAGCCGTTTTAGAATGGAATAAAGCCTTTGAAAAGGCGGGCTTTAAAAATGCGATTGAGGTTAAAATGCAACCCGATGATGCTAAGTGGGATGCCGGAGACATTCGCTATAATGTGCTTCGTTGGACCTCATCGCCTAACCCACCATTTGGAGGTTATGGCCCTAGCTTTGTAAACCCTAGAACTGGCCAAATTTTAGGAGCTGATATTATGCTAGAATATGTTTACCACACCAATAGAGTCAAATTAGATCGGATATTTAATTTAGGTGTTGCTGCCAATGAATTTTCTTTTAATACTGAGATGAATACTAATGATATCTCATTTTGTTCTTACGGACACGAAATGCAAAACAATATGCTATTTGGTCAAACTACATTATTAGTTAATGACGCCAATGATAATGAAATGAAAGGCTTGCGAATGGAAGCTATGAAAGAGCTTATAATGCACGAAGTTGGCCATACATTAGGTTTAAATCACAATATGAAGGCCAGTCAATTATTTAGCCCAGCTGAATTAGCTAATCCCGATTTTATAAAAGACAAATGTTTAACAGGCTCTGTTATGGATTATAGCGCTGTAAATATAACATTAGATCCTAAAAAGCAAGGACAATATTATTCAACAACTGTTGGCCCCTATGATGCATGGGCTATAGAATATGGCTATACACCAACAAATGAGGAAGGCCTAAAAGCAATAACAAATAAATCAATTCAACCAGAACTCACATTTGGTAATGATGCGGATGATATGCGAAATTCTGGCAAGGCAATTGATCCTAGAGTTATGATAGGCGATATGTCTAACGATCAAATTACATATGCTGTAAATAGAATCAAAGTTGTTGAAAATACTATGCCTAAAATTAAAGATAAATTCAATAAAAATGGCCAATCATATCAAGAATTAAGGCAAGCATTCTCAATTCTAAATAGGCAATACGCCTGGTCAGGTGTTGTAATCTCTCGTTTTATAGGCGGTGTATATGTAGACCGAAGTATGATTGGACAAGACACTACAAAAAAACCATATACACCAGTGGCTTACAAGGATCAAAAAAGAGCTATGGAAGCTTTAAAGAAATACATATTTGCGCCTGATGCTTTTAAAACCTCAAATGATTTATATAATTATATAGCCATGCAACGCCGAGGTTTTAATTTTTTTAACTCCCCCGAAGACCCTAAAATACACAGTATGGTTTTGTCATACCAAAAGCGCATTTTAAACCACCTACTACACCATAATACAATGCAACGTATAAGTGATTCCGAATTATACGGTAACAATTATAAATTGTCTGAATTTATGAGTGATTTAAATGAGGCTATTTTTAAAGCTGATGCAAAAATAAGTATTAATACATTTCGCCAAAATTTACAACAAGAATATGTGACCAAATTGATTGCTATAACAAACTCAAAAACTGTTAAACAAGGAAAGTCTAACTATTTAAATTTAAGTAAGGCGGCTGCACTATACAACTTGAAAAAAATAAAGGATTTATTAATCAGCAATAATGGAGACTCCCAAACTAAAGCACATAAATATTATTTAAAAACATTAATAAATAACACCATGGAAAACTTGAAATAACAGTATTAAATTTATAGTTTCTTTTTACAAGATTTCATCTTTCCTTTAAATTCAATTATAGCAGATCAAATTAATTAAACCTGAACAATGTTTAATTGTTCAGGTTTAATTAATTATACATTTACACTAATATATGTGATTTGATAACAACACCTTTTCATATAATATGATTGTCAAAACATCCTTTATTCCTTTCTATTTACTCTCTATAAAATAAGTAACTTTCTTGTAGACACTCTTCAAAACTTGAAACAAAAAATTAACTAAAAAACATCCATAAAACAATTTCTAAAAGAGCATACTTAAATCGAAAATTATTAAATTTAATAACTATCGAAAACTCATGGAATTTACGCTATACAATATTTTTGCATCAGCAATTACTGCTGTAGGCGCCTTTGCAAGCTTACTACTAACAACAGCTATTTTTAGCACAAAAAAAGGAATCCAAAAATCAAATATTTTTTTAGGATTTATCTTTTTAATTATGAGTCTAAAAATGCTTGATAATTTTATCGTTTATTCTGGTCTATATGTTAAGCTTCCTCATTTCATTTTCATAACCTACCCATTAACATATTTAATAGATCCTTTATTTTTCTTCTATATACTCACTTACTTAAAACCTAATAGAAATTTTAAGTGGTATGATGTTTTTCACTTGAGTTTATTTGTATTTATATGGTGGACTGGTCATTTAGATTTTGTATTAAGTCCTGCTACTTATAAACTAAGTGTTATTAAACATTATCTAGGCATGGTTTATTCACTAAAAATAAGAGCAATAATCATACATTTTGTAAAATTAATTATCTTATTTGGCTATGGGGTTTACGCCTTAAGATTACTCAAAAAAAAGAAGGAATATTTTAAGCAAAATACATCTATAAACTATAGCCAAAATTTTTATACTCTTTTTTTTAAATACATCGGAATAACATTATTTTCAATAGGACTTCTTTTTCTTTTTCATTTTTTTAAGATGACTCATGCTTATGTTGAATTAGGTCTTTTTTTAACGAATAGTGCACTACTTGTTTTTTTAGCCATATGGCACATTAATAAATCGGAAGCATTAGTGTTTACAAAACCTAAAAAGGACAAGATTAAAAGAACCCCAAAAACCTCTTCCGAATTACCCGATTTACACACATTTATGCTAAATAAAAAACCTTTTTTAAACCCAGAGTTAAAGTTAATTGATCTTGCTACCGAAATAGATATGCCAGCTAGAAATATATCTATTAAAATTAATAACGAATTTGGCATGAATTTTCATGATTTTGTCAATTATTATAGAGTTGAAGAATTTAAGCAAATGATTAATTCCAACAAAAATGAACAATTTACTTTATTAGGAATTGCTTTTGAGGTGGGGTTTAACAGTAAAGCTTCATTCAATAGAGTTTTTAAAAATCAAACAGGACAAACTCCAAGTCAATTTATTGCTTCAAAAAAGGACTCAAATACAGTTATTGAGTCGACTGAGCATTAAATTATAAGTTCATTTACGTTAGATAAATCATTAAACATTTAACGAAAATGAAAAATTCAAAATCATTAATTAAACTTTTTTTTGCTTTTGCAATAACTACAGCTTGCGAATCAAATAGTGAACCCGAAACTAAAGCACCAACTCCTATACCAATTGCATCTAATTTTAAGGTAACAGATACTGCTAATGAAGGGAATAGCACAGATATAAAAATAGCCTTTAACTTAACTGGCGAAATCGGATTTATAACAACATCCAAACTTATCATTTCAAAAGCCTCTAAAACGGTAACACCATCTCAAATAGAAACATTTAAAAATGATCAATTTACAGAGTTTACACCTAAAAATACTGTTGAAATACAATTGACTAAAATTTTGAAAGATACTGATGGTGATCTAATAAAAGAAAATCTAGATTATGTTGTCCACCTCGTATTATCAAATAAAGACCAAAGTCTTTTAACTCCTTCTGTTAAAAGTTTTCAGCTAAAAAACGAAACTCTGGTAACCACACTTATAGAGAACATTGCAGCTACTGAAGATATTTCGATTGATGCTGATTTAAACTTATACGTAAATGGAGGCGCTATTTCAAACGAAAAATCTTCAAATGTATTTAAAGTTACCCCCAAAGGAGCTATCAGTATTCTTACAAATGAGGTTAGTCAACCCGTGGGGAATACCTTTGATAACCAAGGAAATTTATTAGTTACTTTATTTGGAACAAATAGTATTTATAAAGTTGCACCTAACGGAACACAAATCCAAATTGTAAACGACAGTCGTTTTTTTGGAGGTGGTGGAATTATAGTGTTAAAAGATGGAACAATTTTAAATACATTTTGGGCTGCGAGGAAAATTTTTAAAATAGCAAAAGACCTTTCGATTTCTGAAATAAACATTCCTATCAATGGTTTTATAGGCTTTACTCATGATAAAGAAAACGATATTCCTTATTTAGGGAATTTTAATAATGGAAAAATATTCAAATTAGAAACTGATAATACGCTTACAGAAATTGCAGACACTCCTGCATCAATAGGTCATATTTCTTATGCTAACAAACATTTTTATGTAACCGGTTTTGAGCAGCATAAAATTTACAAAGTAGGACTTGATGGTACTATTGTTGAAGAAATTGGCACTGGTGTTACTGGGTCTTCCGACGGTTTAGCTAACACTGCAACTTTTCAAAATCCAAACGGAATTGAAGCTACACCCGATGGAAAAATTGTATACACAACTGGTGCTGATTTAAAGATCAGAAAAATCATTTTAAAACGATAAGCAAAAACTGAATACAAAGAGGCTGTCTTTTTAGACAACCTCTTTGTATCTTAATATGATAAAATAATTTTAATTGGGTCTGATAACCATCTCGAAAAAGTTAAAGGCTATTTAAAACAATTGCTTCACCTCATCAAAATCCAAGCCTCCATAATTCCCACTACTCATAAGCAATAATGTTTTATCATTAAAATTTTGAGTAAACAAAAAATCTTTAAATGCTTTTGAATCTGTAAAAACCTGTAAGTTATTATTTTCAAAAGCTTCTTTTATTTGCTGTTCACTTATGGGATCCATTCTTTTTATAGCTAAAGCTTCTGGCGAATAAAACACCACTGCTTCATCCGCTGCACTTAATGCACCTTTGTATTGTTTTAAAAACTCTGCATTTAAACTACTATAGGTGTGCAATTCTAAACATGCTACTAAATTTCTATTTGGAAATTGATTTTTAACTGCCTTTGTAGTGGCGGATACTTTTGAAGGACTATGCGCAAAATCTTTATAAGCTACAGAATTCGATGTTTCGGCAATTTTTTCTAATCGCTTTGATGCTCCTTTAAAACTAGCTATGGCCTCATAAAAATCATCTTCGTCAATCGCCATATTTTGGCAAATCCATTTAGCTCCTGCCAAATTACTTAGGTTATGCGCTCCAAAAATTTCTAACGGAAGTGGTCCTTCATTAGTTTCAATAAAGGTTTCTCCGTCTTCAACCGTATATTCAGGTGTTTTATAAGGTATTTTTCTAATTTGATTTTCTGTTGCCTCAGCCAAACATTTTACTGTTGGATCTTCTTCATTATAAATTAAAATTCCTCCTGGTGTAATTTGATCAATAAAAATTTTAAACTGCTCCTCGTAATCTGCTAAGGTTTTAAATACATTTATATGATCCCAAGCAATACCACTTAACAAAGCAATATTAGGCTTGTATAAATGAAATTTAGGTCGCAAATCAATAGGCGAAGACAAATACTCATCTCCTTCTAATACAATAAAATCATTTTGCTCCGTTAAATGCACCATGGTTTCAAAACCTTCTAACTGCGCCCCAACCATATAATCCACTTCCTTGTTGTGGTAATGTAACACATGTAAAATCATTGAGGTAATGGTTGTTTTTCCATGAGATCCTCCAATAACTACTCTTGATTTTAATTTAGATTGTTCGTATAAATATTCGGGATATGAAAAAATTTCAACACCTAATTCTTGTGCTTTTAACAACTCTGGATTATCTGCTTTGGCATGCATACCTAAAATAACAGCATCTAAATCTGTGGTTATTTTTTCCGCATTCCAACCCGTAGCATTAGGTAATAAACCATACTTGGCTAGTCTTGATTTTGAAGGTTCAAAAATAGCATCATCACTTCCAGTTACTTGATATCTCTTTTGATGTAATGCAATAGCTAAATTGTGCATGGCACTCCCGCCTATTGCTATAAAATGTACGCGCATAAATCCAATAATTGTAAGGTAAATATACGGGGTTTATCACAATAATTTACCTATTCGCTTCAATATAAGCCAAAGCTTTTTGGCCCTCATTGGCATTTAAAACCATAAGCTGCTTTGCATATTTTGTAGCTTCTTTGGCACTTCCGCCCAAAGCGGAAGGCAATTCTGTTAAAAATTGAACAAGTGCCATTCGGGGGGCTTCATAAGTAACATCTAATGCTGCTGCTTTTACAAAATGTTCCTTAATATCATCAATTAAAAACAAGGCGCTTAATTTATTATGCTTCGCTTTCATACCAATAGCTCCAGCATATTTAAAATGATAGCGTGGGTTATTTTTTTCAATAGCTAATAACGGTTTAAAATAATTAGCCGCCGTACTCCATTTTTTATTTTGAAAAGCAATGTCTCCTAAATATTCTAAAGCAATGGCATTGTTGGGGTGTTCATTTAAATAGACTTCAAAAACCTCTTGAGCCGCTTCAAACTGTTTTTTATTAAACAGATCAATTCCTTTTTCTAATGATTCGGGAGTTGTAGTTATCAATTTCGAAATACTAAAAAAGATGACTAAAAAAAATATCTTCATAGGTGTTTAATTATTTCAATTGCAAAAATATACTATTTCAAATTAGCCTTAAAAACAGTTATAGCTTCTCCTCTAATTTTAACAATATCATTTACTAATTCCAATTTCAGTATTCCAGTTCTTTCCGAAAGTTGTATTGCTGTAAACGAAGTTTTTCCTGTTTTTAAATTCCAAATTGGAACTAATGCACATTGAGCAGAACCTGTTACGGGATCTTCATTAATTCCAGAAGCAGGAGCAAAACAACGCACTACATAATCAACATCTTTTTGATTGCTATTAGCTGTTATGAGCAACTTACCTAATCCATTTTTAGTCATTTTATCAAATGCTGGTTTTACATTTTTTATTATTGTTTCATTAGCAGCCACAGCAACAATCCAACCTCCAGATGCATATACTTCTACGGGTTCAAAACTTATAATTGAAGCAAATAAATCAGGAGTTTCTATTTTTTTTACATCATATTTAGGGAATTCCATTATTATTCCATCTGTCCCCTTAGAAACAATTAAATTCCCACCTTTTGCATTAAAATAAATGATATCATTTTCATATACCATGCCCAATTCATACATCAAATGTGCACTAGCCAAAGTAGCATGTCCACATAATGAAATTTCTGTCGTAGGTGTAAAAAATCGAATATCATAACTATTTCCGTTTGGTGTTACAAATGCCGTTTCAGACAAATTCATCTCCATAGCTATTTGTTGCATACGCAATTCATCAACTTCCTTATCTACAAACTGCACTCCTGCAGGGTTGCCTTTAAAAATTGTTGTGGTAAATGAATCTACCTGATAAATAATGTTATTATTTGTCATTTTTCTAAAATTTAGAATTAAGCTAGTAAAAAAATTACAACTAACTCGATCTGTATAATTAGTTTAACAAAGTATTTTAAAAACGTAACTTTTAACCCAGGTTATACATTAAAAAATCTATTCCGTCTATACTACTGCAAATACTAATCTAAAAAGCCATCGCGAATAATTTATTGTAAAAAAAAGTTAATTCCGTTTGCCTTAAATAAGATTATATATTCCTTTACTCAAATAAGGCTTAAGATACATTTATGAGTACACAAAAATCTTCTCGAATTTCATCCATTGATATGTTACGTGGCTTAGTAATGCTTATTATGTTAGTCGA
The DNA here is from genome assembly GCA_947489195.1 of uncultured Aquimarina sp. Classification (GTDB taxonomy): domain Bacteria; phylum Bacteroidota; class Bacteroidia; order Flavobacteriales; family Flavobacteriaceae; genus Aquimarina. The sequence continues at coordinate 120,164 of CANLCT010000002.1, read as the reverse complement.
TCATGTTCGCGAAAGGTTTTTTTCTCATCATCCAATAACCGACCCTTTAACTATTAGCGAAACCAGCACAAGTCTATTTTTTACAAGATTAGCGGCACACATTTGCGCACCAACTTTTGTTTTTTTAACTGGTCTATCTGCTTGGCTATATGCCCATCCTAAAAACAAACCCGAGCGGTCAGCAAGTTCTTTTTTATTAAAAAGAGGCCTTTTTTTAGTATTGTTAGAGGCTACATTAATTAATTTTTCGTGGTATGGAGCTTATCACACTTTATATTTACAAGTTATTTGGGCTATTGGCATTAGTATGATCTGCTTAGGGATTTTGCTACTTGCTAAAGTTCCAAAAATAGGGATAGGAATAATTGGCTTACTAATTATTTTTGGACATAACTTACTAACTCCTATTGCTTTTGATTCGTCTGAATTTGGATATACGCTTTGGACTATTTTGCATGACCGTGGTTTTTTAGTGAATAACGATTTTATTAAAATAAAGGCCTCATACCCAGTATTCCCTTGGATTGGCGTTATCCTATTTGGTTACTTTTGCGGTCCTATCTTTAAGCATGATGTATTAGCTAAAAAAAGACAAAAAACACTGCTGATTTCGGGTATTTCTTCGTTACTATTACTTGTAGTTTTAAGAGGTTTTAATATTTATGGCGAAACACTTGCTTGGACTCCACAGCCCACTTTTATAGCTTCGACAATGCATTTTTTAAACTACACAAAATATCCTCCATCTTTGGATTATTTATTGCTTACTCTTGGCATAAGCGCGATATTGCTATACTGTTTTGAAAATGCTTCCAAATCCACTACCCAAATCCTTAAAATATATGGATCTGCTCCAATGTTTTTTTACGTAATCCATTTATATATTTTACTTTTTTCTTATAAAATTCTATGGTTTGTTTTTGGTCCTAATCAAGGAGACTCTTTTGGGGTTAACCATGTATATCAAATTTGGCTAATCGCTTTTGGGCTTGCTGTAGCACTTTATTTTCCTACCCAAAAATTTGCCAGCTATAAACGTAAAAGCACCTCCAAATTGATTAAATACTTCTAAGTCTCTAAAAAGACACACGTACCATAAAAGCATTTATTTTAAACAAAAACAATTATTAGCCAAGTAACCAAACACCCCATGTAGTTAGAGTTAATTATCTGTAACAAGTAAAACCAAAGTTAGTATCTTTAACTAAAGTTTCAGTTACTTTATAACAAATTCTGTTTCAACTTATGACGCGCGCTCTTATTATTTGCATTTGTGTTTTTATATGCACCACTTCTACGTTAAGTGCCCAGAAAAAAAATTACATCGATATGTGGCAAACTATTGAACAATTAGAAATTGACGGTAAGGTCAATACGGCACTTGAAAAAGTTAACGAATTGCATAAAAAAGCGGTACAACAAAAAAACAAGGTGCAGCAGCTTAAAACCTTACTCTTCCGTTGGAAATTCATGCAAATCGTTGACGAAAAGTCGCAAGTAACAATACTTAATGAATTAAACACAGAAATTGCTACACAAGCCTTTCCAAACAAGCAGTTATTACATATGTATATGGCTCACTTTTTAGAAAGCTATTTAAACGATAATTATTGGCGTATTAATGATCGTACTGCCACCGAAGATGCTCAAATAAAAGACTACCAAACCTGGGATTTAGACACTTTTTTAAATCAAATTAGCATGCACTATGATCAGGCTTTGTTACCTACACTAGCCTTAGCCGATGTCCCCACTAAAAGTATTAGTGAATTATTGGTTACCGTGCCTATTTCGCGAAAATTTAAACCTACTACTTATGATATTATTGCACATAAAGCGCTTAAGTTTTATAAAAATAGTAGAAATCGAGTGAACAGTCCAAAAGATGAATTTTTAATAGATACTCCTGCATATTTTACTAATTCTTCCACTTTTGTGGGAAGCAAGTTAAGCACCACTGATACTTCTTCGCTACTATTTAAAGCACTCAACACCTACCAGCAACTCGAAAAAACACATTCGCAACAAAAAAGCACCACTGCTTGGGTCGAAAATGCGTTGGAAAGACTTGCTTTTGTAAAAGCAAATCATATTGGAAACACTACAGAAATGCTTTATTTAGAAAGTTTACAAAACTTGCGTAAAGAATTCACTAAAGTAGAAGATATAGCTACTATTGACATTAAATTAGCACAGGTTTACCGCGATCTTTCCTTTATTAAAAATGAAAGTGGCAATTTTATATACCCCAACTACAACCAAAAAGCATTAGATTTAATTGCTAATATTGAAGCGCAAAAAGTAAACACACAAACGCTTATTGAAGCTAAAAATTTAAAAAACCAAATACTTCAAAAAAAATTAAATTGGTTAACCCAGGACAAATATTTACCTAACAAACCACATTTAGCGCAAGCCACTTTTACAAATTGTCAAAATTTTACTCTAAATGCCTATCAAGTCCCTTTTGAATTCGAATTAAATGAAATTAGTTATAATGACAGGGATTCATTAACCGAAGCTTACCTAGCTAAACGTAAATTACACTTTACTAAAACTTATACCCTTCCTATAAAAAAAGATCACAACACTTATAGTACCGAAGTTAGCGTACCTCAACTTCCGCTGGGGAACTATGTTTTTCGTGTACAAACGGACACATTAACAAACAGCTTTAAGTATCATCATGTAAAAGTAACTACTATTGGAGTTAATAAAACGGACTTAAAAAACAGTAACCGTTACCAAGTAACAGATCGTTATACTGGTACACCTTTGGTTAACGCAGCTATTCGTGTTAAAACAGAAATTGATCGCCGTAATAAAAAATACACTACTGATAATTATACTACAGATGAATGGGGTAATTTTAACATCCAAAAAAAGAACCGTTATCAAAGTCAACAAATTAGAATCAGTACCGCAACAGATACTTTACAATTTTCAGATTATGTATATAATAATGATCGTGATAAAAATTATATAAACGAACAAAATGATTACCGCTCTAAAACATTACTCTTTTTAGATCGTGCTATTTACAGACCTGGTCAAACCATGTATTTTAAAGCTATCGCTATAAGCGAAGAAGACAAAAAAAGTACTGTAATTGTAAATCAAAAGATCCGTATTCAGGTTACCGATACTAACAACGAAAAAGTACATACCACGGAACTTTCTAATAATCAATATGGATCCGTACATGGCGAATTTAAACTCCCCGAAACAGGCATTACAGGTAACTTTACTATCACTGCCATTTTAGAGAACCCTAAAAACAGAAAAAAGAATAGCAACGCTACTATTTCATTTTCTGTTGAAGAATACAAACGCCCTACTTTTGAGGTTTCTTTTTTACCCGCTACCGAAATTTACAAACCCTTAGACAGCATTAAAATCACCGGAAATGCCAAAGCTTTTTTAGGTACCGCAATTACCGATGCTACAGTAAACTATGCTGTTACCCGCACCACGCAATTCCGCGATTATTGGTGGAGTAAACCCGCCACTAACCAGAGCAAACAAATTGCCGTTGGAGCGCTTACCACTGACAATAAAGGAGATTTTTCGATTCGTTTTAAAGCCGAAACTGATGAAGCCGATACTAAAGACAAAATATACAATTACAGTATTGAAGCCAAAGTGATTGACCTCAATGGCGAAACACGTGAGGCAACTACCACTATAAAAGTAGCCGATAAAAACTTAGTCACTACAATTAATACAAACGAAACCTGGAAATCTTACCAATCAAATAGCTTAACTATTAACACTACCGATGTTAACGGAAACCCCATAAAAAGTAATGGAACACTTAAAATTTTTAAGTTAAAAGCTCCCAATCGTTTTTTAAATACACGTCCTTGGTCTGCGCCCGATATTCAAAACATTGATAAAAATCTGTTCGTTGAGCAATTTCCTCATATTCCTTTTACTAATGAGAATGATGCTAAAAACTGGCAAAAAGGAAGAAGTTTTTACGACCGTAGTTATAAAAATACGGCCAACGAAAGCATAAAAATTGAAAATTTTAAAATATGGCCTTCGGGCAAATATTTAGTTGTTGTTACCAGCACCGATCCCATAACCAAAGCAGAGGCCAAAACCGAAAAACTAATTACACTGGAACATATTGACCAGCGTTTTCCTGCCGACAAACAACTATTTACTCACCAAGCAAAAATAGATGATAAAAATAATGCTAAACTAGCTATCGACATCAAAACATCGGCATCGAATTTAATCACTTTTGTAGAAGTTTTTGATGGTGATATTTCTATTTCGAAACAAAAAATAGTTTTAAAAAAAGGAAGTAAATCAATTGCTGTACCCCTAAAAAACTTGACTTACACCAAGCTAACCGTAGTGTATACGTATCAAATTTTTAATTATTTCCATACCGCTCAAAACACTATTGATTTAAGTGCACAACCCATTAATTTATCTATTACTAAAAAACATTTTACCGATAAAATTACTCCTGGCGGTAAAGAAACCTGGAGTTTTAGTATTGAAAATTCCGATAAAAAAGGCTTTAATGCCGAAGCCTTAGCTTCAATGTACGATGCTTCTCTGGATCAATTCAGAAAACATTCTTGGGCTACCAACTTTAGTTTTAATAACTACACTCCAAGTCCGACATTGCCTTCGGATATGCAGCGACTAACTTCAACATCCATTAATTTTAGACAAACCATTGCCAGACTCAATTACCCTAATATCCCTAAAGAATATCTGAATCTTTTTGGTTTTGATTTTAATAGAATTAATTCATGGAATTACCGAAAGTATTTGAGGGCAATAAAAGAACAAACTATACTTAATTCTGAACATAACACAAGCTTAACGATTGTTGACAAAGAAACTAACATTCCTTTACCCCATGTCCCTATACAGAGAAAGTCTTTTAAATTGATCCAAAATTACGAATCCAATTTTAGAGGAGAATACAAAGTGAAAGCTAATATTAATGATACATTAGTAATAAACTTCATAGGATATACTCAACAAAAATTAACACTAAATAAACTAAACCAACATTTCATAATTAAATTAGAAAAAGATCTAAATAATTTATCTAAAAATCAAAATACAGAACAGTTATTGCAAGGGAGAGCTAATGGTGTGATGATTAATAAATCATTTAAGAAAAACATGAGTTCTTCAATGATGAAATCCGAAAGTATGGAAGATGAAGCTGCTCCTAAAATTAGAATAAGAGGAGTTAACTCATTAAGCTCTAACAACAATCCCATTTATATAATAGACGGTGTTATCACAACTGACTTAAAAGGTAAGAATCCTTCAGAAATTGGATCAGTAGAAGTTCTTAATAATGCAGACGCTACGGCGATATATGGTTCTCAAGGCGCCAATGGAGTTGTCATAATAACTTCTAATGGAAAGTCTAAAAAAATTGAAGACCTAAAAAATATACAAACCCGAACCAACTTACAGGAAACCGCCTTCTTTTTGCCCAACTTACGCACCAACAAAAAAGGGGAAATTGAATTTGAATTTACCTCACCCGAAGCCCTTACCCGTTGGAATTTTAATTTACTTGCCCACACCCCGCAAGCCACATCGGGAACATTCAATGCCCAAACACTCACGCAAAAAGAATTGAGCATTATTCCAAACGCTCCTCGTTTTGTTCGTGAAGGGGATAGTTTACGTTTTACCGCTAAAATTGCAAACCTAACTGATAAATCAATAAACGGAACGGCGCTACTCGATTGGACCGATCCTACTAATGGAAAAAACATAAACAAACAACTACAACACTTAAACACTACACAGCCATTTAGTATTGATGCCAATGGCAATAGTGTAGTGAGTTGGAAAATTGCTATTCCTGCCGATTTATCGACCATACAATACAAAATTGTAGCTAAAGCAGGTAAATATACTGATGGCGAAGAAAAGATTATTCCTGTCCTTTCCAACCGCATGCTGGTTACCGAAAGTATTCCTATTTGGGTACGTCCTGGTGAAACTGAGACTTACTCATTAACTAATTTTGAACCTAATAGCAACACACAAAAACCGCATGCCATTACGTTAGAATATACTTCGAACCCAGCATGGGTAGCTATTAAATCGCTACCTTATCTAATGGAATTTCCACATGAATGCAGTGAGCAAACATTTTCGCGTTTGTATGCCAATACTATGGCTGCTCATATCATTAATTCGCAACCAAAAATTAAAACCGTTTTTGATAGTTGGACTGCAAAAGGAAGTTTAAAAAGTCCCCTTGAAAAAAACGAAGCCTTAAAGCAAATTTTAATTTCGGAAAGCCCTTGGTTGCAAGAAGCCAAATCCGAAACCGAGCAACAGCAACGTTTAACTACACTTTTTGATTTAAATAAAACGGCTAAAAGCAAAGAAAAAGCCATTAATAAATTACGCCAATTACAAAAATCAAACGGTGGCTTCCCTTGGTTTAATGGTGGGCGTGCTAATCCGTACATTACGCGACATATTTTAATCGGTTTTGGCCATTTAGAAAAATTAGGCGTTACCCAACAACGTACAAAAACGGATAACATAGTTAAAAATATGATTCGTTTTTTAGATGCGGATTTGTTATATAAATATACAGAATACCTAAAACACAACAAAACACCCGACAAGTTTTACAAACAAGTACAGTTACTTCATTTTGCTTACGCCAGAAGTTTTTACCTGGATCGCTTCCCCTTAAAGGGAGAAGTAAAAACAATTATTTCTAAAGCCTTAGCATTCCAAAAAACAGATTGGCAATCGCGCACAATTTACCAAAAAGGATTGTTAGCTTTAACCTTGCATCGTTTTGAAAAAAGCCCCGTTACTCAACAAATTTTAACTGCATTAATCGAGTCTGCGGTAGATTCAAAGGAAAACGGTATGTATTGGAAAGAAAACACCAACTCTTGGTGGTGGTATCAATCAGCCATTAGCACTCAAGCCTTACTTATTGAAACTTTTGCAGAAACCAAACAACCGAAAAAATACATTGAAGCACTTAAAGTATTCTTGTTAAAAAACAAACGCACCAACCGTTGGGAAACCACTATTGAAACTGCCGATGCTACTTATGCTTTATTATTACAAGGATCAGATTGGCTTTCGTTAAAAGACAATACAAACATAAGAGTTGGCGGAAACAAAATAGCCACAGACAAACTTTTGGCTACCGAAAAAGAACAAGGTACGGGCTATTTTAAAACCCATTGGAATGCTGATGAAATTACACCAGAATTTAAAACCATTAGTGTTTCCAACAAAGGAAAAGTAACCAATTACGGTGGTTATTACTGGCAATATTTCGAAGATTTAGACAACATTAAAACTGATGACAAATCACCACTAGCCATTGACAAAGAATTGTACAAAAAAGTTACCAGCAATAATGGCACTGAATTAAAACGCATTTCTCCCAGTACGCCATTACAAATTGGTGATAAAGTTACAGTTAGACTACTAGTAAAAAGTGATAATGATATGGAATTTGTGCATTTAAAAGATATGCATGCCAGTGGTTTTGAACCCACAAAAGTACTATCTGGCTATGAGCACAAAGAACGTTTAGCCTATTACCAAAGCACAAAAGATGTGGCTACACACTTTTTTATTGATCGCTTACCAAAAGGGAATTACGTATTGGAGTATGATGTTATAGCGAACCAAGCTGGTAGTTTTTCAAACGGAATTACTACATTACAATGCATGTATGCTCCAGAATTTAGTAGCCATTCCGCAGGTCAAAGAGTGCATATTAAAAAGTAAAATCAACTAAAAACATTTAGGACTAAATTCAAAATGTATAATGTAATAGTCGATTGGATAACGAATTTGATTGATAATTGATTTTATCTTTTATTTTCGGATTAAATCACCCTTAAACAAGCTTTTTTTAACAAAATAAATTCAATAAGCACCAAAATAATCGCCTCATTTTGTAAAAATGAACTTTCATGTACTACAAGTACTTATAGTGATTTACAATCAACACAACCAATATTTAAACACTTTATCGAAAACATTTTCGATAAGTTTTTTCTTTTGAATTATATCACTTTAATATATTAATTTTATAGTTCAAATAAAAAATCAAAAATGAGAAAGTTAAATTATTACGTATTAAGCACCGCTATTGCTTTTACAAGTGTATCTATTAATGCATTTAATGCTAATTTAGAAACTACTACAATTAAAACAACTAGTCTAGGAAATATTTCCGATTTTGTTACTGTAACAACTACAGGTTCATCTAATGGAACTATCAATATTGAAATTGATAGCCAAATTAGAGACAATGCTAGACTTCGTGTAATAAATGCAGGGCCAACAAGAGAATTTACTCTATTTGCTGATCAAAGTGTCCCTTTAGCAAGAGGAAAAAATAATGTTAGTTTAGAAATTGGTGCAGGAAGGTCTGTTGCTATTATAGTATCATCGGCTAATACTAGTGGTTCTGTAAGAAGCACTTTTACTGTACCAAGTGCTCCTGTTTCTGGTCTAGGCACTATTTCAGAATTAGTATCAGTTGATGCTTCTTCTTCAATTAGAGGTAACCTGAATTTAAAAATTGATAGTAGTATTAGAGATAATGGTTCTCTTTCTGTTCTATCTAATGGTACTTCGGTTAACGGTAGCTTTTTTCCAAGACCTATTCCTTTAGTAACAGATCGTAGTGTGCCTCTAGCAAGAGGAATCAATAACCTATCTTTAGATCTAGGGCTTATGGCTGGTCAAAACATTACAATTAGCTTTACATCTGCTAACACTAGTGATGAAATTTCAGTAACATTAGATGTTCCTCAATTTGTAGCAAATGACATTCGTAGTTTAGTGGATCTTAATGTATTTACTCCAGCTCGTGGTAGAGCTACAATTCAATTAGATAGTGATCTTAGAGATAATGCAAATTTATTGTTGATCAATTTATCAACTGCTGAAAGAACTAGACAAAGAGTTTTATTATCAAGAGGTGAATCGACCATTGAGCTTGATAATTTAGAGTCTGGTGCCTATGTTGTACACTTAAGATCAGCTAATACAATTAGAAGAGTATCTAAAAGGTTTATGGTTAGGTAATTTTCGATTTGTAAAGTCATTAAATAGACCTATTTTTAAAAAAGTAGTTTTATTAAACAGCTGATATAAAATCCGAGATTTGAAAAATTCAAATCTCGGATTTTACTTTTTGTGGTCTTTTCTATTTTGTATAATTCTTAAATCCATCATTTTTCTATTCCAATAAATTCATTCAGAAACTGGTATAACAGTAAATAAAGCTTAGCCCCGTTTTATAAATACGCCTGTTATAATAAATGTAATTATATTAAAACAATACACACACTTACTCTTTTAACAATAACTTAGCCAATAACATTTCTAACTTCTCTGATGTTTCCGAAGTGTTGTTGTTTTTAGATTTTTCAAACCTAATTTCATCTATAAACAGTTTAGCTTTTGATTTTCCTGAACTTGAAAATAACATTAAATCTTCGGGCTGAACATTTTTTACATTACCTGAATGTTGCTTGTATTTTTTAGCTAGCTGATCTTTTAAATAAGTAAAATCAAAATACAAAGTATCCGATGGTGTAACTATAAATGCTTTTTCTGTCAAGCTACGATCAATAACTAAACTCGAATTATTAATTTCCCTAGTAATTAACAAATCTTCACTATAAAAAAACTCCAATTGTATTAAGTAATCATAATTTTTTATTTCATAAATACCCTTCTTTCTTTTGTCATTTTCAATTGAATATAAAATTGAATTATACGTATTATTATAGTTTCGATACCCCTCAAGCCCCAAGGATCTTAAATACAAATCTGAAACATTTACATATTTATTTAGTTTTTTTTGCTCCATAAGCAAAGAGTCTATGTCATTTACATACCATGAATTGATTTTTGAAAACCCATGATAATCTTCCAAGTAATTTAAAATTGAAGAAATTTCATTATAGATAGTATCAGATACTTTTGCACTATTTTTATTCGAATTTTTAGACATAAACCCCTCTTGTGAACTAAGCTTCCAAAATGGTTCATTTACCACTTTTTCATTCACTAAAATTTTTGTGGAAATTAATAATTCTCGTAATCTATTCACTTGGGATTGCTCACCCATTGAAAACATACCCCAGGGACCAAAAGAAGCCAACAACATCATTACCGCTAATGAAATTGGAATAAACTTAATATTCTTTTTTCCTAAAATAAAATACAAACAAACACTAACTAACCAAATGCCCAATAATAAAATCACATACCTATTTACTGTTATCCCATAATCATTAATCCGCATTATGACAGCTATAAACAGCAGACTTACCAAAGGAATAAGCACATAATAATAAACTTTAGAAAATTTAGCTATCCATGCATTTTCTTTTTGTGTACTATAGGGATACATTAATAAAAATGCAAATATCCCTAATATAGAAACTACAGAAACCAAATAAGAAACAATTCCTTTAGGCCAATCCCATAAGCTTATAATTTTTACTCCATAAACATATAGAATTATCAGATAAACTATTAACAATGGTAACAACACATACTGCACAAAAACTTTTAATCCCTTCGGATATTTATATACTTCTTCTAATTTTTCTAAATCTTCTGGAATTCCTGAAACAAAAAACCACGTGTTAAAAAAGCCAAAAATAATTATGGCTATATCTCCATAGATCGACTCGTTAAAATGAATATTAAATAAGTTACTAATAACTACTAAAGCTAGTATAATTCCTATAGTAAGTACACTTGAATATAAAAAAGAGATGAGTATTCGTATGAATAATGTTTTATTATAATTCCAAAATCCGTTTAGCTTTTCACCAGAATAATAAGGCACAAATGACACCAATAAATGAGCCACAACATTAAAAACGGCATATCTAATGTAAGGAACCCGCACACTTAATATCTCAACATTAAAAGGCAAACTAATATAAATGCACCCCAAAAGCACACTCACTACAAGTAAACATAACCCATATTGAAGTTTTGTTAAACTTAACTTTTCCTTTAAAACAGAAGCACAAAAATAAAATGGAATTCCTAATGCTGCTACCAACATTAAATTTATAAGTAAAAAATCATCGGCTGATTCCGTTTCTTTTTCTACTAAATAAATAGCTATAACTACAGCTATTAATGAAGAAATAAGGCTAAGAGGAAAGCGCTTTAAGGATTTTTTAGCACTATTGTATAAAAAATCCACCGAAGGTAATCTCATAATTGTAAGTTTTAAGCCTCTAAAATCAATTCAAAAACAACGTTTATAAATTAATTTTAACCGACTAATTAATAACCGACTCGTCTTAGCTTACTACTACTAATTCTTTTTGACTGGAGGATATTTAGAAAATACTTTCTGCATTATTTCAGTAAAAAAATCTTCTCTATTTTCTGGTTTCTGTCTAGGGTTTTGAGTAGCATCGGCTTCAGCCTGCCAAAAAAGCACATCCTTTTGTACATCAATAAAATCAACGGTTAATTGAATATGTTGATCAGGCCTACCAAAAGGAATTGTTCCTCCTATAGAAATAGGTCCGTTACCAACACCTACTCCAACACCAGTTCGCGAAGGAGTCTGGTATTTTTGACTTTTAAAATTCACATAAAATTGAGGTGATTCTGATTTAGAAAATCCTTTTGCAGCAAGTGCTTTATCCGTAGCATCGAGCAAACGCTTAGTATCTAAATCACTTAAACCGGTTTTAAGATCCGGATAATAGTTATAGGTTTTATATTTCGAAAAATCTGTTTTAGTATCATAATCATAAGCCACTCTTGGTCCTGAACAAGAAACTAATATTAAAACTACGCATGCATATAAAAACTGTTTCATAACTTAAATTTACCATGATTTTGTCAAAAAATAAGCCAAAAAATTGATAATCTCCTAGTTATAATGATTTTCATTTAAATTCACCTCTCCAAAGACATTACCTCAAGGCCTTCTAATAACTACTATTAAACTACAAAAGCAAGAAGCCTGATATTCAAAATGAATATTAGGCTTCTTGCTTTTATAATAGAGTCTTCTTTTTACTGAAGCATTTTCCAAAGTTCATCCTTCAATTCTATCAAACCTTCTTGGGCAACCGATGAAATAAATATGAACGGTACACCTAAGCCTTCTTCCATATCATGAGTAATCTCTGCTTTTAACTCATCATCTAACATATCCGATTTAGATATGGCTATAAAGCGTTGCTTATCCAACATTTCAGCATTATAGCGTTTTAACTCATCCAATAAAATATGATATTGAGCTACAATATCTGGAGCATCGGCAGGAATCATAAATAACAAAGTCGAATTACGTTCTATATGACGCAAAAAACGATGTCCTATTCCTTTACCTTCGGCTGCACCTTCAATAATACCTGGAATATCTGCAATTACAAATGATTGAAAATCGCGGTATTTAACTATCCCCAAATTAGGTTTTAAAGTAGTAAACTCGTAATCTGCAATTTTAGGTTTTGCTGCAGTTAACACAGATAAAAGTGTAGACTTACCCGCATTAGGAAAACCTACCAAACCAACGTCTGCTAGCACTTTTAATTCAAGTGTTATATCGGATTCTAAACCTGGAATCCCTGGTTGTGCATAACGAGGTGTTTGGTTAACACTATTTTTAAAATGCCAATTACCTCTACCCCCTTTACCTCCTGGTAGAGCAATAATTTCTTGACCTTGCTCAACCAATTCATAAAGCACCTCTTGTGTTTCTGTATCTCTAACAACTGTTCCCATAGGAACATCAATGTATACATCTTCGCCATCGGCTCCTGAACTACGGTTTTTACTCCCATGTTCACCATGACCCGCTTTTATATGACGTTTATACTTTAAAGGAAGTAGTGTCCACATATTAGGGTTTGCGCGTAAAATAACATGTCCACCACGACCACCATCTCCACCATCTGGTCCTCCCTTGGTAATATACTTTTCCCTATGCAAGTGTACAGATCCTTTTCCTCCGTTTCCAGAAGACAGATGTAACTTCACATAATCCACAAAATTTCCTTCAGTCATTTATTCAAGTTTCAGGTCCCTACAATTAAAACCTTTTTAAATTATAAAGTGTCTATCACTTTACTAATACGCTCAGTAATTTCAGGAATACTTCCGACTCCATTAATTCCATGGTATTTATTTTGTTTTTCGTAAAAATCTTTTAAAATAGCAGTTTCTGCGTAATATACTTTAATGCGGTTTCTAATAATACTTTCATCAGCATCATCTGCTCTGCCCGAAGTTTTTCCTCGTTCTAATAAACGTTCTACCAATACTTCATCATCAACCTCTAAAGCGACCATTCCACTTACTTCAGTATTTTTAGATTCCAACAATGTTGCTAAAGCTTCAGCCTGAGCTTCTGTTCTAGGAAAACCATCAAAAATAAAGCCTTTAGCAGCTGCGTTTTTATCCACTTCTGCATTAAGCATATTAATGGTAACCTCATCTGGCACTAATTGCCCTTTATCAATAAATGATTTAGCTAATACCCCTAATTCAGTAGCATTTTTTATATTGTATCTAAACACATCACCAGTCGAAATATGTATTAACTGATACTTTTCTTTTAAAAATTCGGCTTGCGTTCCTTTACCAGCTCCTGGAGGACCAAAAAGTACTACGTTTGTCATTTATTTTTGTTTAATAAATATTTAATAGCAGTAACCAAATACTCCCTTTAAATATTATTGATTATTATTGATTTTAAGAAATGCAAAGATAAGAAATTACTCCTTAAGCCTTAGCCAAGTCAATTGACACTATTTACAAATAAAACCTTCATAAAAAATTGTGTTTTTTATGATAACTGTAATGAAAGATACATTTTTTTAATAATTACCTACATCGCACAAATTAAAACTACACAGCGCTTTTTTAATTTTGAATCAAAAAAGTACAAATGAGTTCAGCTTAGTATAAAAGAAAAAAGTAATTTTGCAGCTTAAATTATTAATATTTATGCAACATTTCTTTTCATCGGACTTTACTTTAGGAATTTTAGGTGGTGGACAACTTGGCAAAATGTTATTGTACGAAACCCGTAAATACGATATTAAAACAAGTGTTTTAGATCCTAATATTGAAGCCCCTTGCAGAATAGCTTGTAATCATTTTGAACAAGGTGATTTACTAGATTTTGAAACCGTATATAATTTCGGAAAAAAAGTAGATGTACTTACTTTTGAAATCGAAGCTATTAATGTTCAAGCTTTGGAAAAACTAGAAGCTGAAGGAAAAAAAGTTTTCCCCTCTGCCTCAACCCTAAAAAAAATCCAAAACAAAGGAAAGCAAAAACTTTTTTATCAAGAAAAAGGAATCCCTACTGCAGATTTTACTCATTTCAATTCTAAAAAAGCACTAGAACAAGCTTTGATAGACAAAACTATTCAGCTCCCTTTTGTTTGGAAGTGCACCGAGGGAGGTTATGATGGAAATGGAGTAAGTATTATAAGAAAGAGTAGTGATCTTGAAAAACTACCAAATGCTGAATGTATTGCAGAAAAACTTATCGATTTTAAAAACGAATTAGGAGTTATTGTAGTTAGAAACCCTTCGGGCGAAGTAAAAACTTATCCGGTAGTAGAAATGGAATTCCATCCAGAGGCCAATCAAGTGGAATATGTTATTTGCCCTGCACGTATTAGTGACTCTGTTACTCAAAAAGCCCGAGCTATCGCAAAAATAGTTTCTGAAAGTTTTGAGCATGTAGGTATACTTGCTGTAGAAATGTTCCAAACAAAAGATGATGAAATTTTAGTAAATGAAGTTGCTCCCAGAACTCACAATAGCGGGCATTTTACTATTGAAGCTAGTTACACTAATCAGTTTGAACAACATTTACGTAGCGTACTCAATTTACCATTAGGCAATACCGATAGCAAAGTTGCTGGGGTAATGGTAAATCTAGTAGGTGAAGAAGGTTATCACGGTAATGTATGCTACCAAAACATAGAAGATATTATGTTATTACCTGGAGTAACACCACATATATATGGAAAAAAAGAAACTCGTCCATTTAGAAAAATGGGACATGTAACCATTGTAAATTCAAATATAGATGAAGCTAGAAAAATTGCTGAAAAAGTTAAAACAACAATCAAAGTAATAAGCAGTTAAAACAGTAATTTATTTGCTAAATTAGTAGAAGTGTTATATTTAAAGGTTAACAATAAATAAGATATAAAAATTACAAATGGATAGAGTAGGAATTATCATGGGAAGTAAAAGTGACTTACCCGTAATGCAACAAGCGATTGATTTTTTACAAGAAATGGCTATTGAAACAGAAGTAGATATTGTTTCTGCGCACCGCACTCCTGAAAAACTTATTGAATACTCTTCCAATGCACATCTAAGAGGAATTTCTGTTATTATAGCTGGAGCAGGAGGAGCTGCACATTTGCCAGGAATGGTTGCATCTATGTCTCCTTTACCTGTTATTGGTGTCCCTGTAAAATCAAGAAATTCTATTGATGGATGGGATTCTATTTTATCTATTTTACAAATGCCCGGCGGTGTACCTGTAGCTACAGTAGCACTTGATGGCGCTTTAAATGCCGGTATTCTAGCAGCTCAAATACTGGGAACTAAAAGTGAAAAGATTCAAAAAAGAATTTTACAATACAAAAAATCATTACGAGAAAAGGTGCTTCAATCTGCAGATGAGATTAGAACTAAATAATAAAGGTTATCTCGTAAAATCAACCAACTATAATGTATCTACCCCTAGACAAGCTATTAACTTTATAATTGATTTTAGTCAACAATAACCTTTAACTAACTACAATAATTAGTTCTATTTTATTTTAAAAGTGGATACTCTAGAGTATCCACTTTTTTTGACTTCTAATAATGAAAAAAAGTAACCAACTTAAATATTTACACAACCTTGAAGTCTGTACAAAAATATATCAACCTTTAAAGAATACATAATAACTTCTCTAAAACTTACGCCTTTATCGATTAAAACCGTTTTTTTTAGACAAACAACAATTTTCACTCTATTAAAGGTCGATATATTTCTTTTATGTTGCAAATATTGCGAAAAAACACATTACAAAACCCCCTGTTTACAGTGAAAAAAATCAAAAAAACACTTTAATTGACATATTCAAGTTTAAAAAACACTAATCGATAGATTCTCTAGGAGCACCTAAAAATTATTTAACTACATCAAATCGATCCAAATTCATTACTTTGACCCAAGCATAGACAAAATCATTAATAAATTTTTCTGTTGCATCAAAGCTTGCATATACTTCAGCTATAGCCCTTAATTCAGAATTTGAACCAAAAATTAAATCTGCTCTTGTTCCTATCCATTTAATATCTCCTGACACACGATCTCTACCTTCAAATAAACTATCATTAAATGCTGTTGGTTTCCAAGCTATTCCTAAATCCAATACATTTATAAAAAAATCATTTGTTAAACTTTGAGATTGATCTGTAAATACCCCATAATTAGAACCGTCAAAATTCGCATCAAGTACACGCATTCCTCCTACTAAAACAAGCATTTCAGGAATAGTGAGTGTCAACAACTGTGCTTTATCAAGCAACAAAGATTCTTCTGATGCTTTTTGACCTTTTCTGATATAATTTCTAAATCCATCGGCAATAGGCTCTAAATAATTAATTGATTCTACGTCTGTTTGTTCTTGAGTAGCATCTCCTCTTCCTGCTAAAAAAGGGACTTTTATATCATAACCTGCATTTTTTATCGCTTCTTCAATACCTGCCGAACCTGAAAGAACAATCAGATCTGCCATTGAAATCTTTTTGTTACCAGTTTGTGCATTATTAAACTCTTTTTGAATATTTTCAATAATTTGCAGCACTTTTTTAAGTTGCTCTGGATTATTTACTTCCCAGTTTACTTGTGGAATTAAACGCAATCGCGCACCATTAGCTCCTCCTCGTTTATCCGAATCTCGATATGTTGATGCTGAAGCCCATGCTGTTGAAACCAATTCAGGTATGCTTAGTCCAGATGCTAGTAATCGTTTTTTCAGATCCTCTTCATCATTTTTTGAAATCAATGTATGAGCAACTTCTGGTATTGGATCTTGCCATATAAATGTTTCACTAGGGACTTCGGCACCAACATAGCGCGTAATTGGCCCCATATCTCTATGAGTCAACTTGAACCAAGCACGAGCAAAGGCATCTTCAAATGCTTTTGGATTAGTATGAAAATGCTTAGAAATTTCCAAATATTTAGGATCCATTTTCATTGCCATATCAGCTGTAGTCATCATCAAAGCTTGCTTTCCTGAAGCATCACCTGCCTTTGGAGCCATTTTTGCTTTGGAGGCCGCCGTTGGTGTCCATTGATGAGCTCCGGCAGGACTTTTAGTTAATTCCCAATCATAGTTTAACAACACATCAAAATAATCGTGATCCCATTGTGTGGGATTCGGTGTCCAGGCTCCTTCAATTCCACTAGTTATAGTATCGTCCCCAACACCAGTTCCAAATGAATTTTTCCATCCCATACTCATTTCTTCTATAGCAGCTCCTGCTGGCTCTTTACCTACATACTTATCCGGGCTTGCAGCTCCATGAGCTTTTCCAAAGGTATGTCCCCCGGCTGTTAAAGCAACCGTTTCTTCATCATTCATAGCCATACGACCAAAAGTCTCTCGTATATCATTAGCAGAACCTAGCGGATCAGGGTTGCCTCCTGGCCCTTCGGGGTTTACATATATTAACCCCATATGGCTAGCTCCTAACTGACCTTCTAATTCTCGTTTTTCATTAGTAACATAGCGTACGTCATCGCCAAGCCATTCATTCTCAGATCCCCAATATACATCTTGCTCTGGCTCCCATACATCTTCTCTACCTCCTGAAAACCCAAAAGTTTTAAACCCCATAGATTCTAACGCACAGTTCCCAGCCAAAATCATTAAATCTGCCCATGAAATTTTACGTCCATATTTTTGCTTAATGGGCCATAATAACAAACGTGCCTTATCCAAATTACCATTATCTGGCCAACTATTTAGTGGCGCAAATCGTTGTTGTCCAGCTCCAGCACCTCCACGACCATCACCAACACGATATGTACCCGCACTATGCCATGCCATGCGAATAAAAAAAGGTCCATAATGGCCATAATCTGCTGGCCACCATTCTTGCGAATTGGTCATTAATTCGTATAAATCATTTTTTAAAGCTTTTAAATTTAAACTACTAAATTCTTTAGCATAGTCAAAATCATCACCCATAGGGTTATTATTTGTTCCATGCTGTCGCAAAACATTTAGTTTAAGTTCATTTGGCCACCAATCTCGATTGGTTGTTCCGTTTCCTGCCGCTTCTTTTACTGTTCCAGTAAAAAAAGGACATTGGCTGATATCCCCATTTCTATTATCCATATTCAAATTATTATTTATGACTTAGGTTAAAATTAAATAAACATCACCACATAGGCTATAGTTTTCTATTTTTAAAAACTAACAAACTATAATTTTTTCTTATAGTTTGTAAAAAAACTACTTACTTTTTAAAAGGAAATTTTAATGTCGAAAAGAATGCATACAAAAAAGGCTATTCAAAATTGAATAGCCTTTTTAAAAGTTGGACCTTACTTTATGAAGAATAAATATTATTAACCAACTTAAATATATTACACAAAACTTCGTAAGGTCCGTTTTTTACACATTCAAATATAACATAAAATATTTAAACACAAAGATTAAATACAATATTGTTCGATAAAATGCATAATAATTTAAAGCTATAACATTTTCGTTATTAATATTCTTTTCAATTACCATCAATTTACAACGAAAATTCGTTCAATAAAACCATTGAAACAAACTTTTTAAAATTTTTAACATCCGTAATACTATATTTGTATAAAAAAATATCAAATGAGCAACCCCCTTTTTTCAACTTTTGATAGCGCCCCTTTCTCAAAAATTAAAAATTCACATTTCAAACCTGCTTTTAAAAATGCTATTGAAATAGCAAAAAAGGAAATAGCACTTATATGTACTTCTAAAGAAAAGGCTTCATTTAAAAACACTATCGAAGCTTTAGATTATAGTGGCGAACTTTTAGGTCGAATTTCAAGTGTGTTTTTTAATTTAAATAGTGCTGAAACCAATGATGAAATTCAAAAAATTGCACAAGAAATATCTCCTCTGCTTTCTGAATTTAGTAATGATATTACTTTAAACGAAACCTTATTCAAAAAAGTAAAACAAGTTTTTGACACTAAAGAAACTTTTAAACTTACAAAAGAACAGCTTCAATTATTAGAAAAGCACTACAAATCGTTTACACGAAATGGCGCATTGTTGAACCCTAGTGATAAAGAAAAACTAAGAGAGTTTGACAAGCAATTAGGTCAAAAAACACTTCAATTTGGACAAAATTTACTGGCTGACACTAATGATTACGAATTAACAATAACAAACGAAGCTGATTTAAAAGGCTTACCAGATAGTGCCAAAGAAGCCGCCAAAAATTTAGCAGAAAACAAAAATAAGGAAGGCTGGTTAATTACATTGGATTACCCAAGTTATATTCCTTTTATGAAATATGCTGAAAATAGAAATTTAAGAAAACAACTAGCTATTGCTTTTGGAGCTAAAAGCTTCAAAAGCAATAAAAACAACAATGAAAACTTAATAAAAGAGATTGTTGAATTACGCCTTAACAGAGCAAAACTTTTAGGCTATGATACACACGCTCACTTTACCCTTGAGGAGCGCATGGCTAAAACAGCCGATAATGTATATGTTTTTTCTAATGATTTACTTGAAAAAGCCAGTCCAGCTGCAAAAAAAGAATTTAAAAATCTAACTAATTTTGCTAATGAATTAGACGGTATTACTACACTTCAAAAATGGGATGCCGCATATTACAGCGAAAAACTAAAACAAAAATTATTCAATTTAGATGATGAGGCACTTAAGCCCTACTTTAAATTAGATAATGTGCTGCAAGGAGCCTTTACAATAGCTGGAAAATTATTTGATCTGGTATTTAAAAAAAATACTACCATTGACACTTACCACAATGAGGTAACCGTTTATGATGTTCATAATACAAATGGCGATTTTATTGCCCTGTTTTATACAGACTTCCACCCCAGACCCGGCAAACGTGCCGGTGCATGGATGACTTCATATAAACCACAGCAACAAAAAAACGGTAATAATGAAAGACCACACATTTCAATTGTATGTAATTTCACCAAACCAACAGATACCAAACCATCTTTACTAACTTTTAATGAAGTCACTACTCTATTCCATGAGTTTGGACATGCTTTACACGGAATGTTAGCAAATACAACCTACCCTAGTTTATCCGGAACTAATGTTTTTTGGGATTTTGTAGAGCTTCCTAGTCAAATTATGGAAAACTGGTGTTTTGAAAAAGAGGCTCTCGAAATTTTTGCTCATCATTACGAAACTGGAGCGTTAATACCAATGGAGTATATTGAAAAAATAAAAGAATCCGCAACATTTCACGAAGGTATGGCCACATTGCGTCAACTTAGTTTTGGGTTATTAGATATGGCATGGCATACCACTCCACCAAGTACAAATTTTAGTGTGAAAGAATTTGAAAAAAGTGCTTTCAAAAACACTCAATTATATCCAGATGTTACCGAAAATTGTATGAGTACTTCATTTGCCCATATTTTTCAAGGTGGCTACTCCTCTGGTTACTACTCATATAAATGGGCCGAAGTATTGGATGCTGATGCTTTTGCATACTTTAAAGAAAAAGGGATTTTTAATAAAGAAATTGCTTCTAAATTTAAAAAAGAAATACTTGAAAAAGGGGGAACAGAACACCCTGCCACTCTTTACAAAAATTTTAGAGGAAAAGAGCCCACAAATAATGCTTTACTTAAAAGAGCGGGTCTACTATAATTTAAATCTAATTATTTATTACATTTGGAATCAATTCAAAAAAAATGGCTGAACATCAATTAAACCCAAATACCTGGATAGATAAATACAGTGATTATTTATTTAATTACACTATTGTTCGTGTTGATGATAGGGAAATCGCTAAAGACATTGTTCAAGAAACGTTTTTTGCAGGCTTAAGATCAATGAAAAACTTTAAAGGAGAGGCTTCTGAACGTACATGGCTCATTTCCATTTTAAAGAGAAAAATCATCGATCACTACCGAAAAATAAACAGCAATAAAGGTAAGGCAGAGGTTCGAATGGCTTATAATTCGGATTCTGAAACAGAAGGCGACTGGCTCGAGGAGCGTGTTGCAGATCCCTATGCAGAAAATGCAGAAAACAAAATTGAAAACAATGAACTTGGAAAAGCAATACAAAATTGCTTATCTAAGTTACCTGAAAAACAAGCCACAATATTCAGAATGAAAACTATTGATGGATTTGATACAGAAACTATTTGTAATGAATTTGATATTACAGCGTCTAATTTATGGGTAATCATCCACCGTGCAAGAACAGCCATGGCTGCTTGTATGGAAAAAAATTGGTTTTAACATTTTAATGAATTTGACGATGAAAAAAGATTACAACATATTTATTCCTTGTGATGAAGCACAACATGTTTGTGATAAATCACAATACAACGAAGCTTCGTTACTTGAAAAAATAAAATTAAGTCTACACTTAGCATTTTGTAAGGTATGCCTTCAATACAATAGAAACAACACAAAGCTTACTGCTGTTATTAAAAAAAGTAATTCTCAAGAAAGTTTACACCTAGAATTAAGTGAAAAAAACAGCCTACAAAGTATGTTCGAAAAAGAACTTCGTAAATAATTTGAATTGTTTGTTGTTTTACTATGGGTTAATTAAAGCCAACAACACATTTACTTTAATTAACAAACAAAGACAACAAACAGCTTAAATATTTCGCAACTACATACCGCTACGTATTTTTCTTACGTTTTATATTACAAGGATATAAAATCTAAGCTTCAAATTATTACATCTTATTCAAATCCTCTTCTTTCTGATTCAAAAAATCTATATTTTTTGAAATTAAAACTTTAATATGCTTATTTTTGACGTCTAAAAGCAAAAGCTTCCTTAATATTTAACACGAAGTAAGCCTTTTTTGAAAGAATTTTTGTTAACATTGAATTTATTGTAATGAATTCAACAGCATTACGTCTAAACAATAGCCCAAGCATCATTATAGTTGAATTAGCATGATTGCTTTCGAAAAAAATGGTTTAAATTTATTACTATGAGTATGTCGATGAAAAAAGATTACAAATTGCTTATCCCATGTGATGAAGCTCAACATGTTTGTGATAAATCACAATACAATGAAGCATCTTTGCTAGAAAAAATTAAGCTTAATATACATTTAGCATTTTGTAAAGCTTGTCAAAAATATACAAGCAATAATATAAAGCTTACAAAATCTATGAAGAAGAATAATCAACATAGTTGCGCAATGGCTACTAATGAAAAGAGCGATCTGCAAAATATATTTGAAAAAGAGCTTGCTAAGCAACAATCAAACAACCAATAACAATAGCCAAAAAACAAGTGGTACTGATTCAACATAAAAAGAACAATAAAATTTTGAATTTGTAACAGAGGTTTTGTAAATAAAAAAAATAGTTAAAATAGACATTAAGCCTGTTGCTACAATAGCATCAGGCTTTTTTGATATCATCAATTCTGCAACAAAAAACAAAATCATCAAAATAGCTCCTACTAATTTTGCATTAGCTATTCCAATTACCTGTGGCAAAGTTTGTAATTTCTTATCATCATAATTTAAATCTCTAATATCAAAAGGAATAATTAACGCTACTACAAATACAAACACCTGTATAGCATGAGTAAAAAAAACCAAGTCAATGGGTAAACTATAATGAATTGCAGGAACAACAACTACTGTTAACACCCAACTTAAAGCTACAACATATATTTTTACTCCAGAAAAAGAACGTAAGTTTTGTTTTAACACTACGGGTATTGCATACAAAAACACAAAAAAACCACCAAAAGCTAGTACCAACAATGTATACATAGGCAGTTTAAAAGCGCAATAAACCAACCCGATAAAACTGAATAACGAAAAAAATTGAATTCCTTTGAAAAATCTTGTCAAACTTCGATGATGAAGCTTAGCAACAGGCGCATATTTGACAAAATTATAGCCAGTAATAGCCCCAAAAAAAATAGTCCCAGACAAATAGAAATCAGACTCAAGTGCATTTTTTAACAAAAAAACCTTAAGCAATGCATACACCGCTAATGACACATGTATACTCGCTTCAATATAAAACCTAAAAATGGATAAAAAAAAACGTCTCATTACTTTACTAGCAATGTTAATATAAAAGTTGAAAACTTAACAATTGTACGCTATTTTTTTTAAAAAACTACTAGATAATATGCGTATTTTTGCAGCCTAAAATTCAATGTATTAACACATGAATACACCCCAATTTAGTGACCGTCATATTGGTATCTCAGAAAAAGAACTGAAAACCATGCTTAAAACTGTTCAAGCAGATAATTTAGAACAGTTGATTTACGAAACAATTCCTGATAATATTCGGTTACAAGAACCTTTACAACTAGACCAAGCTATTTCAGAATATGATTACCTAAAACATATTCACGAATTAGGTAAAAAAAATGAGGTATTTAAATCTTACATAGGTCTGGGTTATCATGAGGCGTGTGTTCCTGCTGTTATTCAACGTAATATTTTAGAAAATCCAGGCTGGTATACCGCGTACACGCCATATCAAGCAGAAATTGCGCAAGGTCGACTCGAAGCCTTACTCAATTACCAAACAATGGTTGTTGAACTTACGGGTATGGAACTTGCTAATGCTTCATTACTTGATGAAAGTACCGCTGCCGCAGAAGCAATGACAATGTTGTTTGCTTTACGCAACCGCCAACAGAAAAAAAACAATATCAATAAGTTTTTTATTTCTGAAGAAACTTTACCACAAACTATTTCACTACTCCAAACTAGGGCTATTCCATTGGATATTGAAATTGTTATAGGTAATCACCAATCCTTTAACTTTTCTCCAGATTATTTTGGTGTATTACTACAGTACCCTGGTAAAACCGGAGAAATATTTGATTACACTGATTTTGTAGCTCAATCCAAAAACAACGATATCAAAGTAGCTTTTGCAGCCGATATTATGAGTTTAGTAAGCCTAAAAGCTCCTGGAGAAATGGGTGCCGATGTTGTTGTTGGAACTACACAACGCTTTGGAATTCCCCTTGGTTATGGCGGGCCACATGCTGCTTATTTTGCCACTAAAGCCGTTTACAAACGTACAATTCCTGGCCGAATTATTGGAGTATCCAAAGACCGACAAGGCAAACGAGCTCTTCGAATGGCATTACAAACTCGAGAACAGCATATTAAAAGAGATAAAGCTACTTCAAACATATGCACTGCTCAAGTACTATTAGCCGTTATGGCTGGCATGTATGCCGTATATCATGGACCTAAAGGCTTAAAAAGCATAGCAACAAATATCCATTTAAAAGCCGCTACCTTAGAAAAAGAAATTGCAAAACTAGGATACCATCAAAAAAACAAACAATTTTTTGACACACTACTTTTTGATGTCGAAAATAGTGAACTACTAAAAAATAAAGCTGAAAAGCATAAGATAAATTTCTATTATCCAAATAAAAATTCAGTTTCAATTGCTATCAACGAAACCACTTCTGTTGAAGATATCAATACCATTTGTGGTGTTTTCGCCTCTATTAAAAACAGTGAACATAAAACAATTACAGCTCTAGAAACTGAATTTAGAATTGAAAATAGTGTTAAAAGAAATACTGAATTTTTAATCCATGATACTTTTCAATCTTATCATTCAGAAACTGAGTTAATGCGTTACATAAAAAAGTTAGAACGTAAAGATCTTTCTTTAAACCATTCCATGATAGCCTTAGGCTCCTGTACCATGAAATTGAATGCAGCAGCCGAAATGCTTCCTTTAAGTAATGCTCAATGGAATAACATTCACCCCTTTGTTCCTGTTAAACAGGCTAAAGGCTATCAACACTTGCTTACCGAACTAGAAAGAATGCTTTCTGAAATTACAGGTTTTAGTGCTACCTCTTTACAACCAAACTCTGGTGCACAAGGAGAGTTTGCTGGTCTTATGGTAATAAAAGCTTACCATGAAAACAATGGTGATTATCATCGTAATATCTGTTTGATTCCTTCTTCGGCTCACGGTACAAACCCTGCATCGGCAGTAATGGCTGGCATGAAGGTTGTCGTGACTAAAGCCGCTAGCAATGGAAATATTGATGTAAATGATTTACGCGAAAAAGCTGAACTCCACAAAGATAATTTAGCGGCACTAATGGTCACTTACCCTTCTACTCATGGAGTTTTTGAGTCAGAAATTAAAGAAATCACCAGTATTATACATCAATATGGAGGTCAAGTTTATATGGATGGTGCCAATATGAATGCTCAAGTAGGTCTAACAAATCCTGGAGCTATTGGTGCCGATGTATGTCATTTGAATTTACACAAAACATTTGCCATTCCACATGGTGGTGGTGGCCCTGGAGTAGGTCCAATTTGTGTTGCCGAGCAACTCGTTCCTTTTTTGCCAGGAAATCCAATAATTAAAACAGGAGGAAATAAAGCCATTACTGCAATTTCAGCTGCCCCTTTTGGCTCTGCTTTAGCTTGCTTAATATCCTATGGATATATCAAAATGTTAGGTACTAAAGGGCTTACAAAAGCTACCGAAATGGCAATTTTAAACGCTAACTATATTAAAGAACGACTTGCTGGTCATTATGACACCCTTTATTCTGGTGTTATGAATAGAGCTGCTCACGAATTAATTATTGACTGTAGGCCTTTTAAAGATCAAAGCGTCGAAGTTTCTGACATTGCTAAACGCCTCATGGATTATGGGTTTCATGCACCAACAGTTTCGTTTCCTGTAGCTGGCACACTTATGATAGAACCTACAGAAAGTGAAAGTTTGGCTGAATTGGATCGCTTTTGTGATGCTATGATTTCAATTAGAAAGGAAATTGCTTCTGTGAATTCAGAAAACCCTAATAATATTCTAAAGAATGCACCACACACATTAGAGCAACTTACTGCGGATATATGGGATTTTCCTTATAGCAGAAATCAAGCTGCTTATCCATTAGCTTATATTCATGAAAATAAGTTTTGGCCAAGTGTTAATCGAATTGACGAGGCACACGGAGACAGAAATTTAATTTGTAGTTGCGCTCCTATTGAATCTTATGCATAAAACTAATCCTTAAAATTAATTACGATGTTATTCACGAAAAAATTAGTTCATTTAAAAAAAGAATTAGAGAATCATCCGTTAATAACATTAAAAAAATTTAACATAAGACCTCCAAAACCATTTAATTTGGGCATTTACTCCAAAATTGACTCCGTAATTATTGATTTTTACAATGAAATGGATGGTTTTGAAGTGGAATGGGATTTAAAAGATTCTTATGAAGACAGAGACAGTTATGGCAATATACGAATAGCTTCGGCAGCAACGGTTTTTACAAAACCATCAGAATATACTAATCCGAATTATCTGGGTTTAGATTATTTTATTGCAGAGGCCAACAGCGGATTATGGATTAGTCCTCAAAATAAATTAACTCCCGTACATTTTAAAGATGAAGATGGTTATTATTACCCCATAGCATCAAGTTTTAATGAATATTTTAACCTTTTAATGAAATCTCGGGGATTTTGGTATTGGCAAATGACCAAAGCAACCCCCAAACTTTTCCCTGAAATTATTAGCCCCGAAGAGCAAGAGTTTTTTGAAAAAATGCCTTTATTATTTGACAATTTTGATCCTGTTGATTTTAATAAATTTACTCCTTAAACACAAAATCAAAAAAACAAGTACTTAAATTGAATAGTATAAAACCCAGACTTTAGTCATAATGAATGATATTCAAAACCGTGCTGATTTAGAATTTGTTTTTAAATCCTTCTACGAAAAAGCAATTAATGATACCACAATAGGCTATTTCTTTACTGATATTATTCCTATTGATTTACAAACACACCTTCCTGTTATTTTAGATTTTTGGGAATATAATTTATTTCACAAAGGCACTTATTCCAAAAATTTATTAGAAATACATAAAAATATTCACTCCAAATCTCCAATGCAATACAGTCATTTTGATCAGTGGATTCATTTATTAAACACAACCATTGATAAGCATTTTTGTGGACTAATTTCTGACAAGCTAAAAACCAATGCACTATCAATTGCTACTGTAATGAAAACTAAAGTCGTTTAGGTTTTGTAAATTTGTACGAACAACCAAAAAAAACCTCACATTGAGTATTAAAATTACTGGACTTGGAAGCTACATCCCTAATAAAATTGTAGCTAATGAAAATTTTGAAAATCATTCTTTTTTAAATGCTGATGGATCAAGTTTTAAACAAAACAATCAGGTCATTATAAAAAAGTTTGTAGCCATTACGGGTATCGAAGAACGCCGTTATGCTGCCGAACATTTAAATACTTCAGACATGGCATATGTTGCAGCTCAACGTGCCATTGAACACGCTTTGTGTGATCCTGAAACTATTGACTATATTATTGTTTCGCATAATTTTGGAGATGTTAAATACGGAGATGGGCAAGCCGATATGATTCCTAGTTTGGCATCGCGTGTTAAGCAAAAGTTAAAAATTAAAAATCCAGGTTGTGTGGCCTATGATCTTATTTTTGGTTGTCCTGGCTGGGTTGAGGGTGTAATTCAAGCAAATGCATTTATTAAAGCGGGTATTGCCAAAAAATGTCTAGTTATCGGTGCCGAGTCATTATCGCGAGTTATTGATCCACATGATAGGGACTCTATGATATACGCAGATGGAGCAGGAGCAAGTATTATTGAAAAAACCGATGATGAAGGAGGTGTTTTTAGCCATGAAACTGCAAGCTTTACCTTAGATGAGGCTAATTTCATTTTTAATGGAAAAAGCTATCACTCTGAGGCCGACAAAACTTATTTTATTAAAATGCATGGGCGCAAAATTTATGAATTTGCACTTACAAATGTCCCATTGGCCATGAAAAAATGCTTGGATAAGAGCCCATTTAGCATAAATGATGTTTCAAAAATACTCATACATCAGGCTAATGAAAAAATGGATGAAGCCATTGTAAAACGTTTTTACGAACTTTTTGATATGGAAGTACCCGAAGGCATTATGCCAATGTGTATTAACAAATTAGGAAACAGTAGTGTTGCTACCATACCAACACTTTACGACCTCATTACAAAAGGTAACTTGGCCCCTCATCAAATTAATAAAGGTGATATTCTTTTATTAGCCAGTGTTGGCGCCGGAATGAATATAAATGCAATTGTATACCAACATTAAGCTTTGGCTTTAATTATAAAATATGCTTAAAATTGGTGTTATTGTAGATAATGAATTTGATCACGACCATCGGGTTCAAAAGGAAATTCAACTACTTTTAAATAAAGGACATCAAGTTCATGTACTTTGTTTTGATTTTGGAAAAAATTACGCAGTTCATAAAGGCATTAATGTTTCACGTATAAAGCTTCCTCGAAAAGTTAAAGATTTATTCGTTTTACTCAGTACAAATCTAAGTTTGTACGAAAAATTCTGGGCAAAATATATTGCTGATTTTATAGTCGATTTTAAGTTAGATGCTATTCACGCTCATGATTTATATATGAGTAAAGCCAGTTTTTTAGGTATAGAAAAAAGCAATCGCAAAGTTCACTTTACCTTAGATTTACATGAAAACTACCCAGCAGCAATTAACAGTTACCAATGGGCAACAAAAGGTTGGCGAAAACACATAGTACAACCAAAAAAATGGTACAAAAAAGAAGCTGCTTATTTAAATTATGCTGATAAACTTATTGTGCTAAGCAATAGTTTTAAGCAAGATTTAAAAACCAAATTTTCATTTTTAAAAACAGAAAACATATTTGTGCATCCTAATATGCCCAATTTAGAGAGTTTTAAGCATTATGAAAGTCAAGAATTAAAGATTGATTACAACTCAAATATACCTAGCCTTTTTTATTTTGGTGTAGTAGCCAAGCGCAGAGGCATTATTGATATACTCCCTTGGATACAATCTCTTTTAACCGAAGGTTTACAATTTAGATTACTCATTATTGGACCTGTCGACAAAGCAGATAAAACCGATTTTAATGTTCGCATAAACAGCCCTCAGCTTAAAGAACATATTACTTATATCCCCTGGGCAGATGTGAAATTTTTACCCGCTTATTTAAAAAAAATAGACCTAGGTTTAGCCCCTTTTAAGGTCAATGCACAGCATGATTCGGGTGTTGCCAATAAACTTTTTCAATACATGTATGGCGAAATTCCAATACTTGCTACTGCATGTAAAGCCCAAAAAGCATTAATTGAAAATGCAAATTGCGGATTAATTTATTCTGATTATAAAAGTTTTAGAAATGCTATTACGCAACTTTTAAATAAAGATTTCAGAAAAAGGCTTGGTGCAAACGGTAAAAAAGAATTATTACATTTATACCAGCAAAAAAAAGATCAAGAATTTTTAAAAATTTATGATGCATTAGAAAAAGAATCCCTTTAAATCTTTAAGACCAGTTGTAATGATTGATGATTTTAAACCTTCAATAAAAGAAAGAACAACAGAAGAATTACTTAAAATTGTTGGGGCATCAAAAAAATGGAATCCCAAAGCAGTAGAACTTGCTAAAAAAGAATTAGCAATTCGTAAAGTTGATACAAAAAAAATCAAAACTGCTAAATATCTAGCAGATAAAAAAGAAAAAACAAACACTCAAAACAAAGCAAAAGAGGGTTATCATATAATTGATTTTATTTTTGACCCATTGCCTAATCTAATAGAAATATTATTTTCTTGGGAACTTAAAAAAGATGGCTTTTTAAGAAAGTCGAAACAACAAAAGTATTTTCTTTTTCAATTCTAGTAATTGCTTTTGCACTGTTTATATTTACATATATAACATCAGTAATCTAAAACGATTAATAAACAACTACCCTAATTAGCATTCAATAATTTTGAACTATTTCAAAAACAAAAATTAAACTTTAGTTCGCAAATAATTCTCTTTTTATACTCCTTTTTTAGAATCGGCAATAGCAGCTAAAAATTTCTTGCGTTGGGCTTCAGATAGTACCTCTTCTATTTTTTTATGATGTTCCTCTTCTAATTCTGAAAGTTTTTTGTTTTTTACATCCATATCATCTTTAGACATATAAATATCATGCTTGGCCGTTTCATATTTTGTTACTTGCTCAGTCACTTTTTCTGTTTGACTTACAGATAAAACCAATTTATTTTTTAATGTCTTCACATTTCTTATCACACTCTTTTTAACAGACTCTGATGGATTAGCTATATCTTGTGCCTGTATGGTTTGAGCAAAAACAAATAACAAACATGCCACAATAATATTCTTCAAATGTTTCATTTTCAATAAGTTTAACTTTTTATAAATATAATAATTTTAAATTTTAAATGGTGTTTTGAATAACAAAACAATAATCAATACGGTAAATAATTTAAAAAATCACTTCAATATAATTCCTTTTTAGGTGTTTTTCTACTCATAAATTAAAAATTAATAAACTTTAAAAAAATCCAAATTAGTATCTTTCGCAAGTAAAATACAACTTATTTGGATAAACAAAAAAAATATAATGCACACGAATCGACCATAATTGATCATAGAGCCCAAATAGGAGAAGGCACTAAAATATGGCACTTTTCTCATATAATGGCACATTCTATTGTTGGTAACAATTGTAATATTGGCCAAAATGTAGTGATATCTCCTAATGTAAAACTAGGAAACGGTGTTAAAATCCAAAACAACGTATCTGTTTACACTGGAGTAACCTGTGAAGATGATGTTTTTTTAGGTCCCTCTATGGTATTTACCAATGTAATTAACCCCAGAAGTTTTATAGAACGAAAAGAACAGTTTTTAGAAACCTATGTAGAAAAAGGAGCCACTATTGGTGCAAATGCAACTCTTGTATGTGGTAACAGGATTGGAGCATATGCTTTAATAGGTGCTGGAGCTGTTATTACTAAACCTGTGTTGCCCTATGCACTTGTAATGGGTAATCCTGCTAAACAAGTAGGTTGGGTTAGTAAATATGGGCACCGATTACAATTTAACCATGAACAAATAGCCACTTGCCCCGAAAGTGGAGAACAATATCAATTAACTAAAAACAGTATTTTGCCATTATAGGTTATACAACTGTTTAATTTAAAACAATGAAAAATTTTGCTCTTATGGGAGTTGCAGGCTTTGTAGCTCCCAGACATTTAAAAGCGATTAAGCATACAGGAAACGAACTTTTATCATCATTTGACCCAAATGACAGTGTTGGTATTATTGATTCCTATTTTCCAAAGGCTCGATTTTTTACTGAATTTGAACGTTTTGATAGACATATTGAAAAATTGCGATTAGACAAACAAGAATCTATTGATTACATGTCTATTTGCACCCCTAACTATTTGCATGATGCCCATGTCCGTTTTGCCTTGCGAAACGGCGCAAATGCTATTTGCGAAAAGCCTTTAGTTTTAAACCCATGGAATGCAGAAGCCTTGGCTAAATTAGAAGCAAGTGCAAGCAATAAAATAAACACTATTTTACAATTACGCCTTCATCCTTCAATAATAGCACTTAAAGAAAAAATAGCGAAAAGCCCAAAAGATAAAATTCACGATGTTGATTTAACTTATATTACTTCTAGAGGAAACTGGTATTATGCTTCTTGGAAAGGAGCTATTGAAAAATCTGGAGGCATTTGTTCAAATATAGGTATCCATTTTTTTGATATGCTTATTTGGATTTTTGGCAATGTAGAAAAAAGCACCGTTCACCTTATGGAACATGACAGAGCTTCGGGGGTATTACAATTAAAAAATGCCAATGTGCGTTGGTTTCTTTCAATCAATTCAGAAACCTTACCACCAGAAGCTACCAAACAAGGCTTACGCACTTTTAGAACCATTACAATTGACAACGAAGCCTTAGAATTTAGTGCAGGTTTTACCGATTTACATACCGAATCCTATAAACACATCTTATCTGGCAATGGTTTTGGTATTTCAGAAACTTTAAAATCTTTAGAATTAGCCTATCAATTACGCCATGCAACACCCGAAATTTTAAAAAACGAATACCATCCCTTTGCTAAACTACCTTCGACAAGTCACCCCTTCAAACGTTAATACATTTTAACCAAGACCTAAGCACAAATAATATTTGTTACTACTAAAAAAAGAACAACAAAAAAAATACCCGTCTATATATCAGATTATTAAACCCACATATAGACAAGCACAACCTTTTAAAAAACGTTTAATAGAACAGAAGTTAAAAAGTAAATAAAATACTACAAAAAAATTAAATATTTAATCATTTTTTGTAGTTTTATGCACATTAACCTAAAAACCAAACTTTTATATGAACTACAATATCTGTTATGTTAGTAAAGGTGACACTGGTTTAACTCAATTTGATTTAGAAAATATATTAAAAACCACAACTTCTAACAACAATGAAAATGGGGTTTCTGGTGTGCTTTTATTCTCCTCTGGATATTTTTTTCAGGTATTAGAGGGTGAAGAAGAGTTACTCAAAGATCTTTTTTGCAACAAAATAATGAAAGACTCGAGACATAGTGATATTTACGTAATTCTTCAAAAGAGTGCTAAAATTCCTTTTTTTCAAGGCTACAGCTCAAAATTTGTTGCCTCACAAAACAAAATTGAAATCAAACAAATAAAAAAATATATAGAAAAACACAACATACAAGATAATCCTGAACGATTTAGACGCCTTTTGATTCCCTATTTAACTACAGCTTTAACCAATTCTCAGGCTTTTTAAGCACTTTTAGTAGTTTAGCCTCTTCTGTTCCTTCCTCAGGGTGGTGATCATAACGCCACTGTACATTTGGAGGCAAACTCATCAAAATACTTTCGATACGACCATTAGTTTTTAAACCAAATAGCGTTCCTTTATCGTGTACCAAATTAAATTCTACATAACGACCTCGGCGAATTTCTTGCCAATCACGTTGCTCAGATGCATATTCTAAGTCTTTTCTTTTTTCTAAAATAGGCACATAAGCTTCTACAAAACTATTGCCTACCTCGGTTACAAAAGCATACCAATCATCAATGCTTCGATCTTCTGTTGCTTTGCAATAATCAAAAAACAAACCTCCTATACCACGTCCTTCTCCTCGGTGCGCATTATAAAAGTATTCATCACATTTTTGCTTGTATGTAGGATAAAATTCAGCATCATGTTTATCACAGGCTGTTTTACATGTATTGTGAAAATGAATGGCATCTTCCTTAAATAAATAATAAGGCGTTAAATCTTGTCCGCCACCAAACCATTGATCTACAATTTCACCCTGTTTGTTATACATTTCAAAATAACGCCAATTAGCATGTACTGTTGGCGCCATTGGATTTTTTGGATGAATAACCAAACTTAAACCACAGGCAAAAAAATCAACATCTTCTACCTTAAAATAAGCTTGCATTGCTTTTGGCAACGGCCCATGGACTGCAGATATATTGACTCCTCCTTTTTCTATAACGGCCCCTTTTTCTATCACACGGGTGCGACCTCCTCCTCCTTCGGGGCGCTCCCAAATATCTTCCTGAAAAGCGGCTTGACCATCTGCTTTTTCTAAAGCAGTCGTTATTTCATCTTGAAGGTTTTGTATGTATTGGTAAAATTGCTCTTTCATCAACAATAGATTAAAATTTTAAGTATTTATCTACAAACTTTTATCAAGAACAGCTCTTAAATTTCCTTCTTTTTCTTCATATGCGAATTTCAGAAGGCTATTAAATGTTCCTGAAGGATCATCATTATTACAATCAAAATCTACTATATCATCCATAGGATCTTCATCTTGATCACTACACAAATATTTTATTGATTCAACTTTTGAAAAATTATTCTTTGAAAGCGATATATCTAATAAATCATCAAATATCATAAGTGATTTAAATAAATTCTCTTCACTATCGTAATTAGAATAATTAATTTCAACAACTTCTTTACTAACTGGATTATTCGTAAATTCTTTATTAACATTTTCTTCTAAACTCAAAGGGAAGAACCTATTCTTAGAAATAGTCTTCTTCTTTAAATTATCAAATTCATCATATTCAAAAACGATCTCAATATGATTTGGCTCGGATTCTCTAGATTCAAATTTTGTAATTAATTTAGTTAACAAACCGTTTTCGGCATAACTAAAAAAAGAAATACTTGGTCCACTAAATTCTGAAGGAAGAAAATCAAATTCAGAAGTACTATTCTCTAAAGGGTTTGCTGGAGGGAAAATATTGATTAAATTCTCTTTTTCTATTATTTGGCCTTTGCTGTTTAGCTTAGTTATAGAAGCTAGCTCAACTTTTTTATTTCCTTCAGAATCTTTAATAGAATAATTTTTTATCAAATCATTATCATAAACAAGACTGTCTCTATAACTTTTATCTAAAAAAATTGGTCTTCTTAATAAATTTTGACCTGTTAGAGCTCTAAAAATCATTCTATTTTGCCGACCTATAACTCGTCCTTTAGCATCATATTTTAATTCAATAAATTCATTTTCAAGGTTATCTTCATTATTAATGGCAAAAACTAATAAAAAATATGATATTCTTGCATTATAAGCATCTAGCAAAATTTCCGTGTCTGAATCTGGCCCAGAATCTTCTGCGGATTCATCATCTGAATTACAAGATGAAAAACAAATTAAACACAATAAATAAATCAATAAACTATCTTTCATATGAAACTTTTCTTTATCATTTATAATGACTTCTTTTAAGCAAAATTATTCTAATGTAGTTAATTTATTTACAATTCTACTATCCTTTATACTCCTTAACCGCATCGACAAATGCCTGTGCATTTGCTACCGGAATATTAGGCAAAATACCGTGCCCAAGATTAGCAATGTATCGATCTTTTCCAAACTCGTTAATCATTTGAGTCACCATCTTTTTTATTTCTGCCGGAGGCGAAAGTAAACGTGAAGGATCAAAATTACCTTGCAATGTAATATTACCCCCTGTTAAGTAACGGGCATTACGTGCCGAGCATGTCCAATCGACACCCAAAGCTGATGCTCCTGACTTACTCATTTCCTGTAAAGCAAACCAACATCCTTTTCCAAAAGCAATCACTGGCGTTTCATCTTTTAAGGCATCAATTATTTGCTGAATGTATTTCCATGAAAATTCTTGGTAATCTACTGGCGACAACATCCCACCCCAACTATCAAACACTTGAACAGCATCAACACCTGCTACTACTTTAGCTTTTAAATACGCAATAGTAGTATCGGTTATTTTTTGTAACAACGAATGCGCTGCTACAGGCTCTTGAAAACAAAAAGCTTTAGCTTTATCAAAATTTTTCGACCCTTGACCTTGCACCATGTAGCATAAAATTGTCCAAGGTGAACCTGCAAAACCAATTAATGGCACTTCATTATTTAATGACTCTTTAGTCATTTTAATGGCCTCCATTACATAACCCAAAGTTTCTTCAATATTAGGAATGATCACTTGATCTACATCTTTTTGAGATCTGATTGGGTTAGGTAACCAAGGTCCAATACCATCTTTCATTTGCACTTCTACATTCATCGCTTGCGGTACTACTAATATATCGCTAAACAAAATGGCCGCATCTGTCCCTATTTGGTGTATAGGCATTACTGTAATTTCGGTCGCTAATTCGGGGGTTTGGCAACGTGTAAAAAAGTCATATTTTGCCTTCAACTTCATAAAATCAGGAAGGTAACGTCCTGCTTGACGCATCATCCATACTGGCGGACGCTCTACTGTTTCTCCTTTAAGTGCTCTTAAAAATAAATCGTTCTTAATCATTGCTTTTAAAATGTTTTATGACTTTTACTAATACATTTTCAATACTTGGCTGCCAAGCGACCGTGTACTGCTCTGTGTATTTTTTTAATGCTTTTGCAGTAGTATTTCCTATGCAAAAACTATGTATTGGGGTTGTGTTTTTACTAAAATAACTTTCGACTCCCGATGGGCTAAAAAATAAAACCCCATCAAATTCTTGTTCGTATTTTTTAGGAGTGAGTATTGTTTTATACACAGGTATTTGTTTCCATTCAATATGATTCTTTGACAAGGCATCTGGCAAAATATCCAAGCGCTCTTGTGCACAAAAATAATGGTAGCTTTTATCTTTATGATTAGCTATTATGTATTCTGAAAGTGCTTTGGCATTTGCAGCACAATGTTGTACAGATATATTCAATTCATTTAACAAACTTTCGGTTTTTTTACCTACACAAAAAAAGTTTTTAATTTGTGTTTTTTTATTCAAAACAGCTTTTATCCCATTCAAACTAGTAAAAATAGCATTTTCAATAAAGTTATCTTTTACAGAAAATAAAATGGGTTCTGTTTTAATAAAATCAACATCCACTACTGCCAAATTCCCATTTAACAAATGCTCTTTTTGCGCTTGACTTAGCTTTTTTGTTGATAGTATTGTTTTCAATATATATGTAATTCTACTATTCTTTTTTTAAACTGGCTTTAATTTCTTGCATTAGCTCAGTTCCTCCTTGATTTAGTAATTCTTCAGCATATAGTTCCCCTAAAGTTTGAGCATCATCTATATCGCAGGTTTTTGAAATACTTAATTTCTTTTTCCCATCAAGTGAAAAAAGCACTCCTTCAAAATGTACTTTATCATTTTCTATAGTCGCTAAAGCGCCAATTGGTGCTGTACAACCTCCTTCTAACTTTCTTAAAAAATCACGCTCTATATGCACGCATAGTTCCGTTTTACGGTCATTAAGTTTAGCTAAAGCTTCCTTACAAAAGACATCATTCTGCATAGCTACAACCAACATGGCTCCTTGAGCTGGAGCAGGAATCATCCAATCTAACGAAATTACCTCTTCTGGCGTAAGCCCAATACGCTCCAAACCTGCTGCGGCAAAAATAGCTCCTTGCCAATTATTATCTTGTAATTTTTGAAGCCTTGTATTTACATTCCCTCTTAAATCAACTATAGTGTGACTAGGGTATTTATGTAACCATTGCGCTTGTCTGCGTAAACTCCCTGTGGCGATAGTTGCTTTTTCAGAAAAATTAAGTGAACCTTTATGGATCAACACATCATTTACATTAGCGCGTTTTAGCACTGCCGCTTCAACAATACCTTTGGGCAATAATGTAGGTACATCTTTCATAGAATGGACAGCAATATCGACTTCACCCTTTAACATCGCTACATCTAAAGTTTTTGTGAAAACCCCAGTTATTCCAAGTTCGTATAAAGGTTTATCCAATATTAGATCTCCTGTTGATTTTACAGGAAGCAATTCTGACTGGTAACCTAAATCTAATAATTGTTTCTGTACTGTTTTAGCTTGCCATAAGGCCAACTCACTATCGCGGGTTCCTATACGAATTACTTTACTCAAGCTTATAAATTTTGAAGTTGAAATACTTTTTGGATAAACTCAATACTTTCATCTGAGTTATGCTGTTCTTCGCGCAAATGATTGGCAAATTGCGAGGTAATTTTATGAATAATACGATCACTCACTAACGCAGCTTCATTAGCATCAAAATCACCTTTCTTTTTACGCAATTGATTGATTTCGCTATCGCGTATTAAGGTTAACCTTGTCTTTAATGCTTTTATAGTTGGTGCAAATTTTCTGGTTTCTAACCAAGCATTGAACTCACTTACTATTTCATCAATAATTTTTTCTGCACTGGGTATTTGAGCTTCTCTTTTTGCTAGGGTAGCATCTGTAATTTGCGATAAATTATCTAAATGGACCAAGCTTACATTAGGCAGCTCTAACACGTTATCAGACACATTTCGAGGCACTGATAAATCTAAGATCAACAAAGGTTTAGTGGTATGTATTAATTGCTTTGAAATAGTTGGGTTTTGAGCTCCTGTAGCTACAACTAACACATCTGTTTGTTTAATTTCTGCTTGAATATTTGCATAATCTTTAACAATCAAATTAAATTTCCCTGCTACTTTTTCTGCTTTATCTTTAGTTCTATTAATTAAGGTAATATGGTCGTTTTTAGTATGCTTAATTAAATTTTCGCAGGTATTACGGCCTATTTTTCCTGTGCCAAATAATACAATTTTCTTGTTGGAAATATCTTCAATATTTTTCATAATATATTGTACAGAGGCAAATGAAACAGAGGTAGCGCCCGAAGAAATTTCGGTTTCATTTTTTATCCGCTTACTAGCTTGAATAACCGCATTTATCAAACGCTCCATAAAAGGATTGATCATCACGTGCTCCTTTGCTAGCTTAAAACCATTTTTTACCTGACTAATGATTTCAAAATCCCCTAGTATCTGGCTATCCAAACCTGTTCCAACTCTAAAAAGGTGTTTTACAGCCTTCGAATTTTTAAACACATAAGCTACTTTTTCAAATTCTTCAACCGTACCATGGGTATGTTCACACAACAATTTGATTAATTGAAAAGGGTGTTGCGAAAAACCATGAAGTTCGGTTCTGTTACAAGTAGACATTATTAAAAGAGATTCTATCCCTTCTGCCTTTGCTTGCTTAAGTATATTTTTTTTAGCCTCATCACTTATACTAAAATTACCGCGTGTTACCACATCGGCTTTTTTATAACTAAGTCCAATACTATAAAAATTTGATCCTTTTGCTCGTAGGTGGGGCTCCATAAATATCCTATCGTTAAAGATGTCACAAAAATAGTATGGATATCCAGTTTAAAATAACGCTATAAGTTTTATAAATGTCGCCCAAAGCGTTTTGCCTCATTTTATACTTATAAATTGTTAAAAATCACCGTAAATAATTAGCAATACTGTATATTTGATTATCTGTTTAGATTTATTATAGATAAGAAAAAGAGAAACACTTATGGAAATTGTATCAAAAAATATCGCAGAAGGGTTAATGGAGGAAATTCAACTTGAAAATCATTTTTTAATTTTAAAGTTTCAGAACGAAACCGAAAAAACACAAACGATTGTTCGAGATATCGATAGTAGTTTTATACAATTTCATTATGCCATAAAAGGAAGCGGTCTTTTTAGTTTCAACAATGGTTCGTACATGATGCCTATGAAAGAAGAAACCTCATTACTTCTTTACAACCCAACAAGAGAGCTTCCCATGAACCTTCAAATTGAACCAAACTCATGGTTAGTTACATTACTGGTTTCTATAAAAAAATTCCATAGTTTATTTTCCGCAGAAGCGAATTACATTCCTTTTTTAAGCCCTGAAAATAGCGATAAAAAATACTATGCCGACAAAAGCATTTCTCCCTCAATGGCCGTTGTATTAAATCAATTAATGAACTTTAATGTCCACAGCTCTTTAAGGGACTTATATTACAAAGCTAAAGCTTATGAGTTATTAAGTCTCCACTTTAACAAACCTGAAGATGCAGATATTGAACAATGTCCTTTTTTGGCAGATGAACTTAATGTTCAAAAAATAAAACAAGCCAAAAAAATAATTATCGATCGCATGTCCGAACCACCATCATTACAAGATTTAGCCATGGAAATAGGCTTGCCTTTAAAAAAGCTAAAAGATGGTTTTAAACAAATTTATGGTGAACCTGTTTACACTTTTCTCTTTGACCATAAAATGGAATTAGCTTGTAAATTACTTGCCGAAGGTAACAATGTAAATGAAGTTGGACTAAAAGTAGGCTATAGTACATCGAGCCATTTTATTGCCGCTTTTAAAAAGAAATATGGCACTACACCTAAAAAATATGTAACCTCATTGGTATAAAATTTAGTCAAGCTTAATTAAAAACTAAATTCCACCTCTTTCGCATTGGCCATTTATAAATAAAACTTAACACATTATGACCAATAACTTATTGATTATTAACCAAAAATAGCGACCTTAGTTTTGATTTATCTTTTTAAGTTTAATATCACAAATTAATACAACGTAATTAGTTTTCACCACACTACTACTATATGAAAAAAAACTACAAGATTTATGTAGCATTTTTAACGCTTTTATCATTGTTTTTTTTATCAAATAAATCTTTTGCTCAGGGAGGAATTTGTAATGACATCACTCCTTTTTGTTCCAGTAGCGAGGGGCTAATATTTAAAAATTGCTCTTTTGGCAAAGAAGGTTGTACTCTTTTTTCTGAATCTGGGCCTAATTATCAATGCCTGGAAGACAGACCCTTTCCTGGTTGGTTTTTTTTAAAAGTAGGAGA
Organism: uncultured Aquimarina sp.; assembly: GCA_947489195.1. Taxonomy (GTDB): domain Bacteria; phylum Bacteroidota; class Bacteroidia; order Flavobacteriales; family Flavobacteriaceae; genus Aquimarina. The sequence continues at coordinate 79,792 of CANLCT010000002.1, read as the reverse complement.
AGATGGCGTTTTTGATTTTAAAATAGTCCAAAACACGCAATTTGACAATGATGGAAATCCCATTGGTTTTGGTCTTGATGTAGATTTTATAGCATGGGGACCATTTGATGAAAATAGCAATCTTTGTGATTTCACTAAACTACAACCTCCTAATCAAATTGGATGTAGCTTTTTACCAGATGTTACCGAATCCTTGTCAATACGTAATGCTAAAGTTGGCGAAATATATATTTTAGTCATCACCAATTTTAGTCAAATTGAAGGCTTTATTCAACTACAACAAACCAATATAGGAAAACCTGGGTCGGGAGCAACAGACTGCTCCATTGTTTCAACAAAAAAAGGTTGCGAAGGAGAAACTGTTGAGTTGGATATTTTTTTCACAAATGTTAGTAATTACTTATGGGAATATGACGATGGATCGGGATATACCGAAATATTTAACGGAAATTACCCTTCAATTAAAGCTACTGCACCCGGTCTTTATAGAGCCACATCAAGTTTTGAATCTGTATCAAATAGGATTAATGAATTTAAAGTTGAGTTTTTTCCAAAACCAGTTATAAAAAATGAACCTTTAGATATTTTTGAATGTGGAGGTGATACCGAAGTTTCTTTTGACCTTAGTACTAATGCTGACTTAATACTTGGAAATCAAAACCCCTCATTATTTAAGGTGGAGTTTTTTGATATTTTAAATAGCCTTATAACCAACCCAGAATCTTATCCAATTGAAAATAATACATCGCAAAAAATAAATGTTCGTATAAGTGATTTATCCGGCTCATGCTCTTCTCAAAGCTCTTTTACCATTGGAGCACGCCCTTTATCTATTGGAAATATTCCTGATTACGTATTGTGTGATTTTGACAATTCTGGGGATGAATTTATAAATCTGAGTAAACAGTTTGATTCTATTATTTTAAATAATCAAGTTTCTTCTAAATTTTCAATCACTTATTATACTTCTAAAAACGATGCTGAATTAAAAAAATCAGCATTACAAAACAATTACTTAGTTAACACAAATACTACAACAATTTATTCGCGAATAGAAAACAATAGCGACCCCAGCTGCTTTGACATCAGTAATTCATTTACCATATATTTACAAAGCTTTCCTGTAATAGATAAGCCTATACCTGCCTTAATTGGGTGTGATAATGACCTTAACGAAATAGAAACTTTTGACTTAACTGAATTTAATCCAATTTTAGATGCTTCTGGGGTAGAGATTGACAGCTTCAATATATCTTATTACGAAAGTGAGCAAGATGCAGAGTTAAAATCAAATGCCCTAAACACTACCTACGAAAACAAATTTAGTCCACAAATTTTGTATGCTCGTATTGAAAAACCCTTAATTAATTCAGAGCTCGATCCTTGCTTTAAAATTATTCAACTACGCTTAAATATAGCCGCTCCTCCACAATTAAATTTACAAGACGAATATCGTATATGTACTGATAGTAATGGTGTATTAATTCCAGAAACTGAAGGAACCCCTTCTCCCGCTGTTATTGACACCAAATTAGATGCTAAAAACATAGAGTTTGTATGGTTTTACAATAACGAACAAATTGACAATAGCAACACTCCTTCAATTGTAGCTTCTAACGAAGGAATTTATGAAGTTGTAGCGACCAACTTAATCACTGGTTGTTTTAATTCGATTAAAACAAGCGTTAAAACATCGTCTGCACCAACAACATATAGCGCTGATTTTATTACTGATATTTTTGATTCCAATAAAACAATTTTAGCTACAGCATTTGGCAATAATGAATCTACATATATTTATCAACTAGATGAAGGAGAATTTCAAGAAAGTGGTCGATTTGAAAACGTTAGTTTTGGTGATCATACCATTACTATTAAGGATGCCGATGGATGCGGCAGCGTATCAACCCAAGTAAATGGAATAGACTTTATTAACTTTTTCACTCCAAATCAAGATGGAATTCATGACACCTGGAACATTAAAGGATTTGACGAAATTGATCCTTCTGCAGTAATTTATATTTTTGACCGTTATGGAAAAGTTTTAAAAAGAATAACTGTTTCTGGCGAAGGCTGGGACGGTACTTACAACAATAAAAATATGCCCACTGACGAGTACTGGTTTAAAATAACGTACATTCAAAAAGGCATACAAAAACACTTTGCTAGTCATTTTACCCTAAAAAGATAGTTTTTGAATTCGTAATTAAATTCGAAAAAAACATCTTTTCAAAATCTTTATAAAATCATTAAAAAACTTTTTCACCTATTTAGTTTTTAACTAGTTTCGCACCGAATTTAAAAAACCTAATATGAGAAAAATTACTTTCATTGCATTACTACTATCTTTTATTACAATTCAAGCTCAAGACAAAGGAGATATTGAAATTGGAGGAAATATTGGATTAAACGGATCTAATATAGCTGTAAATGGTAACGAAACTGGACAAACTGACACAAGGACATCTTTTAACATTGCCGCTACTGGAGAATATTATTTTTCAGATAGATGGGGTATTAAAACAAAATTAATATACGATCAAAAGGGTTGGGGAAATAGTTTTGCCGTAAATGAAATAACTGGAGAAAGAAGTACTGGTGACGCCATACTTAATTACATCTCAATACCAGCCATGGCCAATTGGCATTTTGGAAAAAAACGAAATTGGTATTTAAATTTTGGTCTTTATGCTGCTTTTTTAACTAAGGCCGAAATTGCATCTATAGATACAAAAGAAGCTTATAACACTACCGATTTTGGTTTAGCCCTTGGAATTGGTGTTAAATTTCCAATCTCAGAAAAAGCAAAAATTTTCCTAGAATATGATGGTCAATCTGGTTTTTCAAATATTATAAAAACAACTTTTGACAATTCTTCTGCTAGAAACGGAAGAAGTTCTTTAAACTTAGGAGTTCTTTTTACACTATAAACAACATCTTTTTTAAATTAACAAACCTCCAAATTAACAAAATGAATTTGGAGGTTTGTTTTAATACCTAAATCAACTACTTTTTATGTATATTTAATATGTATGAAATGGTTAAAAAACAGTATAAAATTCATTGTTATAGTTGTAGCAACTATAATTGCACTACTCTATATTTTTGATTACAATTATATTTTAAAAGGAGTCCGTGTAGTTTACTTTACCGGACACACTACTGCTTACATTGATGATACAGCTCACTTTGAAACGCATACTATTAAAAAAGGAACTACAACGCAAGCCTTTCCTCTTCACAAAAACTACAATAAAGTAATTGCCACCAAAAAACTTAATACGATTAATCAACGTTTAGGCACAGTAGCTTTTTTAATTATTAAAAATGATAGCATATGGTATGAAAATTATGCAGAAGGCTACAGTAATACCAGCAAGACCAATTCTTTTTCAATGGCAAAAAGCATCACTACAGCACTGCTTTTTAAAGCCATTGACGATGGTTATATCCCTAGCTTAGACACACCCGTAACCACCTATTTTCCTGGACTTAAAGGCAGGTTTTCCGACCAGCTCACTGTAGGCAATTTATCTTCCATGTCTTCTGGCTTGAACTGGAACGAAAATTACATTAGTCCCTTTTCGATGACAGCCGAAGCTTATTACAGTACCGATATACAAGAACTTATTTTAGGTTTAAAAGTAAATGAAGCTCCTGGCAAATCATTTAAATACTTAAGTGGAGCGACTCAACTATTAGCCATGTGCATTAAAAAAGCCATCAAAAAACCTTTAGCTAGTTATTTAAGCACTAGTTTTTGGCAACCTATGGGCATGCATTCAAATGCTTTATGGCAAATTGATGGAACAAAAAATAGCATGGAAAAAGCCTATTGTTGTATTGCAAGTAATGCTCGTGATTTTGGTCGCTTTGGACAATTATGGCTACATAATGGCGCTTGGAATCAAAAGCAGCTCATTCCAAAAAAATTAGCTATAAAAGCACAAACCGCTCAATTTAAAAATGGTCAAAATTACGGTTATGGATTATGGTTAAGTAATTATAAAAACAAAAAAATAAGTTATATGCGAGGTATTTTAGGGCAATATGTAATCTGTATTCCTGAAGACGACTTAATTATTGTACGATTAGGCCATAAAAGAGATCTTCCAGATTTTAATAATAATTCGGGTACCGATTTTACTACTTATATTGACGAAACCTACCAGATGCTACAACTTAATTAATTTACCACATACCGAATGCACACTCAACTAAAATTAGAGCATGTATTGTTTTTAGATATTGAAACGGTTCCACAAGAAGAAAACTTTAACATACTCTCCGAAGATTTACAACAATTATATGCTGAAAAAACTCACTATCAACGTAAAGATGAATATACAGCAGAAGCCTTTTACGAACGGGCAGGTATTTGGGCTGAATTTGGAAAAATAGTCTGTATTTCGGTAGGTTTTTTTACTAAAAACAATATTGAAAGACAATTTAGAGTAACTTCCTTTTATGGTGAAGAAAAAAAACTACTTGAAGATTTTAAACAATTAGTCGAAACTCATTTTAACAAAACACATCATGTTCTTTGTGCTCACAATGGCAAAGAATTTGACTTTCCTTACATTGCCCGGCGTATGATTATTAATGAAATTTCTTTGCCCGAAAAACTCAATCTGTTTGGAAAAAAACCTTGGGAAATTCAGCATTTAGACACCTTAGAATTATGGAAATTTGGCGATTATAAACATTACACATCATTAAAATTACTTACCACTATTTTACAAATCCCATCGCCTAAAGATGATATAAATGGCAGTCAAGTAAAAGATGTTTTTTATAAGGAAAAAAACATTGATCGCATCGTTACTTACTGCGAAAAAGACACTGTTGCTGTAGCTCAAATTCTTTTAAAATTTAAACAGCAACCTTTGTTAATAGCTGATGAGGTTATTTCGGTGTAGCCAAAAATATACCTTTCTATATATTCACTAAAATAAATTAACTTACACGTATAAAATCAAGCTGTAATTTTGATGAATCCCACACTTAAAGTCACCAACCTATCCGTTTCCTTTAATGGCAGAAATGTGTTACACAATATATCTTTCAACTTGCCTTCAAATAGCATTTTAGGTGTTGTTGGCGAATCTGGTAGTGGAAAGTCTGTAACCTCATTAGCAATAATGGGCCTTTTACCAAAAAAAAATGCTCAAATTACTTCTGGAAAAATAGAATTTTTAGGTACTGACATTACAAATTATACTTACGATCAATTTAAAACTATTCGCGGTAATGACATTGGAATGATTTTTCAAGAACCTATGAGCGCCTTAAACCCTTCAATGAAATGTGGCCCCCAGGTAGCAGAGGTGTTTAAAACTCACACAGATTTTACCAATCAAATTATCAAACAAAAAGTAATAGCCCTATTCGAAAAAGTAAAACTACCTAATAGCGAACGTATTTATAATGCTTATCCGCATGAGTTAAGTGGTGGACAAAAACAACGTATTGTTATTGCCATGGCTATAGCTTGCAAACCTAAATTATTAATTGCTGACGAACCTACCACGGCCCTAGATGTTACCGTTCAAAAGGAAATTATTGCCCTATTAAAAGAACTGCAAAAGGAACAACAAATGAGCATTATGTTCATTTCTCATGATTTGGCGTTAGTTGCTGATATTGCAGACACCACTATGGTAATGTACCAAGGAAAACTAATTGAACACCAACCTACAGCTCAAATTTTCAACACTCCAAAAGCCGATTACACAAAGGCTTTAATTTATTCTAGACCTTCATTAAAAGAGCGTTTATTTAGACTACCAACTATTAACGATTTCTTAAACAAAAACACAAACACCAAGGTAATTACCACTTTGGAAAGACAGCAAAAACAGCAAAAACTATACGCACAAGCCCCCCTTTTAGAAATTAAAAACACCACAAAAACCTTTTTTAACAAAACGAGTTGGTTTACTAAAACTGAGTTCAAAGCAGTTAATAACGTAAGCTTTTCTATTTATGAAGGAGAAACACTTGGTTTAGTCGGCGAATCGGGTTGTGGAAAATCCACTTTAGGGAATTTAATTTTACAACTCACCAAAGCTGATGAAGGAAGTATAAAATATCGTGATACTGATTTAGCATCGCTTTCGCGAAAAAAGATGCGCGAATTACGAAAAGAAATTCAATTAATATTTCAGGATCCTTTTGCTAGCTTAAATCCAAGAATGACTGTTGGAAAAGCTATTATGGAACCGATGAAAGCACATAGACTTTATGATAATGATCAAAATCGCAAAGAAAAAACCATTGAATTATTAAAACGAGTAGGCCTAAGCACGTCTTACTTTAATCGATACCCTCATGAATTTAGCGGTGGTCAACGGCAACGAATAGGCATTGCTCGCACAATAGCTTTGCAACCTAAGCTTATTATTTGTGACGAATCGGTAAGTGCTTTGGATATTTCTGTACAAGCACAAGTGCTTAACTTATTAAACGAACTAAAAGAACGCTATCGTTTTACGTACATATTTATTTCACATGATTTAGCGGTAGTAAAATACATGGCTGATCAACTGCTTGTAATGAACCAAGGGCAAATTGAAGAACGTGGAGATGCCGATGAAATTTATGCTAATCCTAGAAAAAAATATACACAAAAGCTTATTGATGCTATTCCTAAAGGGGTTTCATCTAACTTTTAGTAATAAAAAAAATGAATTAAACTAAGTAATATGCAAGCGCTTTAAAGACTAACCTAGAAGAAATACTTTTTTAATAAGGAAGAATATACCAGAAACAAATTCCATTGAGTCACTTTTAACTTTAGAATTAGCTACGACTTGGTTATTAATTTGCTCTGTATTTTGTATTGATGCTGCTACTGTGTGATTTATTATCGTTCCTTCCATTTAAAAAAAATTGGTGGTTATTAATTTGGAGTAGCAATATATAAAAATTTATTTTTTATTTTCGATAAAAAGCATTAAAAATCGATAAAATGCACTATTTTTTAACATTTATTAATAAAATTATACTTTGAATTATTTTTTTTGAAGAATTATTAATGGGTAGTAACTATTTTTAGAGAATCCGAAATATTCAATTTACCACTTGTAACACTCTTAACCATTTCAATGGATACATTAGGAGCAATTTCAGTAAGTAAAAAACCTTTAGACGTAATTTCAAACACCCCTAAATTAGTAACCACTTTTTGAACACATTGTACTCCTGTTAGTGGTAATGTACATTTATCTAATAGTTTTGACTTTCCATTTTTACTAGTGTGCATCATGGCAACTATAATTTTTTTTGCACTTGCAACTAAATCCATAGCTCCCCCCATTCCTTTGACTAATTTACTTGGAATTTTCCAATTGGCAATGTCTCCACTTGAAGAAATTTCCATAGCTCCCAAAACTGTTAAATCAATATGCTGTCCTCTTATCATATCAAAACTAGTCGCAGAATCAAAAAAAGAAGCCCCGGGCAAAGCTGTAACAGTTTGTTTACCTGCATTAATCAAATCTGCATCTTCTTCTCCTGCATAGGGAAATGCTCCCATTCCTAGCAATCCATTTTCACTATGAAAAGCTACCGACATATTTTTAGGTACATAATTAGCCACTAAAGTTGGTATACCAATTCCTAGGTTGACATAAAAACCATCTTGTAACTCTTGAGCTATTCGTTTTGCAATCCCCTGTTTATCTAACATGATCACTCTTATTTATATTAAAGCCTGATGTAAGATACATCAGGCTTTTAAACTTTTATATTTAATCTGGCATTGGAGTAGTACGTAAGTAAGGCTTAATTACTTTATGTCCTTTAGGAAACAATGTTGGAATATCTTCTGTTTTAACCGCAGGTGATACTACACAATCGTCACCGTGCTTCCAGTTAGCCGGAGTTGCCAATTTACGATAGGCTGTTAACTGCAATGAATCAATTACACGAATAATTTCATCAAAATTTCTTCCTGTCGAAGCCGGGTACACTATAATTAATTTGATTTTTTTATCATCACCAATAATAAAAACTGATCGTACTGTTAATGTATTATCCGCGTTCGGATGAATCATATCATACAGATCCGATACTTTTCGATCTTCATCAGCTATAATCGGAAAATCAACTGTGGTACTTTGAGTTTCATTAATATCATCAATCCACCCCATGTGTGATTCTACTCCATCAACGCTTAATGCAGCTACTTTAACATTCCTTTTTTTAAACTGATCTGAATATTTTGCTACTGTACCCAACTCTGTTGTACATACTGGTGTATAATCTGCAGGATGCGAAAACAACACCCCCCAGCTATCACCTAGCCATTCATGAAAATTGATTTCTCCTTTCGAAGTTTTTGCGGTAAAATCAGGAGCAACATCTCCCAGTCTTAATACTGCCATAATTTGTGTTTTTTTTAAAAGTTATTTTTTCTTTCCGTAAGGGTTAGTTGTTCAATCGGTTTTATATAATTTTCACCTTTAAAAATCCGTTGAACAAATACACCTGGCACATGAATTTCATTGGGGCTTAGGCTACCGATAGGAACAAGTTCTTCTACCTCTACAACATTTATTTTTGCGGCTCCACACATAGGCAAATTAAAATTCCGTGCAGTGGCTTTAAAAATTAAATTCCCAGCCTCGTCCCCTTTCCATGCTTTAATGAATGAGTAGTCGGCATTAAAGGCCTTTTCTAACACATGCATTTTACCATTAAATTCACGCGTCTCTTTCCCGATAGCAACCTCTGTACCGAAACCTGCAGGTGTATAAAATGCTGGAATACCTGCTTTGGCAGACCTACATCGCTCTGCTAAGGTTCCTTGTGGCGTTAAATCTACCTCTAACTCACCTGAAAGCATTTGACGTTCAAACTCTTTATTCTCGCCAACATATGAGGCAATCATCTTTTTTATTTGTCTCTGCTGCAACAACAAGCCTAATCCAAATGCATCAACCCCTGCATTATTTGATATACAGGTTAGTCCAGAAATTTTTAATCGCACTAATTCTGCAATTGCATTTTCGGGAATACCACATAGACCAAAACCACCAAGCATTAAAGTCATATTAGCAGAAACACCTTTTAATGCCTCGCCAACATTTGCCACTTTTTTATTTATCATAGAAAACGAATAAATAGATCTATTAAAAATACAAAAATTAAAAAGGCCTTTTCACAATAATATCTAAAAAAAAGAGGCTGCAAATTGCAGCCTCTTTAAAATATTTGGAAATATTCCCATATAGCATTCTTATTCCTTGATCACTTTAATTATTTTTGCCTTATTTTCTAAACTTAGTAAAGTTAATATATACACTCCTTGGCTGTAACTGGCTAAATCAATTACTATTTTATCCAATTCATTAACCAAAGGAATAGTTTCTAATTGCACTCCATTGGCATCACAAATATTAATAGAAGCTAAAGCTGCCAATTCTTCCGACTCTAATGTAATGCTATCGATTGTTGGATTAGGATATGCTGTAATCTTTACATTTAAATTATCATCTAATTGTTTTGCACCAGAAACAACACCCCAATTAAATGTTTCCCAACCTCTAGCTACATTTGCATTCGCAATTAAAGCCTTATCATTGGTGTTTATTTTTGCAGAAACATATTTATTATTAAAAGCTTTTAAAGCAACCTTACCATTACCTTTACTTTCCCAAGTGAAAGTTTCCCAACCTTTTCTTGTTTTAGCTGAACCTAATAATTGTGAATTTTCATTTATTCTAGCTTGTACATATTGATTAGTTACTCTAGCTTTTAAAAAAACTTTTCCATTACCAGCATCTTCTACTAAAAATTGTTCCCATGTTCCAATTCTTTTTCTATTTGCCCTAAGTGGAACTCTATCGGTATTTCTTTCTGCAACCACATAATCCCCTTTACCTTCATTTGCTTTTAACCAAATTGTTTTTCCAACAGGTATGTTTGATGTATCAGTTGTATTACCTACGTTTATTGAAATCTCTCTTGTGGTAGTTTGATCTCTATTATCGGTAGCTACTGCTCTTAAAGTATAAGCTCCCTTTTTTAAATTAGCAAGACCCTTATCTTTACTTGCTTCCCACTCATATGGTGCAATGTTTTCTTGTCTAACAAATTTACCATTCAAATAGAGTTTAACATTAGTTATGCTTCCATCTGCATCAGTTGCGCTAACCTCAACATCTAAACTAACTCCTTCTTTAAAATTTGCTCCATTCGCAATTCCTTTAAAAGATACTTGAGGTTTTTTATTCCCAGACTGAGTTGGACTTGGACTAGGGCTTGGCGTAGGTTTTGGCGACGGAGCAACCACTACAGGTTTTTGAGGAGGCTTTGGCGCATTATTTTTTCTTTTTACAGCATAAAAGGTTCCTCCAGAAGGTCTAGAACTTGATAATTCAGAAGGATCTCCATATCCTTTAAATGTATACACCTTATTTGCTCCTGATCTTCTTTTTTTACTATCCCTATCTGTAGCATCGTTATTATAAATAATATTATTAGGACCAGGAGCATCATGTCCGAATCGAGCTCCACCTGTAGCAAAAGCGTTCCATGATCTCCAACGCAAACTTGTTATTTTATTTTTTTCAATTAAATTACTCCCTTTATCTCCATTATGAAAATTAACGTCAACTTCTAAATCACACTCATATACTACATTATATTTTGCTGCACGTTGTATTGTAAAATGCCTTAATCTTTTCACTGTTTCATTATAATACAATCCATTTTGACCTTGTATTAGGTAGTAACCTTCACCTCCACCACCTTTATTGGCAGATGTATCAAAAACATTATTTCTGCATGTAATGTGCTTTCCATTTACTTCAATTGGACTAGTCCCCGAGTTTTTAAACACACAATTATCTATCCAAGAGTTTTCACTATTTCTTGAAATATCAATAAATTGTACGTATAAATCTTTTTTTCCGCTTGGATTATTTTCCCAACAACTTTTACAGTGCTTATTTTTTGGGTTATTCCTGTCGTCATTAATTTTTATACCAGAAGGCAAGATAAGCTCTACACTTAAATCTTCTAAACCTGCTCTCTTTACATTATTAAATACAAAAAGTATTTTTTCTCTTTTGTTATTAGTTTCTCTTAAGCTTGATCTAAGCTTAACTCCATTTTTACTTTCTCCTCTCAGTCTTACATTAGACTTCATTCGAAAAGTTCTTGTTCCTAAATTATAGGTCCCATTTTTTAATAAAACAATACCTCCGCCAGATCTATTTGCCATTTGATCAATAGCTTTTTGTATATCATCGCCAGGCTTAATTTCAATTTTATTCTTGAAATCATTTCTAAATGGAATCCCCCCTTGAACACCAGCGGTAGCCCATATTTTCATATCTGGGTATTTACTATCAAATTTAGAATTGTCGAATTCCCAACCTGGATCTCCGATCTGTTGAGCTTGTATTGAATTAAAAGTAATAGCTAATAAAAAAACAATTGCAATAGGAGCGTTTTTTACTTTTTCAAAAAGGTTAACTAATTTCATTGGTTTTGATTTTGTTATTATTCAAGCAATCTTTTTTTGATTAAAATCAACCTGTGAGCAATTTTTTTTATCAATGAAAGACTAGTAACAAAACTAAAGATTAGGATGGCTAAAATTTGACAATTGAAGAAAGTACCTACAAACTATATGCGCCTACATATATCAAATAACCCGAAAACCTTAATTAACATATTTTTAACGATACTAACACTTATTCACAATTTCAAGCATCAGTTTAAATAACATTTTCTAAGTCTAAATACGTAGTAAAAAACCTAATAAATAGTTTTTTACTATTAACTAGTTAATAATAATAATTTTAATCTATTCAAAAAGCTAAAAATTGATTTTTAGATATGATTGATAATGATTTAATGGTAGTAAAGGAATATTGTAAAAACAAAAAAAGCATCTTGAAAAAGACACTTTTTGTTATTAGAGTTAAAAGTAGATAAATTATTTATTCAAATTCATCCATTCCTTCATCAATATCATTATTCTCTGTTCTATTTTTGTTGTAGCTTTCACAATCAATTTCAATTCCCAAATTACTTGGGCGATCAAAATTTTCTTTAGAAATATTAAGCGTTTTATCTGCATAACATTTTCTCATATAAATTGCCCAAATTGGTAAAGACATTGCTGCTCCCTGCCCATAGGTTACAGATTTAAAATGTGTGGCTCTATCCTCTGCTCCGACCCAAACACCTGTACATAAATTAGGAACAACCCCCATAAACCAGCCATCACTTTGATTTTGAGTAGTTCCTGTTTTACCTGCAATAGCATTAGTAAACTCGTACGGGTAGCCTGTAATTATACGTTTGTAATCTTCTCTATAAGATTTTCCTGTTCGCAATCGCACACCCGAACCTGCTCGGGTTACACCCTCCATTAGGTTTAATGTAACATAAGCTGCCTCTTTACTAATAACATCGCGTGGATCGGGTACATTTTGATATAAAATAGATCCATTTTTATCTTCGATGTGTGTAATCATTACTGGTTCGTTATAAATTCCTTCATTGGCAAAAGTGCTGTATGCCCCAACCATTTCATACACACTTAGATCAACTGTACCTAAAGCAATTGAAGGCACCTCTGGAATATCACTTTTGATTCCCATCTTTTTAACTAAGCGTACTACTGGTACAGGCCCGATACGCCCCATGATTCGAGCAGTAATTGTATTTATCGATTTTGCTAACGCGTCTTTTAAAGTTAAATATCCTCCATATTTATCTCCACTATTTTTTGGCGTCCAGTCTTCGGTACTGCCAAAGCGCCCCGCCTCAATAGTGTACTGTACATTTGGCAATGTATCACAAGGAGAAAGCTTTAACTGATCAATCGCTGTTGCGTAAACAAAAGGCTTAAATGTTGATCCAACTTGCCTTTTTCCTTGTTTTACATGATCGTACTGGAAATATTTATAGTTATTTCCGCCAACCCAAGCTTTTACATGCCCTGTTTGAGGCTCCATAGACATCATTCCTGTTTGAAAAAATGATTTATAATATAAAATTGAATCTCTTGGTGTCATAATAGTATCAATATCCCCACCCCAAGAAAAAATACGCATTTTCACTTTCTTTTTAAACGAAGCATAGATTTCCTTATCAGACTTTCCGTTTGCCTTCATTATTCGATAACGTTCGGAACGACGCATACCTTGTTTGATAATTTTATCTCGATCCTTTTTTTCGATATCTGCAAAAGGTGCTATTTTATTGTCTTTGTTTTGTCTATTAAATTCTTTTTGCAACTTTGTCAAATGTGCTTTTACTGCCTCTTCTGCATAAGTTTGCATACGAGAGTCAATGGTTACATGAATTTTAAGTCCGTCTCGGTATATATTATAAAATTCTTTTTCACCTGTTATTGGATTAAACTTTGGATTCTCTTTAATCCAATCTTCCATAAAATCTCTTAAATATTCTCTAAAATAAGTTGCAATTCCCTCAGCATGCCCTTCTGGAGAAAAATTTATTGTTAATGGCAAATTTTGCAAACTGTCTTTAACTTTTTCAGAAATATACGCTTGCTTTTCCATTTGCTTTAGCACTTGATTTCTACGCTGTAAACTATTCTTTTTGAAGCGCTCTTTTTGAGGGTTGTATAAAATTGGATTTTTTAGCATGGCCACTAAAGTCGCCGATTCTTCAATTTTTAAATCCTTAGGCTCTTTCCCAAAATAAATACGCGAAGCCGAACCAATTCCAACAGCTTGATATAAAAAGTCATACTTATTAAAGTACATGGTAATAATTTCTTCCTTTGTATATTGGCGCTCTAGGCGAGTAGCGATTACCCATTCTTTCATTTTTTGGGCAATACGCTCAACAATATTTTTTGATCCGCCTGTAAACAGCATTTTTGATAATTGTTGTGTAATGGTACTTGCTCCACCTTTTCTTCCTAAATTAACTACTGCTCGAATAGTTCCACGCGCATCAATACCAGAGTGCGAATAAAAACGTTCATCTTCGGTCGCCACTAAAGCTTTAACTAAGTGTTCTGGGAGCTCATCATAACTTACTGGTGTTCTGTTTTCATTAAAAAACGTTCCGATTGTTTTACCGTCTGCCGAAATAATTTCTGTTGCTAAATTATTTTCGGGGTTTTCAAGCTCTGCAAACTCAGGCATTTTACCAAATGCACCAAAACCTGCTAATAAAAATAAAAGAACTAAAAGTAAAAAGCCCGAAATAAAAGCAATCCAAAACCATTTAATAAATTTAAAGTTTGTAGCTTTTTGTGCTGGTGCCGTTTTTGTGGTTGTTTTTTTCTGTGTCATTTTTGATGAGTTTCCTGATTTTCAACTCTGAAACCAATATCGGTAATTCCTTTTAAAAATAAAACACCATATTCCGACCCATTGGTTCGCATGGCTTGTTTTATAGAAACTTTATAAGTCCCTTTTTCGTTAAATTTAAATTGTTCTTTAAACCAAAGTTTACTTTCTTTGATTGAACTTATGCCTACCCCTAACCATTCTCCATTAGGTTTTGCCATTTCATATTCTAATGTATCAAGTTCTTTTTTTCCGTTAGGAAAATCGATACTTGTGATTACAAATAGGTTACTAAATTTATAGTCATTTGTATTTCGAATATTAAAAAACAAATTATAAGTTTTTAATGAATCCATTACTGGCAAATTAAAGCTAACTATGCTATCCTTATGCCAACCGCGGGTTTCCATAGTAGTATAACTATCAAACACATGATTTTTATCGCAACTTACTAAAGTAATAAAAGCTACAATAACAAACACATAACTAGTATAATACTGTTTGCTTTTAAAAATGCTTGCCATTTTTAAGTTCATCCATTGGTATTTACACCTCCGACTAGAGGATAAAAAGCCTAATTTATGCATTTTCAGATTCCGAATTTGGTTTTTTATTTGTATTTGGTTTACGCTTTGCTCTTGGTTTTTGACTTGCCTGTTGCTTTGGTTTTCGATTTGGCTTTTGACTATTTTGCTGATTCCTATTTTGCCCTTCTCCTTTTGTTTTGTTTACTGAAGTTTTATTTTTAGCATCAGTAGTTTTAGCCTTGGGGTTCGTCTTATTATTTCGGTTATTCGGTTTATTTGTTCTGTTAGTTGGCTTTCTCCTTTGTATTGGCTTTTTACTTTCTCCATCACCTTCATTGGCTTGATTACCGACACGGGTTTTAACCTCGGCTTCCCCTTGCTTATTTCTAATCTGTTTTTTTGGAGTATTTTGAGGTTTTCTACGGTTATTTCGACGGCGATTATTAGATTTTTTTGGTTGATCAAAACGAGTTAAACTATCTTGCCCAACTACATTTTCAAAATCAAAAGCACTTTCTTTTTTATCATCAATAGCGTAATCTTCAAGCGCTTCTGCCATTTCATCTTTCTGATTCAAGCTAATCATTTCATTAGCATCTTCAGCTTTTATGGTAAACCAATTCATCCATTCACCTTCATAAGCATACCACAAGTATCCCTTAAAAATGTCTATTTTTTGACAAACAGCTGTTCCTTTTTCTGTTTTTATTTTAACATCGGTTTTCGGAAAACTATTTAAAGCTTCTAAATACCCATCTAATTCGTAGTTTAAACAACATTTTAATTTACCACATTGCCCAGCCAACTTTTGTGGGTTTAATGATAATTGTTGATATCGTGCTGCACTTGTGTTTACTGATCTAAAATCGGTTAACCAAGTAGAACAACATAACTCACGACCACATGACCCAATACCTCCCAAACGCGCAGCTTCTTGCCTAAAACCAATTTGGCGCATTTCAATACGAATACTAAATTCTTTAGCAAAATCTTTAATTAGCTGACGAAAATCGACACGCTCTTCGGCGGTATAATAAAACGTAGCTTTTGAAGCATCTCCCTGAAATTCGATATCCGAAATTTTCATTTTGAGTTCTAAGCGAATTGCAATTTCTCGTGCACGCACTTTCATTTTCTCTTCTCGGTCACGAGCCGTTTGCCAAATATCAATATCTTTTTGCGTAGCTTTCCTATATATTTTTAAAATATCATCGCCAGTTGTAGGTATTTTTTTTCGCTTCATTTGCACGCGTACTAATTCGCCTGCTAAACTTACTATGCCAACATCATGCCCCGAATTGGCTTGTGTTGCCACAACATCACCAATACTCAAGGTTAAATTATCTGAATTTTGAAAATATATTTTTCGCCCGTTTTTAAAACGTACTTCAACAAAATTAAAGGGTTTCGCTCCGTTAGGTAGCGACATATTTGAGAGCCAGTCAAAAACTGTTAACTTATTACAACCGTCGGTTCCACAAGTGCCGTTATTTTTACAGCCTTTGGGTTGCCCGTCCTTGGTAGCACAACTACTACACGCCATACATCAATGTATATATAAAACTTACTATACTGATTTTTAAAGCATTTTGCTTACAACATCAATATGCAAGTATTTAATTCGTAAAACTATTCTTAAGTAGTAAAGATACTATAAATTTGATTGCAGTAACATGCTTAACTATTTTTAAGAATCTACTGAAACTAAAACTGTTTTTTTATGTACTAAATATGCTCAATAATTATTTTTTGAACTTTAGTACTGCTGACCTTCCTTTTTTGAAAATTTTATTGCTATTCCCTTTACCTTTTCTCAAAGTTTTTTGTTCTTCAAAAGGCAATGCTGCAATTTCTTTACACTCATCTGAACAACAATTATTCATAGCTTGCTTACATTCTTCACATTGAATAAATAGTAAATGACATGCTTCATTTGCACAATTCTCGTGTGTATCACAAGCTTTACCACATTGATGACAATTTGAAATAATATCTTCAGAAATGCGCTCGCCCCTTCGGTGATCAAAAACAAAATTTTTACCTAAAAATTTATTTTCTAGTTTTTCCGAAGCTATTTGGCGTGCATATTCGATAATGCCTCCTTCCAATTGATACACTTGCTCAAAACCTTTATGCTTGTAATAGGCACTTGCTTTTTCACATCGAATACCTCCGGTACAATACATAACAAGTTTTTTGTCTTTTTTATGGTCCTTAAGGTCTTCTTCAATAATATCTAACGAATCGCGAAATGTATCTACATCTGGAGTAACGGCATTTTTGAAATGCCCAATTTCACTTTCGTAATGATTTCGCATATCTACCAAAACAGTATCTGGATCTTCGATTAACTCATTAAAAGCTTTAGCATCTACATGAATTCCTTTATTGGTTACATCAAAGGTATTATCATCCAAGCCATCAGCTACAATTTTGTTACGCACTTTTACTTTTAACTTAAGAAAAGACATATTGTCTTGTTCTATAGCAATATTTAAACGCACGTTTTCTAAAAAAGAAATACTATCTAAATGCGTTTTAAATTTATTAAAATTAGGTGCTGGTACTGATAATTGAGCATTAATCCCTTCAGTCGCCACATAAATACGCCCTAAAACATCTAGGGCATTCCAAGTTAAAAAAAGATGATCTCGTAATACCTGAGGGTTACCAATATTATGGTATTGATAAAAAGAAATGGTAATGCGCTCGGTACCGGCTTCTTGAATAAGAATAGCCCTTTCGGCAGCGCTTAATTTATTGTACAGTTGCATGCTATACTAATTTATTAAGGTTAAAAACGCAAATATACGGGTTATTTAAAAAACAAAAAACCAGTGCATACTAAGGTACACACTGGTCATAAAAACAAGCTTTTCACTTGTTCTTTAATTTATTACACTAATTTTAATCGAATTATGGAATGATAACTGTTTGAGTTAAGGTTGTCCCGTTTGCACAAATATTTGCCGATGTAACAAATGCTGATATGGTATGCTGCCCTGAACTGATATGAGTCCCATCTATTAAAGTAATAGCACTAAAGTCATTTCTTATTCGAGCAATAGTAGAAAGTCCTCTTATTTCATCATCAGAAAATGCAACTCCATCAATTGACCAAACAACAGTTGTTAAGCTTCCATTTCCAATATCAGCTCCTCCTCCTCTTGATCCAGGCAAAATTTGAATATGCGTACTTCCAGGCAATCTATCTGCTCTCAAAGACAAATCATCACAAGTAATTACTGGCTGCGCTACTGGTGCGCCAACAACAGGGTCTATTTCTTCTTCTACTGGAGCTACAGGGGTAACTGGTGCTACAGGAGCTGCTGGCTCCTCAACTACTGGTACTTCTGGAGTAACTGGTGTAGCTTCATTTCCAAATACTACTTCTCCTTTTAACACCACACCTTCGGCACATACACTTGGTGTAGTAATTTTAACTTCTACTGTATTTAATCCTTCTTGAAACTGTGTAAAAGTAAATAAAGAAGTATTTGTTCCAGGTGTTTGATTTAATTCTTCTCTTGTAAATACCCTCCCGTTAATGGTCCATTCTACTACAGTTTCATCAACTGTACTTCTAAAGAAATCTCTTGGCTTAACTTCTAATATCGCTCTATTACCTCTATTTTCAAGTTTAGTAATCCCTAATTCTAAATCATCACAAGAAGTTTCTGTCTCTGATGTAGGCTCTTCTTCTTCCTCTTCTTCCTCCTCTTCAACTTCTTCAGCTGGTACTTCTTCTATTTTTTGATCCGAAATAGTTACTGCTAAATTTGCATCAACTACTGCAGTAACACTTAGTTGTTTCCCTTCGCATGAAGCAGAACTTGCAATTACTTTTATATCATAGCTACCTGCTTCGTCGAATCGGTAAACAGTAATATTATTTAATACGTTTCCTGATCCAAAAGCTTGTCTGTCTTCATCAGAAAGTGCTTCGCCATTTAAAAACCATTTGATTGTTGAAACCTCTGCTCCTTTAACTTGTACTGGAACTGACACTAAACCAGATGCATTTGCATTTAAACCTACAATTTGCGAAAATTCGATAGCCTCACAACCTTCTGCTTCTGCTACTTCTATTTTCAAACTATCTATAGTTAAACTTGTACAAATACTTTCTACCACACAGTTGCTTCCATTTTTTGGAATAGCTACGAAACAAACTTCAAATGTTCCGTTTTCTGTAAATGTGTTTTGAAATAATGAGTTTGTTGCTCCTTCTACAACCTGCCCATTAATAGACCATGTGTAATCTAAATTTAAAAACTTAGCATTACTTGGTGTAAATGCATAAATAATAGACTGTTTATCGTCACTTGCTTTAATCTCTGTGGTGTTTACTTGCATAGCATTAATAGCTAAGCAATCTTCGGCAGATAATTCTTGTTCACATGATGTTAAGCCTAAAAGCAACATCAAAAATGAAAATCCGAATAAAAAAATGTTCTTTTTCATAATTTTAATTTTCTTTGTTTATAAAATTTTTTGTTAGTATATACACAACACCCAATAAGCAACTTACCCTATTTTTTTTTCGAAAAATGAATTTTTTTTTTACAAAAAACAAAAATGGGCCTATACTCCAATGTACACACCCATTTAACACTCTATTTACAAATACTAACTACTTAGATTTTTCTATTCAGTTCTATTATTTTATATCAAAAGCCCTGATAAAATTTTAATATCAGGGCTTTTATTAAAAAATTTATTATTTAAACGTTATCAACATAACATTAAATTAATTTACTGTAATTGTTGTAGATAATACTCTTCCTTCAGAACATAAATTTGGAGAGTTAATTCTTGCTTCAATAGTATAGGTCCCCGGATCTTCTAAAAAATTTATTCTTGTAAAATCACCTAGTGCACTTGCTATTGGGTTACGTCCATTATTTGCTAATTCTTCATTAGAAAGTATTACTCCATTAACTGTCCATGTTATTGCTGATGCATCTCCTCTAGTTACACTAACCAAAGATATAGGCTCAAGAGCTACTACAAATCTTGCTTGTCCATTAAAATCACTCCTTTGACTAGCTATAATTACAATATCACTACAATCTTGCTCTACTGGTGTTCCTTGTTCCACAGGCACTTCTACTACTGGCATTGTAGGTGCTACTGGAGCTGCTGGCTCTTCAACCACTGGCTCCTCTACTACTGGCTCTTCTGGTGTAGCCGGCCCTTCTTCTTCAGGAGTTGTAGGTGCTGTTGGAGCAGAATTAGTATCTACTGTAATTGTTGTTGACAATACTCTTCCTTCAGAACATAAATTTGGAGAGTTAATTCTTGCTTCAATAGTATAGGTCCCTGGATCTTCTAAAAAATTTATTCTTGTAAAATCACCTAGTGCACTTGCTATTGGATTACGCCCATTATTAGCTAATTCTTCATTAGAAAGCGTTACTCCATTAACTGTCCATGTTATTGCTGATGCATCTCCTCTAGTTACACTAACCAAAGATATAGGCTCAAGAGCTACTACAAATCTTGCTTGACCATTGAAATCACTTCTTTGACTAGCAATAATAGTAATATCACTACAATCTTGCTCTTCTGGATTTCCTTCTTCTGCAGGCACTTCTTCAATTGGAGTTGCTTCTTCAATTACCAAACTATCTATGGCTACACTAGCACAAATACTTCCAACTACACAATTGCTTCCATCTTTTGGTATAGCTACAAAACAAACTTCAAATATTCCGTTTTCTGTAAATGTGTTTTGAAATAATGAGTTTGTTGCTCCTTCTACAAGCTGTCCATTAATAGACCACGTGTAATCTAAATTTAAAAACTTAGCATTACTTGGTGTAAATGCATAAATAATGGACTGTTTATTGTCACTTACTTTAATTTCTGTGGTGTTTACTTGCATGGCATTAATAGCTAAGCAATCTTCGGCAGATAATTCTTGTTCACATGATGTTAAGCCTAAAAGCAACATCAAAAATGAAAATCCGAATAAAAAAATGTTCTTGTTCATAATTTGGGATTTAATTTTTTTATGGTTAATAATTAGACAACCCTTGAAAGAAAATTCACCCTATTTTTTAACATTTTTTTAACATTTTGAATATTTTAAAAACTCTTTTTGTTCTACCATAATCGGTAGCTAAATTTGTATTTTAGCCCTGTTTTGAAATTAACTAGAATAAAGTCATATGAGCGCTGATAAAGAGAAAGATGCTAAATTAAAAGCCTTGGAAATAACCCTTGCTAAGCTAGATAAAGCCTATGGAAAAGGGGCTGTTATGAAAATGGGAGATGCTGCAATTGTTGAAGTGGATACAATTTCAACAGGTTCATTAGGGCTCGACCTTGCTTTAGGTGTAGGTGGGTTACCTCGTGGACGAGTAATCGAAATTTTTGGACCAGAATCATCTGGTAAAACCACATTAACATTACATGCAATTGCCGAAGCTCAAAAAGCAGGAGGTATTGCTGCTTTTATAGATGCCGAACATGCTTTTGATCGCTTTTATGCTCAAAAACTGGGGGTGGATATAGAAAATTTAATAATATCACAACCAGATAACGGAGAGCAAGCACTTGAAATTACTGAAAATCTTATCCGTTCGGGTGCTATCGACATTGTAGTTATTGACTCGGTTGCTGCTTTAACACCTAAAAGTGAAATTGAAGGTGAAATGGGTGATTCCAAAATGGGATTACACGCCCGATTAATGTCACAAGCACTTCGAAAATTAACATCGACCATTAACAAAACTAATTGTACTGTTATTTTTATTAACCAATTGCGTGAAAAGATTGGAGTAATGTTTGGTAACCCCGAAACTACTACTGGAGGTAATGCCTTAAAGTTTTATGCTTCGGTACGTTTAGATATTCGTCGTTCTACTCAAATAAAAGATAGCAATGGAGATGTTATGGGTAACAAAACGCGTGTTAAGGTGGTTAAAAATAAAGTAGCCCCTCCTTTCCGTACGGCTGAATTTGATATAATGTATGGTGAAGGAGTATCAAAAGTTGGTGAAATTATTGATATTGGTGTTGACTATGAAATCGTTAAAAAAAGCGGCTCGTGGTTTAGCTACATGGATTCGAAACTTGGTCAAGGTAGAGATGCTGTAAAAAAGTTACTTTTAGATAATCCTGAATTAATGGAAGAGCTAGAAGAAAAAATTGTTGCAGCTATTAAATTAGCTAAAGAAGATGCTTAACCATTAAATACTTTTTATTTTTTAAAGTATTAAAAAAGACGATGTTTAACATCGTCTTTTTTAATACTTTATTTTAAATCTGTTACGGTTTCGATACCAGAAACTATTAGCTGCCATTGCAATCGCAATTGATCTTGCCAAGGCATGGGAAAAACTCCTGCTTTTTTTGCCTCAAAAAGACATTGCTCGGCTGTAATTTTACCCGTAATTAATTTTAATTTCCATGAATCAAATTGATCATTCCATTTTTTTAAAAAAGGATCTGGCCATTGTAATGGTCGATTTTCTTTAGGAAAAATAAATAATGGCATTTCAGAAACTAGTGTTAAACAATCTTTACTTAAACTACGAATAGATTCCATAGAACTGGGATGAAATTTTGATGCTGTTTCTGTATCCCCTAATGCTAAAAAATGACTTTTCATATTACGACTATCGGGCCGTGTACAAAAACCTTCGGCAATACGTTGAAAACCTTTTTCCCCTTTTCGGTCTAAATCAAATAAATGATAACCTAAGTTTTTAGTTTGATTAGCACATTGGATTCTTAAATTTTGCGTTCGGGGTATCCAATTTTCATCAATTAAAAACCACGGCCCATAAGTAGTACTCATTCCGTGCAACGAAACATGTAAATCAAAAGATGTATTAGCACTTTTCCAAAAATCATAGACAGCCTGATTTTCTGGCCTTAACGCTTTTATTTTCCCATCAATGGGAAAACCAAACTCCATATCGTTCCCAGGCAACTCTCTATTTACGTTGATTAAATAATTTGGTAAATCGGTTTTTTTATCCTGATAACTGTACCATGATAAATTGCGCTGCTCTCCATCGGGGTTTGTATGTGGTATAATGTACCAGGTATACTTTTGTAACAATTCATGTTTGGCATGTAAAGCACTTAAAAAATGCACTAATTTTTTAAGCAATAATGGACCTATAGGCTCATCGGCATGGTTCCCTGCAATAAGACTTAATTTTATTGCACCATTTCCAAAGGTATAACCTTCAATATTTCTCCCCTCTACCGAAACTCCAATTTTAATTCCCCAATTATTTGTAGTTGGAGTTTCTAAAATAGAGGTTATGTAGTTATAAAGTTGCATTTACAATACTTCTATCAATGTAATTTCTCCTTTAGAAACCACTTCTGTATTTACAGATTCGTATTTTTCAAATAGCTCAATACGTCCATCGCTTAATATTTTCGGAACAGAGATGCATTTTCCTAATTTAAATTCCATTTTAGCATTTAAGTGCTGATAATGCATATGTAGTGCATTTTTACTATCAACTTTAGCAATTAAGCTCCCTTTTGTAACCCCTCCGCCTTGGTACTCACCCCAAACGACATCTTCTTTTTGGTAGTATTTAAAATGAGTAACATCATCATTATCACTGACAACTTTAAAGGTTTTATTATTATAATCAATTTTCATCATAAAGTAGTTTGATCTTGTCGTTTTTAAATTACATCCAGTACTTTTCGTATTCTTCCTGAAACGTAAGCGTTTGCATGGTATCCATTCTATCTATAAGTAATGTTCCATTTAAATGATCTAATTCGTGCTGTGCAACAATTGCTGCAAAACCATTTAGTTTTTTTTCAAAATATTCCCCCACTCGGTTTTTACCTTTAAGAATAATATTTTTATGCCTTTTTAGTTTGCCTCGTATATTAGGAATAGAAAGGCAACCTTCCCAACTATCAACCAATTCATTATCGATAAATTCAATTTCGGGATTTACAACTACCTCAAGCAAAAAAGAATCTTTATTTGGGTACCTAGGATTATTTTGCATTTCCATTACAAATACCCTTTTTAAACAAGCCACCTGAGGTGCTGCAATACCAGCTCCATTATGATTACGCATGGTATGAATAAGATCATCAATAAAAGCCTGAAATTCAAACGACCCAAGCTCCTCTCCAACAACACCAGATGTCATTCGCAGCGTAGGATGTCCCATTTTTATCACTTTTAATATTGCCATACAGTATAATTATCACCTAAAAACTATGAAAATAGATCGATTTACTTGCTGCTTATTATTTTATGCAAATAAATTTTCATCTGCCGACGACACATAACTAGCAGGAACATTTATGCTATTTAAACGCAAGTATAGCCCCATTTGCGCTCTATGGTGAATGGTATGATTGATAATTAATTTTCTTAGCACCGCATATTTAGGTAATGTAAAAAAAGTAAAATCTCCTTTTTTCATAGTCCATTGCGCATTTAAATCGTCGTTGCTTATATTATCAAAAGCTTTTATAGCAATTTCGACATTACTTTTATACGTAGCTACCAAATCTGAAGCGTTTGTAATTTTAACAGGTGGTGTGTAGTGCATCCAATCTAATTCAGCCCCACTTAATATACCCGAAACCCAACTAGGAATTTCTGTCATATGATTAGCGAGTGCTGCTACAGTTTTTGATTTTTTATGTGGTGTAAAATCAAAAATATCATCGGTTACCGCTTCAAAAATACGAATGGTAGTTTCCATTTCGTCTTTAAATTCTTGTAAAATAATATCTTTAAGTATCATAATTATTTTGTGTTATTTTAATGTCATTGGAAATTCTGCAAAAGTATTGTCCCACCCTATTTTTAAATGTATTTTATTTTCTGAAACTTTATACAATGCCATTGATAGCTGTTCAATTACTTTTTTTGATATTTGTGTTGGCACAGTAATACTTGCAATATCTTGCGAAGGCTTATAACCATAATTACCCCAACCATCAAGCAGCGTATTTAACTTAAGAGTCCATTGATTTTGCTCTGGAATGGCGATAAGAGAATAACGCCCTGCTTTAATATCCGTTCCTCCAAAAACAACATCAGTCATAAAAATTATTTCTGTAGACTCATTTGCTCCAATTCGCCAAGGTTCATTAAATTTTAAAAGCGCCCCAAATATCTCTCTTCCTTTTTTTGAAGGTCGCGAATAACTAACTCTTACTTTAGGTTCGGCCGCTTTCTTTTCTTTTTCCGTTTTTTCAAAAAAACGAATAGCTGCATTGGCTGGGTAATACGCCCTATCCATAGGACTTTTATCTAATTTTTCAAACTTTTGCGCTTTTATTTGAGAGCAAGCAAAAGCAATAACAATTAATATTAAATATTTTTTCATAATAGATAAATAAGTTATTTAGTTTTCATATTTACAATACTTTCTGTTTCAATGCGCGATAATTCTTTTAAGCTTCCTGCTTCAAACAAAACTGGCAGCTCTTTTAAGGGGGTTCCTAAATCTGCTTTCCAATTCACATAATCTTGAAAAGTAACCCCCTCGATTATTCTTCTGTTATAAAAACTTCTAAAACGAACGCCTCCTTTATTTACTTTATAGTTATAGGCTAAATAATCTATTTTATTCGTTTTTTGATTAATCCAATAATGAAATACATCGTCATGATCTTTACCCCCTCCTTGTTCATCAAACGTTACTTCTACTAAGTCGTAATTTTCTTTTTTTATAACGGTAGTTTCTATAAATTTTTTGTTAACAGAAGCATCTTTAAGTTTATAAGGAAGGGTTGCAAAATATATTACAGAATTTAGCGCTCCTTGAGCAGCTTCGATTTGCTTTTTAGTAAGGCTAATTGGCTCTCCATTTACTTGCCGTTCAAATTTTCCATTAACTATAAAATCCTCAATTATATCTCCTTCTTTTTCTTGAGTTACAGAGTAACTGTATTCGCTGTTTTTATTTGTGAATTGATATTTCTTTTTTCGAAACACAAATGAATAATCCGCCGTATCGTATAAACCTCCACCATGAGCCTGTATTGCTTTATCAATAATACGGTCTGCTTTTGATGGATCCTTTTGTTTTTTTTCCTGTGACTCAATTACACTGCTCGAATATGTTTCTGTTTTCCCATTCTTAGCTTTATTACATGCTATTAATAGAAACAAAAACCAGGCAGCATAGAATATATTTTTTTTCATTAGTTCGTTTATTATTTACAACACTACAAGCCCATTAGGTGTTTCGAGCACCATTTTTAAACTGACTTTATTTGCTTTATCTATTTGCATTGAAAAGTTAAGCATTTCAAACAAATGATTAAACTTTTTGGGGTTCGGATGTGTTCCGAATAATTTAACTAGCCTACACCCCATATTTGGTAAATGAATGGAAGGATGTATTTCACTGGTTGACCAATCAATTAAAAAAGGAACAATTTCTACTTCTGGCAAAGCTAATGGGCATGTTAATTCCCATTTTAGCACACTTCCATTTTGCATCTGACGAAAACCATTACTCAAAATTCCCATTTTTTTATCATAATATTTTAACACCTCAGAATCTCTTTTTAAATCTGATGATTTTAATGCAAAACGAGTTATTTGATTTTTAGTTAAGGCATCAACTCCCATCCATCGGGGTGCAGAAATTGCGCTATTTTCGGTGTCAACTGCTAGCAATTCTAAATAACATTCATTATTTAAATTAATTAAAGCATTTTTTGTCCCTTGATTTTTATGGTAACCTCCAAAAATAGGCGACACACCTAACTTTTCAGTAAAAACCTGAATAGCAGATTTTAAATCAAAAACAGTATATACAATATGATCAATTACTCCTTTAATACCTATCTTAGTTTACACTATTAAACCCAAAGATACAGGTAACCACACTGATCAAATAGTACATTTTAGAAAATAGATGGTAGTTTGAGACAAATTGAAAAAAACAGACTACTTATCTAGTAACAATCTAGTATTATTAGTTATTAAATTTTATACTATTTTAAACAGAAAGAATTTGTTTTTTTATACAACATCAGCTTTATTAAAATAAAATAATTATGACGACTTCCTAAAATTACCATTTATTTTCTATTCCGCACCACGTAAAGGATACACCATCGTTATAACTTTGTCAACATTAAATTTAATTCAAACAAATTATATTATGAGCAAAAGAGCATTAGTTATAGGAGGAAGCAGTGGTATTGGACGCGCAACAGCTGAAAATTTACTAGCAGAAGGCGTTGAAGTACATGTTGTAGGAACAAATGACACTAAATTAAATACGTTTAAAAATGAAGCATCTGGAAATTTACACACGCATAAAGTAGATATTACCAATGCAAACGAAGTGGAGGCTTTAAACCAACAAGTAAATACTTGGGATAATTTAGATTATTTAGTAAATGCATCAGGAATTTTTGGTCCTAAATCATTTTTAGACCATACTGTTGCAGACTACGATTCTTACCAAGATTTAAACAGAGGTTTCTTTTTTATTACGCAAACTGCTGCAAAAAAAATGAAAGAAACTGAAGGTGGATCAATTGTAAATGTAGGATCAATGTGGGCAAAACAAGCTGTAAAAGCAACTCCATCATCGGCATACTCTATGCAAAAAGCAGGATTACACTCATTAACACAACACCTAGCTATGGAACTTGCTGATCACAAAATACGTGTTAACGCAGTATCTCCTGCTGTTGTTGAAACACCCGTTTATGAAAGTGTCTTTGGCGGAAAACAAGAAGCGCATGATGCTCTTCAAAATTTCCATGGTTTTCACCCAATTGGAAGAAATGGTAAAGCTAAAGATGTAGCAGATACAATTTCATACCTATTATCAGATAAAGCTGGATGGGTAACCGGAGCTATCTGGGATACTGACGGTGGAGTAATGTCTGGAAGAAATTAAATAAAGTAGCATAAATCAATTAATAAGTACTGGCATAAAATGCCAGTACTTATTAATTTGTAAAACAAATTTGTTTTACAATACCTTATTTACATTATCGTAAAAAAAGCGAAGGATTTTATTCAACTTTAAATTATTTAGAATTTTTCACTCAAAACTTACAATGGTTTTTTAAGTAACAGATATTAACTCCATTTTTTTATGTCAAAAAAAAAATACATTATAATTGGCGCGGGTCTTTCGGGCCTTACTACAGCATATATGCTACAAAAGTCTGGCAAGTCTGATTTTATGATTTTAGAATCCAGAGACCGAACTGGCGGGCGAATTTTTACTGACAACGGTATTGATTTTGGAGCTACGTGGTTTCACAATCATCATCAAAATGTAAATGCTCTACTAGATGAATTAAAAATTGATAAATTTCATCAATACAGCAAAGGAAAAAGTGTTTTAGTGTATAGCACCATGTCACCTGCCCATTATTTTGAAAATGATCCAAATACACCATCAGCCTATAGAATAGCAGGAGGATCAACAACCGTAATAGATGCATTAATAAATAGCATTGGCAAAAATCGAATAAAAACAGGTTCTACCGTTTTAGAAATAAAAAACAATAATAACCTGTTAACAATACACACAGATAACGACATATATAGTGCAGAAAAAGTTATAATAACTATACCGCCAAGAATAACCACTCGTATAAACTTTGAGCCAGAGCTACCTAATGCGCTATATAAAACAATGAAACAAACGCATACTTGGATGAGTAACGCTATAAAGGTAGGACTTACTTTTAAAACTCCTTTTTGGAGAACTAAAGATTTATCGGGTACACTTATTGGACAAGTTGGAGTAGTTACAGAACTTTATGATCATAGTGATGTCGATAATAAAACTTTTTCGTTAATGGGATTTGTAAACGAAGGCATGAGAGATGTTTCTGCCAAAGAGCGTAAAAATCGAATTTTGGATCACTTACAAAAGTATTTAGGAAGCGAAGTGCTTAACTATCTTACTTATGAAGAAAAAGATTGGTCTCAAGACAAAAACACATCGTGTAATAAAATAAAATCTATTTACATGAGCCCCAGATATGGTGATTCTGAGTTTGACAAAACTTATTTAGAAGGCAAACTTATTTTTTCGGGTGCCGAAACTTCACCTTTACATGGCGGCTATATGGACGGCGCTATTTATAGCGGACTTTTAGCTGCAAAAAAAGTATTGAAAAGCTAATAAATTGTATAAGCCTTTTAAATTAAAACCAATTGTTAATTAAAATAAGTTAACCAAACTCAATCACTTTAATTAATAATTGACCTAAAGATGTAATTATAAAACTGTATTTTAGAAATACAGGACCTAACACTCTGAATTTGAAAGATCAAAAGAATAATATAGAAAAATATCATCTTCATAAAGCACATCCTGAAAAACTTCAGTTTGCTATATATGATTTGAACGAATACCGAAAACGCAGTGGCAGTATGGCTGCTATTGCGCATTCACATAGTTATTATCAAATTATTTGGTTTTTTAATGATGGTGGCAAACACATTATCGATTTTAAAAGTTATACTATTAAAAAAAATACCATTCTATTTATATCAAAAGATCGCATACACGCCTTTGATGAAAATTTAGATGTTCAAGGTTATCTTATTCATTTTAATGAAAGTTTTTTTATGCACAACGATGTTGATATTTTTTTAAAATACAACATTTTTAATGCTATTGGCAATCCGCGTTATATTATTGATAATGAAACTGCCGATATAGCTAACTCTTATGTCAATTTAATAAAAAAAGAACTTACCTCAAGAGGCGCTTTTGGATACGAAGATATTATTCGTTTTTCGTTAAAATCATTACTTATTAATTTAGAACGTGTTCATCGCAAAGGAGAAAACACTCACCTTAAATTTAATAGCCATTATGAACTTCAATTTGCTAAATACAAAGAACTCATTGAAGAAAATTATCAAAATGGGCTTTCGGTAAGTGACTATGCCACATTATTAAACATATCATCAAAAACATTAACCACAATTACCAAAAGTGTTATTGGAAAATCGGCGTCAGAATTAATTTCCGAGCGTATTATTTTAGAAGCAAAACGCTTATTGAGATTTACCAGCTTACAAATTGGAGAAGTTGCTTTTAAAATTGGTTTTGAAGATGCCTCTTATTTTGTAAAATACTTTAAGCGGTTTGTAGGCACCTCACCAAAAGTATATCGAGAACAAAGTCTTGCTAAAATTGAATAAAACAATTATTTGCATGAAAAATTCTGAAATTAGAGCATATTGGACACAACGTTATTTAGACAAGAGAACCGGTTGGGATATTGGATACCCTTCGACTCCAATAAAAACTTACATTGATCAGCTTACTAATAAAAATATAAGCATATTAATACCAGGAGCTGGAAATGGATATGAAGCAGAATACTTAATCCGACAAGGCTTTACTAATGTGTCTATTATGGATATTTCTAAATTCCCTTTGTCTTCATTTTCGGAACGCAATCCAGACTTTCCTAAAGATAGATTGCTACTTGCAGATTTTTTTGAATATGACGGTCAATACGATTTAATTCTTGAACAGACTTTTTTTTGTTCTTTTCCTCCAACAGACGAAAACAGAAATGCTTATGCTAAAAAAACGCATAAACTTTTAAAACCTGAAGGCAAATTAGTAGGTGTTTGGTTTAACATTCCTCTATTAGACAATTTAGAAAACAGACCATTCGGCGGTGATAAAACAGTTTACTTAAATTATTTTACTCCTTATTTCAGTGTACATTCCTTTAACACTTGCTACAATTCAATACCAGAAAGAGATCAGCAAGAATTATTTGGAATTTTCAAGAAATTATAAATAAACATCTCAATACCCTTATAATTAATAATTTTCGAAATTTCGTTTCAAAAAATTCTTATTGAAAAAAGGGATATAAACTATTTTAATATTAGCTTAGTATTATTCCTTAATTTTGCATAAAATTTGATAGTAAACCTTGAAGAAGGATAAAATTTGTGTTTGTGGGAAGTAAAAATAAGCTAAAACGTTTTAACGAGAATAAGACTTTTGAAAATGTAATTCAACCAACCCGAGAAGAGGTTACTGAAAATAGTTTCGATTTAAAAGGAAACTGGAATAAACGTTTTGGAAACGACCACCCAATTGTTTTAGAATTAGGTTGTGGCAAAGGCGAATATACAGTTGGTTTAGCACAATTATATCCAGAAAAAAACTTTATTGGTATTGACATTAAAGGAGCTCGTTTTTGGCGAGGTGCCAAAACTGCTACCGAAGAAAAATTAAACAACGTATATTTTATACGCACACAAATTGAGTTAATCAACTTTATTTTTGATCGAGGAGAGATTGCCGAAATTTGGATTACTTTTCCCGATCCACAAATAAAATATAAACGCACCAAACACCGAATGACTAATGCCGCTTTTTTAGCTAATTATAAAAATATTTTAGCCGAAGATGGAATTATGCATTTAAAAACTGATAGTGAGTTTATGCATGGCTACACCCTTGGCTTGTTACATGGAGCAGGACACGA
This sequence comes from uncultured Aquimarina sp., assembly GCA_947489195.1. Classification (GTDB taxonomy): domain Bacteria; phylum Bacteroidota; class Bacteroidia; order Flavobacteriales; family Flavobacteriaceae; genus Aquimarina. The sequence goes on along the minus strand of CANLCT010000002.1, from coordinate 48,507 downwards.
AGTACTATATGCAAACCATGATATTTATAAAAATGATGGCGCACCTAAAGAGGTCTTGTCTATCCAAACTTTCTATGAAAATCAGTATCTTGAAAAAAATAAAGCCATAACTTATACACGATTTAAAATAAAGTAACATTGATTACCACCAAATTGTTTCTCATCACATTTTTTGCAGCCTTTGTAGGGGTTATTCCTCCTGGCTTAGTAAATATGACTGTGGCAAAAACCTGTTTGGAACGTGGTAAACGCAGTGGTATTCTTGTCGCTTTTGGGGCATCGGTTGTTGTACTTTTACAAGCATTAATCGCTATTCAATTAGCTCGCTATATATTTGACGATCGTTGGATGTACAATATGATTTTACGTGCTGGTGTAGTAGTGTTTTTACTTTTAGGTATTTACTTTTTTGCCAAAGCCAGACAAAGGTCTAAGCAAAAAAAGGTAAAACTATCAGAACATGGTATACTGCGCAGTTTTTTTAAAGGTGCTATGATTTCTGCTTTTAACATATTGCCCATCCCATACTTTTGTATGGTGGGAGCAGCATTAAATTTAAAAGGGACTGTAGAATATGATTTAGCTACCATTTGGAGTTTTATTATAGCCGCTTCTGCAGGAACATTTATGATGCTTTATATATATGCTATTTCCTTTGTGAAAATTCAAATTAAGGAAGAACGCTTTGCCCAAAAATCTAATTATTTTATGGCTATGCTTATGGGAATTTTAATGGTAGTTACTTTTATACGTGTATTGGCAGAATAGTAGCAATCATTAAACTTGCTTTATGTAGAACTTCGTAATGTAAAAGCAGGTTAAAATATTGTATTTAGAATGAACTAATTTAAATATGAAATACCAACCAAATACCCTGAATTTTTTTGAACGCGTATACCAAGTTGTAGTCCTTGTTCCTTACGGAAGGGTAACTACCTATGGGGCTATAGCTAAATATTTAGGCGCATCCAAAAGTTCGCGTATGGTTGGCTGGGCAATGAATGCTGCACATACTCGTTTAGATGTTCCTGCTCATAGAGTAGTTAACAGACTAGGCATACTAACTGGCAAACACCATTTTCCAGGAACTAATCTAATGCAGCAACTACTAGAAAGCGAAGGCATTGACGTTGAAAATGATCAAATTTTAGATTTTAAAACTAAGTTTTGGGACCCCGAAAGTTTGTGATTTTGACAAAAAAAGACTGCCTTTTTAAAGCAGTCCTTTTACACATCAACAATTTACTCAATTATTACTCAATCGCTTTCTCTTAATTACAAATTACAAGGTGGTTACTATTGTTTATCAAAGGTGGTATAGAAAAGTAAAATTGCTTTTCCTTCATCACAAGCAATTCCATTAGGAGGTAATAATATATCGCAAGTAGAAACAATACCCCATTTTTTATTAAAATCATCTTCGGACTTAGTGTAACTTTTAACTTTTTCTAAAAAAGACGCTACATCAATTTTTGTTGAATAGGCTATAAACCCAGCAGGCCCTCCACAAGCTTTACTTCCTACAGGAGTATACTCCCATTCTTCGGCATTTTCGCAAACTACACTTTCAGCAAGTGCTTCAATTTCTGCAAACATTTTTTTCAATATTTCAAGCTCTTCTTCTTGGGTTAATTCGCAACTAGAACACGCTTCTCCTCTTGTGTATCGAATAGGAGTTTCAAAATTTTCTAAATTTAAAATCACGGTTTCACCTGGGTTTACCAAAAATGAAATATCAAACGATGTGGTCGCCTTTACAACTGTAGGCTTTGTAAAATTTTCTTTGATTGTAAATTTTAAATTTCGCTGTATAGGAAAGCTTTCCAATATAGCTCCAGAATCAATAAGATCAACATCATCAATACGGTCCTGGGTGCTTAAAAGACTAAATGTAATATCTAAACAATCACCATTGATAACCGCATTTTCAATTACATCTGTTTTGGAATTATCAAATAACTCTTTACTAACAATTACTTTTTTATCACATTTATCTCCTCCACTTCGTGTTGAAAATAAGACTTTACTATTGGTTGCTTCAGTTTCAAAATCTGGACAAGTATTTAAACCTACAATTCCACCAAATTCACAAATTATATTTTCATCGCAATCATACACAACTGTTAGTGCATCGGCACAATTGTTTATACAATCATTTACCAAATACACTATTTGATTTTGATAAGTATATTGAATAATTTCTAATCCATTTGATTCCCCTGGATCCTGCGCCTCTTCATTAGCTACTAATTGTTTTAATACCGAAATTTCTTCTAAAGGATTATCACTGCATTTTTGAATTTCAAAAACCTTTTCGCAACTCACAAGTACTAATAAAAATACCGCTATTTTAATAACATTTTTCATGACTTCTGTTTTTAGTTAATCGTGTTTATGTTGTTGAATTTCTTGTCTTAATATTTTTTAAAACATGCAATACAGTTTTTCATGTATTGCATGTTTATGTTTAGATTTTTTTACAATCGATTATTCCCCCAAAAAAAAGACGTAAAAACCAATCCACACTAATTATTGTTTATTACCATATAGATGCTACTTACAATAAAAGGTTGCGTGGTTAGTTAAAAAATAAAATTTAATAGCTATTAATTATTGAATATCTATTAAAGTGAGTAATTTTATTTTCAATACCAAGACCGTTTATAAAAACACAAATAGTAATCAATTACAACATGTAAATGAATCATCTTTTTACCATTATACCCCATAAAAAACAGAATTTAAGTATAAACTATACTTCGAAATTGTTCTTAATGGGCTCTTGTTTTGTTGAAAATATTGGTGAAAAATTGACTTATCATAAGTTTACAACTTTTATAAACCCTTTCGGAATTATTTTTCATCCTGAGGCTATTTCAAACTTATTACTTCGTATTGCGCATCAAAAATATTTTACAGAAAGTGATCTTTTTTACCATAATGAACAATGGCATTGTTTTGAAGTACATTCGCAACTAAGTCATAGCAATCAAAAAGAGTGTCTTAATCAGTTAAATTCACTTTTAAAAGACACACATAATTTTTTAAAAAACACTAGCCACATATTAATTACCTATGGTACCGCTTGGGGGTATGAACGGCAACAACAAATAGTAGCTAATTGTCATAAAATTCCTCAAAAGGAATTCAACAAAAAGTTAACTCAAGTAACTGATATACGACATGCTATTACAGGCTCTATTGAGGCTTTACAAAAAATAAACCCTAAAGCCAGTGTTATATTTACGGTTTCGCCGGTACGACATATTAAAGATGGTATTATAGAAAATAACCAAAGCAAAGCACATTTACTTACGGCTATACATCAAATTGAAAAAAAAGAAGCAAACACTTATTATTACCCTGCTTATGAATTGGTTATAGATTGTTTACGCGATTATCGCTTTTACAAACCCGATTTAATACACCCGAATGAAACTGCTATTGATTTTATTTGGGAACATTTTCAGCAAACTTGGCTTCACGAAAGTGAAACACAGAAAACTTTAAAACAAGTAGCTGAAATACAACGTGGATTACACCATAAACCTTTTAACAAAAATAGCGAAGCTCATAAAAAATTTATGGCCTCGCTATCAGATAAAATTGAACGATTAACCGATCAATATTCATTTATTAATTTTTAACTCATTGAATAATCTTATTAAAAACTTTTTATCTATAAATTGAGTTCTCATTCTGTTGTATAAAGCTCATAAATACAACAAAAATCAATTATCTAAATGGCATCAATCGTATCTTCCAATTTGGCGTATTGGTATTATCTTTTATAAATGTATTTTTATTGCCACGATGTGATCTAAATAGGTTAATATGGTGACTGGTTGGACTAGGTGAATTAAATTTATTCCCTCTAATTGTAATGCCATTAGTTTCTTCTCCCGTTATTCCTAACACACAATTTCCTTCAAAAGTATTACCATTAATATAAATTTGTTTTACTCCATTTTCAAACAAAGGTTTATTACCATAATCCCTAAATGAAACCATTGAAATATAAGCATGAGATGTATTCCCTTTTGCATAATTTTTTATTTTGTTCCCATTTATATTAATATTACTTGATTCATGTTCAATATTAATAGCTTCTGTAAAACTACCTTTACCTGTAGTTCCTTCAAGTGTATTACCAAAAATGCTTATGTTTTTTGATTTCGCTATGGCAATATTAAAATTATGGGCTTTTCCAAAATAGCATCGTTTAATTTGCATGCCATCCATATCAGTAACTACTTGTTTAGCTTGGGCTGCTCGGTTTTGATTTCTTAAATTAAACCTTCCGTCACTACCATCGTTACCAGAGTCAATACTAATTCCTACAACTTGATTTCCTTTAAATTGACATTTATCAATAATTGCTCTATTAATTTTCCAAACTGGCTTTTTACTAAAATATCTTACAAAAGCAATTCCACGTAAACAGTTTATAAATTCGCAATTAAAAGCATACAAACCATTAATGGGTAAACCGGTACCATTATCTGGAGTTCCAAACCCGTAACCTGCATTTGCAAAACGCATATTTATTGCTTTTACATAATTTTTTCCATTACTGCTAATAGCACATGATGCATTATTTAGTCCCTTCCAATCAACGGTAAAATTTTCAAATGACGTTCCATTTGCACCCGTTACAATAAGCCCGGCTGTTTGCACTTTTTTAGTGGCCTCGATGCGTGTATTATTCCTCCCGCTCCCTTTTATGGCAACTTTAATGTTAGGTAATATAATAGCTCGATCGGTTTTATAGACTCTTTTAGGTAAAAAAACCGTTCCTCCATTACCTACTCTTTTTACGGCATTAATTAAAGCTCCTGCTAGACTTCCGGGTTGACCGTTCCATTGTAGTGTTGTAGTATTGTTTGCCTGCTGTTTAAATTCTTTAATTGTGCCATTTAGATTTTTCTCTTCCTGTAGTTCTGTATCATCTGTAGAGCAAGAACAAATGAATAATGCACATAAAAAAAACTTTAAAAGACTTTTCACTTTATTAGTAATCATAATTCTGGGGATTTAAAGATTAATTGTTTTGCAATATATCTATACTTGACTTTCGCCAATACCACAAAAATTATTTGTTACTCTTTTTTAATCATTTATTGCACAATATTCAATATTTAAGTAAAATTTTTAAATAATAATCAATTTTAACATGATTTATGCAACTATGTAGCAATTTAACTATGTGTAAATATAATTGGTAGTTATAACAAATAAAATAGGATGACTAAAAAATTAGTCATCCTATTTTATTTGTATACATTAGATTAAACCTAACTTAGGTATACAACATCAAATTATTTGATATGATTTAGCACTACGGGCAGTTACTTGCACTTGGCAAAGTGAATTTTAAATCGCAACTAGGGTTAGCATTAATGATTGCTATAATTCTATTACATTTTTCTAGTAGTGAAAGTGAATCATTTACTACCAAGTCATCTATTTCTTGTTGAGCTACAGTACAAGGGTCACATTCCGATGGCGCTTCAATATTACACACATCACATGGGTCTTGGAATGAAACCGCTTGTTCAATTGCTTCGCAGGTAAATCGACCTGTTCCTCTTAAAAAAGAGGTTATGAATTGTAAATTTTGCCTTTTCCCTTGACAATAAGCTCCATCTTGTAATACGCTAACCGAAACGTTATATGTTGGACTTACAACGGGGTTAGAACCAGAAGCATTACTTACCGCATAAGCTATAATTTTAGCTTGGGTCCCTCCAGAAGGTAATACCGAACAATCATTCCACGTAACATCAATAAGCAAATCACTCGTGTTTTCTAAACCAAAAGTTTTTTCAGATTGATTTGTACCTTCAAATACTCCTCCTGTAATTTGCACAACCACAAATGGACTTCTCGAAATTACTAAGTGCCTGTTTGTTTCTCCAAAAACACCTGAGTTAGGGCCTTGTATAGAGGGTCTACTAGATTGTGCCCAAATACAATTTATTGATAGAAATGTTACTAATAAAGCGAATACGATTTTAATGTGTTTCATTGTGTTTATTTAAATGGTTAAAAATTAATTAGTTAAACTTATTGAATTACAATTATATATTGATTATCAATTAATTAAAATTAAAGTAAGTTTATACTTAAATATGTAGCTTATTACTATTTATGTAAGAATATTTACTTAAATAGTATGATACAATTACTTCCCTCCCAAAAGTTGTAATTCATTAATCACAATTTCTGTAATGTATCTTTTTTCTCCTTCGTTAGTTTCGTAACTTCTATTAGTTAGCTTTCCTTCTACGGCTACTTCTTTTCCTTTATCAAGGTATTTTTCAATAATGTCTACTGTTTTTCCCCATGCTACAATATTGTGCCATTGTGTTTCCGTTATAACTTCTCCGTGGGTATTTTTGAATTTTTCATTAGTAGCCATACTAAACTTAGCTAGCTTTTTACCACTACTTAGGTTTATGATTTCTGGTGCTTGACCTAAGTTTCCAATTAACTGTACTCTATTTTTTAATGAACTCATTATACTATGATTTAAATTACAGTAACCTTATGATTACCAACAGGGCAAACATAGTATGACCATAAACGTTTAGCTGGTTTGTAAAAGTTTACTTCCATTTGTAGTCGTTTGTTGTCGATTAAACATAGTATGCTATTCTATTAAACGTGAGTTTGGAATAAGAAAAACATGTCAATGGTAGTCTAATTCAGTAAGAATTTTTATCGAGAATCATTTTTTTGTATCAAAACTGCCTTTCTTGATATAATTTTCTATCAAAAATCACTCGAATTGCCAATTTTGAAAGTTGAATGAATTTATCTTGATATTCAAGTTAATAAGCACATCATTTTATAAAAAAACTTCCAAAAAAACTTTTAGGAGTACTATTAGTAATTAGTATTGTAATTACTAATAGTGCTGACAAATTTTGTTTGTATAGTGAATAAATTACAAGTCTTTATATCTTAAATACGCCTTTTGTAATTTTTCATCGTATTTATTTTGTCGGTATCCACTACCGTTATATCCTTCAGCAAATTTTTCCCAATTTTTGATACGTGCCCAATCAAGTAATGACTTCCCTTTAAATTTGGTTACTTTTATGAATTTCCCAAAGGCTTTTAAATGCTCTCGCTCATGTTCGTACATTTCAGATACAAAATGATCTACAGATGCATAACCTAAGGTTTTATAATGATAGCCCATTATTTGAAAAGCTCCCCACGAAGCAGATGCATATGCAGCATCATGTACCGCTGGAATATCGGACATTCCTGCTGCTTTTTCTAAACGCGTATACTCTCCTGCTCCACCTTTATAATGTTTTTTTGTCCATCGAGAATACAATACATCCTTTGTTCTTTCTTCTAAAAAATCGGATGGGTTTAATCCTTTTTCTTTTAACTGCCTCCAAAAAACATGCCCCTCAAACAAAATTCGAGGTCTACCATACACTAAAAAACCTTTACCACTACTTTCTATTTCATTGACTGCCTTAACTACAGGGACTTCCAAATCATATGTATTTGCAAAATCAACAATATCTTTTTCCGACAGTAATTTGTTATTAAAAACGACAAGCTCTTTTTCCTTTTCAATAAGTTTTGACCAAGTTTTTAGCCCTACTATTCCGTCTGCTACCAGTCTGTTTTTTTGTTGAAAATCGAGTATTGCTGCATGAGAATCCTTCCCGAAATAATTTGAGACATAAACATCATAACCTAATTTTTGTAAAATTTCTTCTAAAAAATAAACTTCTTGCCCTCGGGAGCGGTATCGTATTGTTTTCATAACTAAGTGGTTAATATGCAATCTAATTTACGTTATTCTATGATTTATAAACCGGTTTTAATTCATAAAATAATTACTGATTTTAATGATAAAACAAACATATTATATCGAATCATCTTCCGTTTAGCTAAAGCATACATTTTACACCTAGTACACAATGGGTTACCAAGCCTTTTCATTAATAGGCTTTAGTACAGAAAAACACTCCAACAAACACAAAACTATTTAATGCCTATTTTTACAAAAAAATGATATATAATTATTTTAATCAACTTTAATTGCCATATCTGTTATTTTGGCTTTATATTTGCGTTATATTTTAACAATATGTCAATTTATTTTTTAAATTTTATTTTATGTTAGAGCTAATTTTCCATATTGGATCGGACTGTGTTCGAAAACAATTTTCATTAAGTATGGTGTACTTAAATGAGGTTTGCTTTGTACCGTCTAGCTCAGGACGTAAAACAGGAGGATCAAAGTAAATCTCAACACAAGTACATTACATTTTAATGTAGCTTGAGCATACTTTTATTCCTTTTACACTTAAAAAATAACAGACTCCACTAATATCTTTCTCTTTTAGCAGTATTTCTTCAGTAATTAATTCTTTAATTATTTGCACTAGAATTTTACGTTTTTCAATTTCCAATGTTTTTTGGATATCAGAAATAGTCATGCTCTTAGCACCTTTGTAAAGCAAATGAACTACATTAATTTTTAAAAATGCTAACTCTAAATTAGATAATTCCTTTACGGTTTTTTTTTTAATTTTTGGTAAACTACGCTGGGCGACCAATACTTTTTTAATCTGTTGGGTTACTTTCATATAAAAAGCATCTCGCTCCGCTGTATTCATTTCAATTACAGGCTGATTAGGTGGATTTAAACTTTGCAGTCTAGCTATGGAATCAATATCTGAAAACATGCAATGACTTAGTATAACAGAAAATATTTTAGTGCCTTTATTTTCGGCTATTTCAAGTAACGCAGGCAGTTCTTCACTATTTATAAAATCTGAAGCTATAAAATTTGCACTTACTAATAATATAGCGATACTTGTTTTTTCAATAGCATCATAGATTTCCTTTCGCCAATCATCGCCTGCTTGAATTTTAGAATCTTCCCAAATTTCAAATTTATACTCTCGCTCCAAATAACTTAAATGCACTCGTAACTCATCTAAAAAATGGCTATCTTTTTTACTGTAGCTTATAAAAACTTGATTCCCCATTTTTTAAACTTTACTAATTAAAACCTGTGTTAATTTTTTCTTTAAAAACGTATACGAATCAATAGTTGCTTCTATATTTTTCTTTTTTGTCGCCGATAGTTTAAATTTTAATCTACGTTGTAGCATTATGATTAAAAAATCGAGATGTCCAATGGTGTTTTCGGCCTTTCGAACAGATCCACCTTTGGCCCAATTCATATTATAAATTGCAATCAATTTATTTAAACAAGCTTCGCGTTTTTCGTCATTATTTATTGTTAATAGCTTATAAATTTCAATTGCTGCCGGAAATATTTGATACCAAAAAGAACGAGAAATTCGTGGACCATTTTCAAATTCCATTTCTAATTGATGTATTCTTTCTTCTGCTTTAGCTAATTCGTTTTTTCTATTTCCATCATACAATTTATACATTACTTCTAAAGTTGCCCAATTTAAAACCGCGTAATAATCTTGCTGTTGTGCTATAATAAAAAGACTTGCTTTATGGTAAGATGCTATTGATTTTAATAAACATCCTTTTATAAAATCAAACTCGGTATTCCCTACAAAATCCCCTTTTCCACTTTTTAACAATTCATCGACATGAATGCCAACCATACATTTTCGCTTAAAATGCCCTCCTAACACACCATAACGTCTACTATTTTCACCTAAATTAATTAGGTTTTCAATAATTTTTTCAGAATTCAGAATAGTAATACTGGCATGTTTTTTTTGTGTTTGGGTTAACAACTCAGGATTTTTTAATTGTTTTACCGAAATTTTTGTTTGAATATTCGCCATTCGTAACATACTTTCCAAACTTGTATTTCCATCAATAAGATCTCCAAGTTTACCAAAGTATTCCATGGCATTTTCGTACAGATTTAACTCGTAATAACAATTGGCAATGGCTTCTACTATTTTTGATTTACCCAACCATTTTTGAGGAATTTGAGTAATAATAGCACCTAGTTGTTCGCTTAAATTTTTTCGATCTCGGCTAGAAGCTGGTTCTGCCTGACTGGTTAAATTATTAATTTCGACAATTACTTCGACCGGATCAACAAATGTTATTTTTGCTTTCTTATTCACTCGTTGCTCATCGGTAAGCCTGTAAAACGGATCGCCATAACATTGATACGCTGCCCAGGTATTACTTGATGGGTAGGTATCATACGTTGATAAACGTGCATTTTGAACAGATTCTCCAAAGGTTTCTCCCGACAAAAGCGAATGGTACAATACCTCTGCAAAATGTTTAGCAGCCCCATCATCAACTGCCCAACCTGCAGCCACAACAGCCTTTACTCCTTTTTGAATAAACTGTGTGCCTACATTTGCCGCTAACTTATTAAACTCCTGCGTTATTACCTCTGTTTTTCCTAAATAACAACAATTGATAAATGCAAATTCAGGCGTTTTGGGTAAGGCATCAATTTCTACTGCAGTAATTAAAATCCCATTATCTAATACCACGCCTGTTTCGGCAGGCACTTTACCAATAATACCATGACCTGCAAAATGAATAATCTTATAATTATTCCCTCCTAAAAGTTTATTAATAATAGCCACCCCATCTTCATTTATTGATTTATTTACCTCAAAGGAATGGTTTTGAAAAATTTCAGAAACGCTGTGCGCCTCATCCTCGGCTCCAGGTAAAAATGAGATTGGATTTTTTGGATTTCCTACCACCAAAATAGAGTTTTCTACAACCGCATTTATGGAGGAATAATTTTTAGTGACCAATTGCCTTATAAATCCAATTTGGGTTACCAAAGGTTTATTGCTTTTAGAGTTGGGTAAATGTAAAATCTCCCACGGGTATTGTGCCGAATTCTCATCCAAAATGAACAAGATATTTTTATTATCGGTCGTATAATCTCTAAAATTATTAGGGATCAACAAATTAAATAAGGTTCGTGCTTTTTCTTCATTCCATTCGTTATTTTGCACCGATGCCGAAATTAATTTATCAATTAAGATACGCTGTGTAGGTTTAATTTCTTCTTCGGCTCTAGCCTTATCCGTTAACGAAACAAATTTTAAAGGAGCATTGGTACACCCTGTTTCTTTATCAACTCCGCCTCGTTTAGCTCCTTCAACTTTTATACGATGCCACCACACCGAAGACTGATCTCCGGGTATACGTTTTCTTCTTCCCGATACTTTTTTAATATACGGATCACTAATATGAATTATCTCATCAAAAGAAGGTTCTTTTTTAATTTTATGTAACTCATGCATCGCATGAATAGCACGATCTTCATAAATCTCCATAAACTCAATGCTATTAATAATATGAATATCTGCATCATTCATTGCAACCAATTTTTTATTTGCAAAAGCAATTCCTCGGAGTATGGCGCGCATTGAATTTTTTACTGGCAATCCACTATAATCACTTCCTATAAGTAGCATACTTACTCCAATACCAAAAATTTCATTGGGGTTTTCACAATTTCTATTTGCATGTGTTACGGCATAATCCAACATGGCATTGGTAACACTTTTTGTTAAATTTCCTTCATTTAACACTCCATACTCTCCTAAACCAATAATGATGGCACCTTGAAATAAGGTTGGCGAATCATTGAACATTACTAATGATGTTTCTAATGGTCCTGGGTATACATTTACTGCTTTATTTTTAGATAGGCGGTAATTCATATAATAGTCCACCACACTTTCGGCACTCACAATTGGATCATTTATATGGTGCCCCACGGCAACTGGGTGCTTCGCATTCCCTAAATCGCCATGACATATTTCAACATTTATCATTGTATTAGGTTCTTCAACATCTGGAAAATGGTCTATGCCCATTATTGCCTTTTCTAAGGTATCCTGATGTGTAACCATTAACAAAGGCTCTTCTTCTGGCATTGGTATTTCATCCACCTCGCCACGTACAAGAATCGGACTTTTAGAAAGTAAATTTGTGTTTCCTTTTTCTAACAATTCCATCAATGCCGGAAAATGTTTTTCATCATCACATAGTTTTCCATGTGTAGTATTCATATACCATGTACTATCGTGCAAGGCATCGGGTATACCCGAATTCCAGGTAACACTCCCATCGCCACGAGTTGTTCCAATAAGTTGCGCCTTTCCGCTTTCAAAATTTAACTTACTTGGTGTTAGGCGTTCTTTACCTGCCACATAAACTAAAGCTTCGCCAGCTATTGGTTTTTGTTTAAATAACTCATAAAGTTTACTTGCCTTTGATAATAATGCTTCGGGTGGTTTTACAAAGTTTTTTTCACTTTTCATTAATTTATCCCATATTCCAGCTTCAAAATAAGCATGTTCAGCATCTGTTGGTAACAATTCTAACAAACCTTGGAATTCTTTTATAATATGAAGTACCTCCTTGGCTGAATTTTTTAAATCCATATAATGAAGAATTTTAAATGGTTTATTCTTCTTCATAAATAATGAAGGAATCATGTGAGATCCCTTTAATGGCGAACCTAAAAATAATACGCGCGCTCCATTACGCGATACCAATTGCTCCCATAACCCATGATATTCGGGCAAACTATACAATGCATGTACCACTAAGCCCCCCATAGAATGTGCAATAATTCGAATAGGTTGCGTTGTTTGTTGTAAACGAATTTGTAAATCGGCAGCTAATTTATGTGCCGCTTCAATAATTGATTTTCGCCAATCAAAAGGAAAAGGAACTACATTGTTTTTTTCATGTAGTTCTTTTAATAAACTTTTATAAGCAGATCCCATTAAGCCATAAGCTTCTACATCAGTAGCATTATTTTTTATTCGCGATAAGCCGCCCACAACTAGGCGAAAAGGGTTTACCCAAATTTGGTCTCCGTCCGCTTTAAGTTTACTTCCCATAATACCCGGTACTACATACACTATGGGTTTATTATTTGTAAAGCTGACCTCATTTGAAACGGCGTCCAATATACCACGCACGCCATCACTTTTAAAGGAATTTATATTTTCTTGAGTTAGTTTTTTAAACGCCGTGGGATTTCCTAATAATGCCGATGCTATATAACCTTGAGATGATTTATTGAAAAAATAATTAAAATGACTAATATCTTTATTACTATTAAAGGTATAGTACATTTTTGATCGTGGCGCACCTCCAAACATCGAAGCGGTGTTTACTACAAAATCATGTTGTGTTCTAAAAAATACATCTGTTAACATAACGGATAGTGAGTGCAAAATTCCGTGATATTTAACATCGCCCGAAATTACATATAATTCCGACTTTACAGTTAATGAAGCATTATTAAGCACTCGAATCAATGGCGAACTAGGCATCATGGATTCTAAGCCTGGTAAAATTTTAATGTCTTCTTTTTTCTGAACAAAAGCTAATAAAAATGATTTTACATAGGCATATAAATTACTTGTTTGCAAGCCAGGAATTAGTCCAATTAAATTTAACAGCACTGTGAAATAATGATCCAATCGTTTGGATGCCAATGTGGTTCCCGAGGCTGGACAAGCCACTCTTACAAATTTATTTACATTAATATTTTTACTTTTCAGTAATGCATTAATTTGTTGTGCATTTTTTAAATCGTCTGTTCTATCTAATGTTTCAAAAAAACTTAATTCGATACTTGAAAAAGCCTCATTGGTTAATGAATTATAGCGTGCCAAAATTTCACCAACCAAACCACCTCTTGAGTGCGAAACTATATCCAAACTAGTATTATTAGGTAAATTTTCTAATAAATTAACTACATTTTCAAGTGGACTTTTGGATAAGGTTTTATGCTCATAAGTAATAATCTGGTCTTCATATTTTTCCTTTAATTTTGTCCATGCCTGAGAAGCTACTCCTTGGCTAACAAAACCACCAAAACTTCCAAAAGTATTGGAAGCCGTACCGTGTAAAAAAAGTAATATTGGCTTGTTTATTTCTAAATTTACAACAGGACCTTCGATTAAATTAGGATCATTAAAACAATAAAATAAGCCTTCGCTAACAATTAATTTGGATTCTATTTTTTGAGTTAATACCCTAGCCGACAGGCTTGATAATTGCTCATCAATCGTAATAATTTTTAACCGCTTTAAAATATTTTTTAATACCCCTCTCGACTGTATTTCTTCGTCAATATAATTAGGCAGATTAATTACATCGGTGGTCACTCCGTCTTGTAAACTTCTAGTTTTTCTGCCCGGGAATTCTTTAGCAATTTGATCGGCAGTCATTACCCGAATAAACCCATTTTCAAATTCCATTTCAATTAAATCATCAGAGGCTATTTCAATAATTTTTTCTAATGATTTACTTCGGTTCAACGCAATGTCATAGCTCCCTTTTGTAGTAGTTGCTATAAAATAATTCGATGCAGTTTCATTAGAAAAATCCGATTGTTCAATCCCATGAAATGCTATTTTTTTTAATGTCGACATATTTAGTTGTGCTGTTTTTAATAATACTTATATCATTTCTAAAAAATAAGATGCTCTTTCTCCTCAGTTTTATATTAAATCGGGTGTCTGCTAATAACCGCCTAAGTTTCTATTAAATTTGTATTATAAAACACCCTTGTTTGTTTCAAAAAAGAAGCTAGATTATCATATAAAAATGCAATTATTATTTAATAATTTTTTATCAACTTACTATTTCAGAAATAAATAAGCATTAACATTTTTTTATACAAAAATCAAAAAATACATTTCAAACATCTGATATAAAGACACTTAAGTATAACAAAAATAAATAAACTCTATTTAAGCTATTTAATGTAATTATGAACGTTTATTCTTACTAAAAAAATCACAATACATTGCTTATCCCTTTATTCATACAAAACCAACCTTTTGGTAAGTAGCCTAAAAAAAATTATAATTCCCTCTCAACTAAAAAAAATTAAGCAACCGTTTAAAAAATTAGTAATTTTAAAAATAGACAAACACAGCTATTTTTACCCCCCCTTTTTTTAAAATAGTCTTAATGCGACTAATGCCTCTAAATATTAAATCCAGTTAGAGGAATTAGCAACAATTTTTCGAAAAAAATACTTTTTCGAAGTAGGAAATGTATGTCCATTTTTAAAATGAATATAAACCAAAATTGATAAAAATTTAACCAATGACTATTTCACTTACCAAAACTAAATTACTCGCCATTGCCTCAAGTTTAACCTTATTTGCATGTAGTTCCGACGACGATTCCGGCAATGGAAGCAGCAATGCCAATTGTAACGCACCAGCACTTATTGACCAAGTAGCTCAAGGAAGCTTTAGAGGTGCTGATTTTACGGTGCAAGGAGGGAGCTACAGAGCTCAAACTATTGCTAATGTAGAACAATTTTTTTGTAGTATTCATGTAAAAGAAGTAATTGGAGGCAGCTGTGCTTTTCCTGATTTTGAAGGAACAGACGATACTGTAATATTTCAATTATCAACGTTAGATGTTCCTCAAACAATCACTTTTACTGATGAATTTAATGGAGTTGGACAAGCCTTAAATTTTAATAGAATAAGCGCTAATGGTACCGAAGTAGAACTTGCTTGTGGCACATTAACCATTACAGCACTTGATGCACTTACAAATCAATTATCAGGAAATGTTACCGCAGATGGGGCTGAAGGAAGTATCATTAACGGGAACTTTGTATTGGAGTTGTGTAATTAAATAAAAAGACAATCATGAAAAACTATATAACATCGGTATTGCTTTGTCTTATTTCATTTTTTACTGTAATCGCGCAAGATGCCAATATTCCCAATGATATTGGGGAAAGACTCCCGGGGTTTGTAATTACAAAAAAAGGTGAAAAAATAGAAGGTTTTATCAAACGAAAAGGTAAAATAGCTAGCCAAAGAACGGTTAAATTTTATACTAAAAAAGAAGATAAAAAACCCACAAAATATGGCCCTAAGGATCTAAATGCCTATAAAATATTAAACGATTACTATGAATCTATTCCTTATGAAGGGCTAACTGGAAAAACAAAAGTTTTTATACACCAATCTGTCCAAGGGAAAATAAACCTTTTTGAATATTTCCAATATGTTACCGAAGATTTAGCTCAAGCCACTGTAGCAAAAAAAGGGAATACCGAAGTGGCTATAGATATTGATGGAAAACGATTACAAACCGAAATCATTGCCATTAAAGAAACTGGTGAGGTCTTAAAATTTGCATCACCAAAAATGATCTTAGGCTTTAAAAAAGTGGTTAGTAATTACATGAAAGATTATCCTGAACTAGCTACAAAAATTAAAAATAAAGAAAAAGGATATGGCATGCTCAGTATTTTAAAAATTGTTGATGAATACAATGCTAATTTCAACTAGTGAATTAATTGCCTAGATAACGAATTTTAAATTAATGAAAACACAACATACAAAAATTTACCAACTCCTTGCATTCTTCCTTTTTAGTGCTATTTTTACTAGTACGGCACAGGAAAAACCAAGCTTTGAGTGGTCTCAATATTACAACACTACCAGTATTGGAATGCTAAACCCTAAACTGGGTTTAGCATCTGATCAAGGTTTTGTTACTTATAGTGTGGAACCTATTCCAAATAAAACCTTTGGGAACCACATTTACATACAATCCTTTGATCCTACTTGCAAAATTATTGCCGATACTAAAGTAGCATTACCAATACTTGATGCTAAGGAGGCTATTTATTTAAACACCCTTAGCACCGCCAATCAGCTCCTTATTTTTTCGTATTTACCCGTAAAAGGAAAAAGTAACACCCTATTTGTACAAGTATATACTTTTGGGCAATCTGAAATTAGTGCACCTAAAACGTTGGTAAGTTTTCCTATTGAAAAAACTTCGAACTCTGGAGATTTTCTGTTTGCGGTTTCCGAAGACAATCAAAATATTGGTGTAGTAGCCCATTTACCACAAATAAAAAAAGGCCAAGAGCAACTTACTTTTCACTTATTTGATGCCAATACCCTTAATGAGCTTGAAAAAAAAGACGTTACTCTTAATTACAAAAGTAAAAAAGCATATGACGAAGTCTTATACCTAACCAATGATAAAAAAGGCTTGCTTGTTAAAACCGTTGATAAAAACAAAACTACTCCAAAAACAGTTATTGTATCATTACAAACCAATCAAGAAGTAACAGCAAATGAATTGCCTAAAGATGATTTTTTTGTAATTACATCAAAAATTATAGAAACCACCAAAGGACCTATGATGTCAGGTTTTGCCACCGACCTATGGAAAGGGGCTGTTGCAAATACCGATAGAAAAAGCAAGTATGCCTTTTTATACGATATTACAACTCAAAAAACACTCATAAAACATGCTTGGACCAAAGAGGTATCAAAAAAGTTTTTAGGAAAGGGGTTTACCAATTTAACGCTTAAAAATGTTATTGTAGACCAAAACGATATTTACCTTATTGGAGATCGGTATAAAGAAGATGCCACGGCAATACCCGGTAAATCTTTTGAATATGATTACGAATATTTTAATGGCCCAGCCATAGTAGTTAAATTCAATGTAACAGGCGAACTCCTTTACGAGTCTTATTTTGAATATAGTCAACGATTTAAAAATAGGGAGCAACAAATTGGCTCTTTTTGTCCTACGCTAATCGATGGAAAACTACACTTGTTTTCTTCCATTAATATGACGGAGCTATCGGATAAACTTATCACAATGGATCACGGAGAATATACGTTGAACCATACTATAATTGATGACCAAGGAAATCAAGTGAGCACTCCTATTTTTGACGATGAGGTAGGAGGTAAAAAAAGCAGTGTCAATTTTTGTCCAAATACATTAATAAAAGCTAGTAATACTACATTTTACACCAAAGCTATTGGTAAAACTCGTCAAGTATTTGGTAAAATGATTATAAAATAATTTAAAAAATTACATACAGATTTATACAGTTTCTTTTTTAAGAATTAATAAACAAAAATATTAAATGTATTCGAAATAATTATTAAAATGGCAAAAAAAGGCAAAATAAGTTTTTACATATCCTCTTCTGATATGCAAGTGCAAACAAATACTCAAGCATATGGACCTGTAGATTTAAAAGAAGATACTCAATATAGAGTAACATCTAAATTATCTATACAAGATAAAAAGATTTACTCTCCTATGGAAGGAGAGATTGTTGTCTCAAATACTAGTGACCCTGATTTAGTAAACCTAATTTTAAAGCCATTTATAAATTATGCCGAATTTTTAGGAATACCAAAAGTTAAATATTTTATTTATCGAGGTATTAAAAAAAGCAGCTACTTTGAAAATACAGGAGAAATCAAAGAGTCAAAAGAAAATAAAGTTTTAGAAGCCTTAAATAAAGGAGTTATAAATGATGGAGAATTATCTCCACTAATAAGAAGAAATAAATTTAAAGATAGTTTTGAAATTATTTCGAATAATACGGATACTAATACTAAAATAGATTCTTTTTTTACTAAAGAAGATTACAACCAAATACACATAAATAAAGGAGCTGCTATTGGTTTAGGTAGTACCGAATTTGGTTTTGAAATAATGCTTGAAGAGAATGGCTTTAACCCTACTATAGAAGAAGCCCGTACTTTAGAAAATATAATTGACATCTCTATTATTTCTACAGAAGCTAATAAAGAAATTAAAAGATTAGAGATTCTTAATTATATTGATCCAGCTGCTTACTTTGGGTTATTTTTTAGGCAAAACTTTAAAATAGAAAACCCAAAAGATGGAAATGTTGTTAGAAGATTTAGGGATGGATATAATTTATTTTTAAGTAAATTGAATACAGGAACCTCTGTTTATATTGATATTCGAAATAAATATGGACTCCCTCCACATATTAATGTATCGGGAAAAAGTTTTTCTCAAATTAAAATTTCCAATACGGGTAATAGCCCAACTTTATCAACAGATTATAAATCCTTTAAAAAAGGAACAACTACAATTAATGTTTGGCCAATACATATCCTAAAAGAAGGTTTCACAGGGCGAAAAGGTTCTAAGTATGATTATTTTAGGATTAAAATTGCAATACCAAATAAAAATAATAACGAACTATTTCATTTACAAACAAATCATTTAGGTGCTTCTTGGGTAAATAAAAAAACATACGAACATAAGCAACGTTATGAAAAATTAGTAGATAATGATACTAATTGGAAAAAAGAAATTGAGCTACGAACCTATGTTGCCAATAACACAAATGCAGTTTCATCTTATATTAGGTTAGAATATTCTGATTATAGTGATGACAAAGTAATTCAGGATCAAATCCTGAACTATAAAAGGCATGAGTTATCTATCGAAAAAATTACACATCAACTAACCCCAACATTAATTGAATTAGGAAAAACTAACGACTTAACTAGAAATAAAACAGCTATAAATAACATTTATAAAAACACACTTTCTGGTTTGGGAAACACTATCTTTTCTGAAACAAAAGGTATTGGTTGTGAACTCACCCAAGGCAAAGCAATAGATAGTATTGGTGAAGTTTGTTTTAGTTATAGAACAGCTAATTCAATAAAAGCAAAGGGTATAAATCTTAATAAAGATCGAATTCCTAATAAAGGAGAAAGATCAAATCAATTTAATAGAAATATATACAGGGAAGCGTTTTTTTATAATAGAGCACAAAAACAATATACTGGAAAAAAAGCTAAAAGAGAACCCAATGATTATTTAGAATGGATTAATCTTTATAATGATCATAAAAAAAATAAGAGTATTACTTCTGTTCACAAAATACAATTTAGTGATGCAGGAAATACCAAAAACGGATTAGAAATAAGAGTAAATGACCCTATTTTATTAACTGGATTAACAGGTAATTCACCAGCCGAATGTTTTTTATCTATCGCATATACCACAGCTCAAAAACAAATTATTGAAACTAAAATCAAAGACACTTTTTTAGCTAATAAATTTGTCTTCTTTATTTCTTATACAAACACTCTTATAAAAGATTCTGGCAGACAACTTTTTAAACAAACTTTTAAATTACTAGGTCTAAAAGAAAATGGAGGTAACATTGAATTACAGGAAGAAAACTTGGAAATTCCTTTTTACAGTATTGATGGAAGTAATTTTACTACCTCAGAATATGCAACGCTATTTAAAAATGAAATAGGAGAAGAAAATACGCCTACCGATAGAGTAATGACGAATGAAGTAATCCCTAATTTTATTACAGGTAACCCTTTTGATGCTGCACTATTAACCGATATCCAAAATACCTTAACACAAATAAGTGATAACGGTAGTAGAGATCGAATTTTATATAATGAAATACGTGACTATCTATATGATGGAGATTTAGATAATTTGACTTTTGAAATTGCTTTTAGATTACCTTTTTACATTGAAGATATTACTAAAACTCCCTATACAAAAGTTACTGTTAATAGTGCTGTCGTAGATAATAATCCATTCATTAATTTTTTTGAAAA
The DNA here is from genome assembly GCA_947489195.1 of uncultured Aquimarina sp. Classification (GTDB taxonomy): domain Bacteria; phylum Bacteroidota; class Bacteroidia; order Flavobacteriales; family Flavobacteriaceae; genus Aquimarina. The sequence goes on along the minus strand of CANLCT010000002.1, from coordinate 28,090 downwards.
AGATAATACCCAAGAATGGTTTAAGCTTGCAAATGAATTAAGAAGCAAACAACAGTCTCCTGTTTTAGAAGAATTATTTAGGTCAGGTCTAACAAAAACAACAGCTAATAAAAAGACTTATGAAAAAGAATTTTATTCAATAGCGTCTACAAAACAAGAGGCTTATTTTGCAACTATAAATCTTCCTATCAACGCTGCTACAACTTTTAATTGGGAGAATCCAAAAAGTTACTTTAATAGAATAGGAAAAAAACCTCACATTCCATATTCAAAAGGAAAAGCATCAGCCAAATCAAACATCTATAATTTATCTCACTTGAAATCAGCTGGAGTTATAACTCTTGCTCAAGAGACAAAATTGAATGCAATTGCTTTAGCTAATTTTGGTTATGAAGAAATTAGTGACGGAACATTTACTATTAATGGAGCTTCAAAAAAAATAAATGGTAAATATGTGATTAAAGAAAAAAATGAATCAACCTTCAAAATATATGATTTTTCTTGGTCTTCAACAAAAAATAACTCTGGCATAACCTTTGGATTTGGATATGACATAGGCGGGAGATCGAATTATAACAGCTTGTTAAACTATATAAATGAAACTAGTGCAAATGTCACAGGGTTAAAAAAAACAGTTTTACAAAATGCATTAGGTAAACATAAAATACTAGCAATGAAAGAGTTTTATCCTTTTAAGAAAGAAGTTTGGGATACAATTTCTCTTGATTATAATATAACTATTGGAAAAACTTTACCTCTTCTTCAGGGTGATGATTCACAATCTACTCAAAAATACTTGAAAAGAATTATAGATTATGTAATAAAAAATAGGTTGTATATGAAAGTCTATGATAATTCAGAAAATCAATTTTACAAAGATGATTCGTTAAAAGTATTAAATGTTGCAGAATTGTGTGTTTATTCAACTTTTGTATGGAATAGAGGTGACGGAAGAGCTAATTTAGGAAGTAGAGCAACCACTAATGTGAACCATGCAAAACGATTAATACAAGCCATTAACACACACGATATAAGATGGTTAAGGTATTTTATTGAAAGATCAAAAATTTTCCATACACCAAAAGTTCTCTTATTTTTAAATTTAGAAGGAATAATTAAACATTTTAGGAGCTAATGAATAAGTCTATATCTATTTTAATTATCTCTATCGCATTCATTGCCTGTTCAACTATAAATAAAACTATAGATGGTAATACAAGATTTGAAACTATTTCAACAAATGATACTGCTGTTTTTTTAGATATGAAAGAGCTAAATTTATTAAACATAAGTAGCATTACTGTGATAAATCCATTTAAATCACTCACTAATAATAAAGAAAATAAATTTAAAATAAACTTTAATGAAATAGGTACTCTACAGAACTTCGAAATGTATCACTCAGAAATTTATGACGAAGGATCAATAGAGTATTTCAATTGCAATGTACAACACAGTCATTTCCCAATTATAAGACACCACGAGGATTACTCCTACAATATTGGAGAAAATGATACTTTAATAAATAATTATAGGACTTCACCAAGTGCAGAAGAATTCAACCTTAATTTTTTATCCGATAAAACACTTCTCCCTTTTATAGGAAAGAACGGGTATGCATATTACAATAAAGATATCCAAAATATGCAGGGAAATACTATAAAACATCACATCAAAGAATGGGAGGGTCGTAATAGTTACAAACTTAGTAAGCATATTAAAACTGATTCTGTTACTGAATTATTATTTGAACTTAAAAATGATTCCCAACTATCTTCATCTATTATTAGTAGAAGAAAAATTAATAATATAACAAAGGATACTACTGCCATTCAATATTATTATTATGGTGATAATCCTCTAATTCAATATACAAGAGCTAACAAAATTGAAGGCGATTATATCGACGATAACGAAAAAAGATCTTCGAATGAAGAGTATGACACAATCTATTATAAAGATACTATTTACAATAAAATAAGATGGCTAGGATATACAAAAGATGATTTTTCGGAATATCATAACGAGTTAAAAAGAGCATACGATCAAGTTTTAGATGAAGGCGAAATATTAAAAGAACTCTTTAAAAATGAAAATGTATGTACATCCTCAAAAAACAATTTTTTGATTAATGGCAAAAATGGATATGAATATTTATTGGAAGCTTTTAATAATAAAAAAATAATGGTCTATGAATCCCCAGACAATCATGACGATAATATTTATAAAAAACAAAAAGAAGTTGAAGAACTAAATGTCTTGCCTAAAAAAATAATTATCCAAGTATCATTAACTGATTTTTGGTTTGTTCAATTAACAGAATAAAAACAACTATGTCCAATAGAATTTCCATACAACCCGTATCAAATCTAATTAATTTAGATTTTTTGCCCAATGAATTTAATTTTATTCAAGAGGGTTCAGATTTTATTTTTGATAGGATTTATTATAAAAATTTAAGAAAAACCTTCATTGGAAAGGGTGAAGGTTGGGTTACAAATTTAGATATTGTTATAGATAATAAGGTTGGTTTTGATATAGGAAATACTGGCCTAGGAATGTTCATTAATCCTTCAGAAGACCAAACAAATACAGAGCTTAATTTTACTGTTGAATTTTCATGGTTAATTAATAGGTATTTATCCAATTTTGATTTTCAAAATTTCTCTTGGACACCTACAGCTGTATTAAATATTATTACAGATATATTTGAGCTCGATTTGGTTAATCTTTTAATAGCACTTAAAAACAGAAACCCTTTACGTGTAAGGTTATTTGATTTTGAGGTATTAATAGGAGTAATTAATGACGAGTATCAATGGGATGGCACTCCAAATGAAATTATTTTTAGAGATGACATATTGTTAGAAGATATTTCAAATCAATTAAAAAATCAGGAAAAAACAATTTCCAATTTTTTGCAAGATTTCACTATTGATGAAGATTTATTACCTGAAAACTATTCTTACGAAGATGTATTAGAATACCTAAGTTCGAATGATGACTTTGTAGAAGAAGAAAGTTTAGAAGAATTTGTAATAAATTTAAATGAGACATATAATATAAGTATTATTTATACTAATGATTTAACGTATGAAGATATAGCTTCTGATTTAGAAGCGAACGACATAAGTCAATCATTAATTTTATCAAAATATATTCTACAGGATGTTTCACACGTAGATGAAGCTTATGATAATTTAAAAGAATTTATTGATCAAATAGCATTTTCTACTCAAACACCTCTCAATTTAAGAACATTAATAATTCCTTATTTTGGTTTTAGTCTAAATGATTTAAATATTGTCTTACAATTTCCCCGTAAATGGTTACAACCGGTGGATGATGTTTTTCAACAAATACCCGAACCAACTAAAAGTGCTTTAACATTTAATATAGGAACCTTAGAATATTCTACACAAAGTGGTTTCCAATTTGTAAAAGAAAACAGCTTTAGCCTTACCCGATCCGAAATTGCCAATACAGGTATTATTGCCGAGTTTGATGGCTTAAAAGTTGATCTAAGTAATGACAGCAACATCCCCGAAGCTATTGCCGACGGGCGCCCCGAAAATTTTAAGGGCGTATACGCACAACTTGCTGCCATTACGTTACCCCCAAGGTGGTTTGACAGTGCAGACAATCACCCAGGGACTACTGCCCGCGTAGCAGGTTATGACTTACTTATAGGTACTGGAGGGGTTTCGGGAACCATAGCCTTAGAGGCAATTACCATCCCGCAAGACACCATTACGGATTATTACGGTGACTGCTTTACATTTCAGTATCCAATAGCCATTACCGCAGCAGATGAAACCAAAGAGATTGCTAATAGTGGTGAGCTAATACGTCATTTAAATGAGTTAGGGACTACTCCATATACGTTTGACTTTCCGTTAAGTCTAACTACAACGGATGGAGAAGTTAAAACTTTTGAAGGGAATAATGCTCAAACTGCTTATGCAGACTTTTTAAGCGAGTGCAAAACTGCAGGACCCCCAAATCGATTAATCAAAAAAATTGGAGGCAATGGTTTTGAGGTATGGTTTGAGGCTTTTGATATTACGTTTAAACAAAACAAAGTAATTGAATCCAATATTTTAGGAGGCTTAAAAATACCTCGCTTACAAGATGCCAATGGTGATATTGCTGAAATAGAAATTTTTGGTCATTTTGATGATAACGGCGACTTTTTAGTATCGGCATCCGAAAAAGATGGTTTTAAACCCTTTGGGATTAAAAATGTAATCCAGTTTCACTTAAAATCTGTGGAGCTAGGCAGTCAAGATGGCACGTTTTTTATTGGTTGTGCTTGTGATATTGAATTCCCTAGCCCATTAATGCAAAAATTTTTAGGAGCGCAACGTATTCCTATACAACGCATGCGTATTTACAGTGATGGAAGCTTCGAAATTATTGGAGGAACCATTCCTGTACCGGCTAACTTCAGCTTAAATTTAGGGCCTGTTGAGGTGGCCATTACCAATATCAATTTAGGATCCTACCAACAGGAATACAAAGGAAAAACCCGTAAATACATGGTATTTGGGTTCGATGGGGCTATTAATTTAGGTTCCTTAGGTTTGGAAGCCCGCGGTAAAGGGATGCAATATTACTTTACTATTGATAAAGGCGAGTTCCATTCCGAATTCCGTATCCAGACCATTGAGGCGGATATTATTATTCCGGGGAGTGCCTCACCAGCTTCGGCAACAGCCATTATAAAAGGTTATTTATCCATACCTCAGCCAGGTGAATCACCAGAATATATTGGAGGCGTTTCTATAAAACTACCAAAAGCAAAAATTGCAGGGAGTGCGGAGTTCCGCTTACAACCCAAATACCCCGCATTTCTTATTGATGCTAGTGTGGAAATACCCACACCAATTCCTATAGTACCCCCCGTAAGTATTAGTGGATTCCGTGGGTTATTAGGCTTTAGGTATATTGCCGAAAAAGAAGCCGTAGGCTTAAAATCGGGTCCAGGTGGCGATACGTGGTATGATTATTATACCTACCCTGAACGCGGTGTAAATATTAGAAAGTTTAGAGGTCCAGATAAATCCGAAAAAGCCAAAAAAGGTTTTTCTATTGGTGCGGGAGCTACTTTAGTCACTTCCGATGGTACGTTACTTTCGGCAAGGGTTATGTTTATTTTATCGATTCCCAGCTTATTTGTATTTGATGGGCGTGCTAATATTTTAGGTACTGCCCTAGGCTTGGATGATACTAGTGATCCGCCTTTCTTTGCCTTTATTGCTATTGGCGATGGCTCGTTAGAGTTAGGTGCTGGCATCAACTTTAAGCTTCCTAAAAGTAATGGAAACTTAATTACCTTAAATGTAGGTATGGAAGCCTACTTCCCGTTCCGCAACTCATCGGCTTGGTATGTACATTTAGGAAGTCGACAAAAACCGAACGAAGCCCGCGTTTTTACTTTAATTACCATGTTATCCTACTTAGAGCTTTCTGCTAAAGGAATGGCTGTGGGTGCACGTGCCGATTTTAATTTTGACAAAAGTTTTGGTCCTGCTAAAGTAAAAGCATGGCTATATGCCGAAGTAGGGGGCGAAATAAGTTTTGAGCGTCCGCAAATTGGGGGCTATGTAGCTGCTGGGGGTGGTGCCGAAGTTAAATTTTGGATTCTTAACGTAGGGATTAGTATTGATACGCTATTTGGAGCCGAGGTACCAAAACCTTTCCGAATTTATGCGCGTGTTCGCGTATGTGGACGTATAAAAATAGGCTTCATTAAAATTTCGAAGTGTATTAGTGTTGATGTAAAATGGGAAAAAGAAAAACGAGTTGATACTACACCTATTGAAGTATTACCAGAACGCATTGCTGATCAAAATGTGAAAGCCATTAGTATGCTTACTGGCGAAGCTTTTGATTTGTTACGCATGACTAAAAGTACAGCTGGTAGGGCTCCAAACAGCAACTTGCCTGTATTGCCAATGGATGTTTTTGTGGATTTGAAATTTCAAAAACCTGTGATTCCTCATAACGTCAGGTCTCTTATTGGTGGTATAAGTCACAGACCCGAAGGCAGTATTGAATTGATTCCACCAGAAAAATCCGTTCGTGGAAGGGATTTTAGGCAAGTGGAACATAAATATAGTATAGAATCTATTGAGGTATCCACTTGGAATGGTAGTGCATGGGTGCCTTACAATCCTTACAAAGCCATTACTATTAAAGACAATGTTAATGTAGATCGCATTAAAATAGGTTATTGGCAAAAATCGGAAGCTAAGTACAATGCACTGCGTATACTGGGAGACACGCCATTTTCATACATTAAACAAGGAGAACCGGGTTGGTTTATACCAGAACAGGCGGGGATTTCATCCGAATCCTTATTTTGTAAACATACTTTTAATTATGTACAACGTGCCAATTGGCGAAATGTGCCTTTAGGTAGGCGTTACCCGCTCGTTGAAATGGATCTTGATCTAGATATTACCGACGCCATTGCCTCGGAGGTTGATAAATTTTATGAGCACCAAAACTTAGCTTTTACTATTATTGGCAATCAATTTACTACAGGTGGAAACAGACCCCAAGCCGATTATGCTGTGGTAGCTAAAACCTATAGTCCTAATTTTAATTTTAGTCGAGGTTTGCAATTCAATAACTTGAATCCACTGGTACTTAAATACCGTAATGCATCACGCAAAGTAAGTTTTAAATTAAATACAGGGGCAAAAGGAGCTACTTTTATTTTTTATGAAAGTGTATTTAATAACACCGACACTCGAGTAACTTTTGAAGCTTTTGATACCGTATATCAAACAGCCGCACAGCTTGAAGAAGAATTCGAATACATCGCTCCCGATACCAATACGATTAGTCAGGTAAAAATAATCCCCGATGTGGCTAATGCCGATCAAATTGCCTCAGTACGTGAGCAAATTGAAACTTTACAAGACAATATCCTGGATATTGAAGTAGAAAATATTGAAACCACTAGCGCCGAACAAGAAGCCGAATTGGCTCGCTTGCTTAATGAACTAAGCATTCTAGAAGCCCAAGGCTGCCGAAAAGTTAAAGTAGCTTCTACCGGTATTGGTGACATGATGGTTAACGATGATTTTATTGTTGGAAAAGAAGAGGCTGATGTACCTCCAATTACTCAAAGTATTTGTGATACGGTACTGTTTGAAGCTAGCTGGTTATCTGACTACGACCACCAATTATCTGAAAATTTACCAGATCAACAAACCATTACCGAAGATTTTCAAGCTAGTGTTGATGCTATAACCAATGTAGTAGAACCTATTTGGCGACCAGACTCGCAATACCGTATTCATTTCTCCTTAGCCGATACCGTTCAAGGCACTAAAAGTACTAAGGAATTTTATTTTGGTTTTGCTACTTCGGGACCCGTTGGGCATTACCCAGGTCCAAAGGAAATTTATGGTGTGTACAAAAAAGACAGTTTTAAATTAAACCTATCGCAAGCCGATAAGGACATTTATGCGCATGCTACCTTAAGGCAATATATTGATTACAAACGCTCGTACCCTAATGCCGATGGAAACTTATTGTTATCAAAACCATTGTTTTATGGTACAGCAGGGGGTAATAATAAAATAGTACTCTTCTATTTAAAACCTTATGCTTTTCATATGTTAGGAGATTGGCCAGCATACGATGGTATTGGAGACGCTATTGAAAATAGGGTTGAGGTTTTGGTTAAAGACCCTGTCGAGGATATTTTGTTAAACAATCCTCCAAAATCTGACATTGAAATCAAAGAAATACCTGCTACACAGGTAGATTGGACACCAGATAATAATACTTTATTCCCTATAGAGCATCAACTTTATAACAATTTAGCTAATGGTGATAATTGTATGGGCGGTGGCTCTACAATTACCAAACCTAAAAGTTATGTGACCGAAGTTACTTTGAATAACATGAAGCCGCAAAAAATGTATACGGCAATTGTAAATTCAAAATACAAAAAAGCAGGTGCCACTGATTTTGTCGAAAAAGAGATACACAACTTTGTTTTTCAAACATCGCGTTACATCAATTTTGAAGCACAAGTAAAAAGTTACTTACTTAAAAACGATACCGAATCATTAATTGAAGAAGTGGCTAATAAAGCTGTATTTAGTATTGAAACCAGTATTAGTAAACAAAATTTAAGCACAGCTTATGCTATTTTAAATGGAAAAGCACAAACGAACACTATTAGTAAAAACCTTGAAGGAGCTACCCTCGATTTATTTGATCGGGTGATCTATGGATTATTTGAAATTACTCCTTTAGATCCTGCTGCTACTACCGAATTTAATTTTATAAAAAACACCGAAACTGGTGACATTGTAGCTTTACTAATACGAAATCCAGAACCTTTTAATGATCCAAAAATTGAATTGGATGTAATAAATGGAACAAAAAACAAAGACACACAAGCCTTTGCTGTAATGTCAGGTGCTACTGTGGATACGGATTATAAAATTTTACACGCCAAAGATTACTCACAAATACTAGTAATGTACAACATGAATAACCAAATTGCTATAACCGCTGAAACATTAGCGATGAGATTTACCTATTTATTATGGAACGGATTTGAATACAAAAGACAAAGCTCCGTTAGCGTAACTGATATTTTAACAACTACTAAAGGATAAGGTTATGGCAGATGCGTTTTACATTAAGAAGATTGAAAACAAATATGTATTAGGTCTATTAGACCCTATTTTAATACCCATAAATAATCATATATATAGTATAGTAAATCATATAAGTAGTAAAGAAGTTCATATTCTAAAAACTGATTTAAATTTAAAATTTATTTGGGGACAAACTTTTAAATTTACTGATGATAGGGATAGTAATGTTCCAGATTCATTTAAGCTTGTTGATGCTATTGAAATGGATAATGGGGATGTCATTTTTACTGGAAAAAGTGGAAATGGCTATGTCCCTGAACGTGGAATAGTATTAAAGCTAAACAGTAATGGAAATCTCATATGGTGTAAAGAAACTAGCAATCGAATTAATGGTGCTAATTTTATTGAATTAAAAAATTATGATAATGATAAAATAATTATTCATAATCGCTTTAACACGTTGAATGCTGAGGATGCCCCTAATGCTACAATATTTTCAGAAAGCTTTATTGCTTTAAATAGTAATGGAATACAAATTAATTCTAACATTACTCACTCTTCACTTTTTTCTGCAGATTATTTAATTACTGATAAAAAAATTATAACTATTGGTTATAATTATAATTCTGATATTTTTATTACAATTACAATTACAACCATAGACACGCTTGAAGCAACAAGCTATAATATAAGTAGACCCGATACAATTAATAAAAAAACATTTTTCGAAAATGTATCAATCATAAAAATCAAAGATACTTATTATGTGTATCTTCTAGATTCTACAAATCATCAATTCATTAGTTTTAACTTCGATCTTAGCAATATTGAGTCAATCAATTCTGTTGATAGTTTTAAATTGGTTCCTGATAGTGAAACTGTTTCCCAATCCTATTTAAGTTATAAAAATGAAAAAGCGATATATGCTTTTTACAACAACTCATCTACAAATACCATTTTTTACAAATTTGAACCCACTAAAGGTTTAGTTTGGAAAAAAGAAGTCCCTAAATATATAAAAGAACTTATTTCTACAAATGAATTAGTAATCGCAATAATCAATGAATCACCCATTGATACGGATGCTGTTTTATGTAAAATGAATTTGAATTTTAATGCTGGTGACTGTCTAGACATTAATGATGTAACCTCTAACACATCAGTAAAATTAAGTGTTTCTATTTCCAAAATAAATTCATTTCCTTTTGAAAAGGATTTTGATTTTGAAGATACCCCTCTTAATATAATACCTATAACTGATTATGAAGTATTAGATATTTGTACCTATAATAATTTTCCCGACCTTACCAAAAGTACTATTACAGCAAATCCAACCACAATAAATGCTGATGGAAAAAGTACCACTACAATTACAGTAAACTTAAAAGACTCAGATGGAAACCCCTATATTGGTAATGCTACAGTAGTTATTAATACCACAAAAGGAAGTATTAGTTCGGTTACAACCAATAATGATGGTACCTATACTGCTATTTTAACCTCTAGTACTGTTGCAGAAACTGCGGTAGTATCATTTACTGTAAATGGAGAGCAAGCAGTACAAAGAACTAAAGTTGTTTTTGAAACTGTACAAATCACTTGCCCTGCTCACGTTGCTCTAATAGTTGACGAATCAAGCTCAATAGACAGTAACGAAGCTTCTCAAATAAAGTTAGGACTTCAAGCTTTTGTTGACTCTCAATTAGGAAGCAATTTGACATTATCAATAATCGGTATGTCTGATAGTGATAATAATTTACGTTCAGATCATATTTTAGAACAAAAAGTTACTAATACTTCCAAAACAACATTTGATAGTTGGGTAAGTACTTATAGAAATAGAGGTGTTAGTGGTAGTTCCGATAAATGGGCATCTGCTCTAGAAGTTGTTAATTCATTATCTATTATTCCCGATGTTGTAATTGCTATTGCCGATGGTTTAGTTGTAATTGATTCATCAATATTGTTAAACTTAGTCAAACAAATTAATAACAAATCCCATTTATTTGTTTATGCCCTCCAAGAAGGTTTCTATGACAATGGAATAGACCCAAATGGTAGACGTACAATTGAAGAATCGTTAGCTTATTATTTGGGTAGAACCCCTATTAAAAGCACTCTAAACAATGATATTTTAATAACTGATTTTCAGGAAGGAATAATAGATTTCAATAAGCTTGGTGAAGCTTTATCAAACCTCAACAAGGCTTTAATAGAAGCTGAAGTAGGTTGTGGTAATATAGCTATTACAAGTACAAGTTTTACCAATATAAATTTAAAGCCTTCAGAAGAAATTCTAGCGCTGGAAGTGGGATTTATTACCTTAAAAAATGATAAAAGTAGTTCACACACGGTAATTGCTGGTTCCCAAATAGCTGCTGTAAATGGAATCATCATTAGTACACTTGAAACTATTATTGTTCCAACGGGTGCAACAATTAATATTCCTACTGTACTATCTGGAATCCCATCAAAAAGTGGAGAATTTACTGAAATAATTTCGTTAGCCGGAGTTTTGAATCCAGACCAATTATCTGTCGAACTCAGTGTTGGACCTACACAAGTAACCTGCCCTGCTCACGTTGCTTTTCTTATTGATGAATCGGGGTCTATAAACAATAGAACCACAAATGAAATAGATGAAATAAAGAACGGCTTACGATCCTTTATTGAATTACAAGAGGGTAGTAACCTTACGATTTCCTTAATCGGAATGTCGGACAGCGATACCAATACTCGAAAAGATCATGTATTGGAACAAAAAGTAACCAATACTTCAAAAACTACCTTCAATAACTGGATTTCTAATTTTAGAAATGGTAGAGTAAAAGGCTTATCTCATCACTGGTCATCGGGCTTGGATGTAATAGAGGGCTTGTCATCCATTCCTGATATTATTATTATAGTTGCCGATGGTGCTCAAGCTAGCTCATCCACGAAACTTTTTGATGCTGTTAAAAAAGCAAATAATAAATCACACTTATTTGTATATGCATTAGATAAAGGACTATACCATAATGGTCTAAATTTTAGTCGAAGAACTATTGAAGATACCCTTGCTTTTTATTGGAATAGAGCCCCAATACCTAGTACTTCTAACAATGACATTTTAATTACCGATTATACCAGAGGAATTAACAGTTTTGAAAAACTGAGTACAGCATTAAAAGGCTTAAACGATTCATTAATTGAAGCCGAGGTAGGTTGTGGTAACATTGCTATTATAAGTACTAGTTTTGATGAAATTACCTTATTTTCTCAACAAGAAGTAGTAGGCTTGGAAATTGGAAGCATCAGCTTACAAAATGACAAAGGATCACCACATGTCATAAAAGCAGGTACCCAATTAATTAGTACAAATGGACTGGTAGTTACAGCTATTGCCGAAGTGATAATTCCTAGCGGTGCCGTAGGCATAGTTCCTGTTATTTTAGTGGGTACGCCATTTAAAAACGGGGAATTCGAAGAAATAATTTCTGTAGCAGGTGTACTCAACCCCGAAGAGCTTACTATTAAAATTTTAGTGAAGCCTTTACCTAAAATAAATTACACCCAATCTCCCTTTGTATACTTGCAAGCTGCAGGTTCTACTGGACAAGATGGAAGTGCTAAGGGCGTGCATTTACGTTGGATTTTTAAAAATACTTTGGGTGATAATCATTTACCTAAAGGAACTTTGGCAGCAAATTCGAACGGCTTTAATAAACCCAATGATTTTGTAAAAATATGTAAAGTCCCTTATGAAAAAGAGCAAATAACTATCGACTTTAATGATTTACCCACTTTTGTTTTTTCGGGAAGAAGAAGTTTTATCTTTTTAAGAAGAATGCCTTTTTGGGTATATGAAGTTGAAGGCAATAGATATATTATTTATTTTAATAATATAACCCAGTATCAAAATTCGGCAAGGACTATTAATCCAGAAACCAATCCTATTGAGTTTTTACAGAGTTATGGAAATAATAGTATTGAGGTGGAAACCTCGTATAGTTTAGCCTTTTCTGTTGAATTTATAGTTACCAATAGTGTTCCTAACAGCAGCCTACAGACCGAATTAATTTCAACCGAAGAAAAATTACTTGCCGACAGAAAACACGGTATCGTTGCTAGAAAAACATTTCAAAGCAATCAATTTTCTACTACTTTTCAACAAGCTGAGGACATTAAACGGATACGATTTAGAGCAAACAACTGTATCGTATCAGGTATAAAAGTTGAATTGTATGCTACTATTGTTGAAAAAGCAGATAAAGAGCAACTATGGGAAGAAATGGGTGAATATGCCCTAACAAACAATGATACAAAAGCCTTTGAATATTTAGAACCCAAAGCTGGACTAATTGATGGCAAGTGGCCTAGATTTAATGAAGGAGACTTAGTGAACATAAAAAACTACCAAAACAAATGGAATAATGACAAAAAAGGCGCATTTGAAAAAGATATTAAACAAATTGTAGCCGATTATATTCGCTTGAGTAATAACCAAAATAATCCTAGTGGTAAGGAACTAATTTCATTTAGTGAAGATGATACCGATCCGCAAGAAATTGCATATGCCGATATTTTAAATATCGCTGCTGCCGATTACCATATAGCCCGTATGCTTGGTTTAGGTTGTTTTGATTTATCAGGTAAAACCGAAACTCAACAATATGTTTATGCTATTAAGTATACCACTAAAAACAAAATCGAAAATTACATATACGATGATGACAAAAATTTTGAAGTAGAACATATATATACTTCTTTACCTACCTCTAATACAGATCAACGTTTGCCGCTCCCTTTTCAATTAGATAAGTTGAGACCTGGAGTACCATCTGGCCTGCCTTCGGCAGAACAATTGGACGATCAAGGAAATGTGGTGAGTGTGGAACCAAGCATGTCATTATTAAATGAAGATGGCTATAGTAAGGGAAGATCTCGTTTTATCTCTTTATTTGTCGAAGATGATCAAGAAAATGAAATATTGGTAGATTTTTATCAAAAAACAACCCAATTTAATAGTTCGAATTATACGGTTCCCGTATTTGGTGGTATTGAACAAAAAGTTGAGGATTTAGATGGTAATACTGCGTGGAAACCTGGTGATACCCCTTGGGACAAGCCCGAACTTTCCATTACGCAAGAATATTTTAACAAAACAGCTTCAGGCAAACCCACACCCGAAATTATTCCTTTGGGTATTCCCGAAAAGGAAAAACCTTTATTTGTCCACAAACAAACTCAAGAAGGTATTTACTATTATGGTACTTATGGAATTAACTGGTTTAGTCGTGTTTCGCCAGTTCAAAAAGCCTTAAGCATAAAAACGGAGTTTGTTCCCGATAATAATTTATTGCCTCCACATAATATTAATGCCTTACACATTGTTGAAGAGCGCCCACTATTACTTACTTCGATAAGTGAGCAAAAGTTATTGCAAAACAACACAAAAACCGATGATACCTTAGTCCGTTTGGCTTTTGAATACAACACCACTCAGGAACTTGTTTCATATAAAATCACAGACAGATTAAAATTAGAGGCCAATGATAAATTAAAAGAGGTGTTATCTGCGGGTGATAACCCACTACTCCACCATGATGCGGTTTACAAAGATAAAAAGGAAATTTTTGCCGACCATATTGAAGTTTTCTTCAGAAATGAAATTCCTCAAAATATAAGAGGTAAAATAATACGTATAGCCGACCATCCATCGGATGATCGTATTTCGGTAATTACTACAGACAAATACAAAGTTTACAGTAATAGTGATGAAGAAAATGAAGAGTATTTAATTCCTGAATTACCCACTGGAACAACAAGTCAAAATTTTGAAGGTGGCATATTTACCACTAATGGAACTAACTTTTTTATAGAAAGTATTATTGATAATTCAACAAATTTAATAATCAATGTATTTAAAAAAGAAATTGAAAACGGCAGCATACAAACTACTGTAATTCCTAGAAGAAACATCCCATTAGAAGCTCCTCAAATAATGAATGATGCCTTATTTATGGCATTGGAAAACATGTCTGCTACAGAAACCTGGGGACCTACAAATCCAAATAAAACCTTTAAAGTTAATTTAGATTTAGGGGATCATACTAAAATTCATAGAGAAATTATTGTGAATAATGAAGGTCCCGATGATCAACCGGAGGAAGTGCTAGAAAAATCTAGAGGCTTTTGGGGAGAAGCTAAAATAACAAAAGTGGATCAAGTTATTGAAATTAATGATGATGGCACCCCAAAAAAAGAAGCGCACAGAGGACTTTACCTTATTGAAATGCCTTTTATGCTTGCTGAACATTCTCAAAACAAACCCGATGCTATAGGTAATTTTGTAGAATGGTCTGGCGGAATTGTCAGAGTACATACTGCAAATAATAACACTGGACCCCGAAAAAATCTAAATGTGATTCGCATTGAAAACATAGGGAGTACTACCAAAAATGTGGCTCTTTATGTATCCGATGACTCTTTTGGAACAGTATTACCAGATGCCGATGGGAATATAGTAATAGATGATGCCATACAAATTGGCGACAAAGTAGAAGTCAACTTTTACCCAGGCTATAAAGCTTATTTATATGCCGATACCGCTTTTAATTTAACAAAAAATAGTATTACTCCTACTGACGAAGAACTAAAATATTCCATATTTGGTTTACGTAGTAGAGACCTTGATGGGGAAAAATCATATAACAAAATTTACGTCTCCCAAGTAAGTGCACCAGCTATGATGTTTGTGCATAAAATTACCGATCCTTTACAACCCGATAAGCCAAAAGGGGCTCTTTATGCTACTCCACCAGATTCGTTTGGTAAAGCCACTTACACCCTAACCACCTCTTTTAAACAACAACCTTATGGCGTGTTGTATTACAGATCTAATGATCGATCTATTTTAGGAGCATTATACACAAATGAAACTGTAAATAAAATTATTACCAAATTAGAATCCTACGATCCTGATCCTTTTTATGCCAATCGTTGGGACAATCTTTTAGGTTTTGATTACAAAAAATCGGACGATTCAGATGAAAAAGTTGTTTTTGAAACATTTCCTAAAAATGAAAATGCTTATCGTTTTCCATTACCAAATAAACCTGCCTTTTTTAAAGATATTAATGATGAGATTACTAGATTCAATACAATCAATAAAAAATCGATTCCCGCATTTGATCCAGAAAAAGAGTTTGATTTAAGTACAGTGGTTATACCAGAATTGATCGAAGGCCTAGATACATTTCCAGAAAAAACAGTGGCCACTTTTGTCGAAAAAGCAATCATGAATTCATTTGTTTCTTTAACTGAGGTTCCTTTATTATATGACTATATTGAGGGAGAAGCATATCAACCCACTGCGAAAAGACAAGTTATAAGAGATCGTAATGGCAATTTACTTAAGCCTGGAACGGGTGCATACGATATTGCTCCTATGGCTAAACGACTTAATGTGGAAGGAAAATTATATGATGATATTTTATTTACCGACTTTAAATTAGATGGCACCTCTAAAAACACTTATTTCTACTCGGCAAGAGAGGTCGGAAGCACCACTCAATTAGGGGATTTTAGTACCATAAAAGGTCCTGTAAAATTAGTAAATACCAAAGCTCCCGAAAATCCAGAAATAAAAAGGGCTTTACCCATATTAGGCACTAGTACATTTGAATATGAGCAACTCCCATTAGAATTTACGGATATTGAAAATATAGAAATTAATGAAGAACACTCCATAACCAAAACCTCTGCAAATGACTGGGATGCTGGTCTAGCAAGCCGACAAATTTTACGAGGAAACTCCTATGTTACTTTTAAAGTTTTGGATGGCACCGAAGGAATGCTTGGTTTTTCTAGTTATAATACCAGTGCGCATTGTAGTACTATACAATATGGATTGTATATAAAAGCGAATGGTAAATTGCATATTTACGAAAGCGGAAACGACCTTGGCGAAGTAGGCACCTACGAAAATGATGCATTATTTAAAATAGAAGTAAAAGGAAATCGAATTATATTTAATAGAGATGAAGTGATTCTTTATGAGATTCCACTACTAAAATCTAGCGATTTTGTACTTGATATCTCATTAAAAAATACTGGAGATCAAATTTTAGATATTGCTTTATTTTCAATAGCACCTAGTTATACTAAAGAGATCCTTAAAGGCGATGATATTCCTTTAACATTTACTGGTAAAAACTTTGTTAAAATTAACGAACAACTAATTACTAAAGAAGCGGGTATAAATGCCGACGCATGGGATGCTGGGGCGTATTCAGTAGAATATATTCCTAATTATGGTTCCATATCATACAACGTAAAAACGAGAACAAATATCATGTTGGGCTTAGCCGATGACATACTTAATCAAGATAGTACTAAAAAAATTGATTATTCACTTTTGGCAAGCGATGATGGTTATTTATCTATTTATAAAAATGATGTATTTATTGAAAAATGTGTGCAATATGATGAAAATAGTTTGTTAGAAATAGAAAGAAGAAATGATCATCTAATTTTCAAAAAAGATCAACGTCCTTTTTACGAATTAGCTTTAGATAGTAATATTCCGTTATTTATTGACTTTTCTATGCTTGATAGCGATAGTGAAATCAGAAATTTACAAATGATGACTACCGAAGCTTTAGTCAAAGATATTGCTAAAAATGAAATCAATCCAGCTTTATCTTTTGAGGTTAATGCCTATCAATCGGATCAACGTATTCGAAAACTAAATTTATACCGAACCATGCGACCAGAAAACTCGCTAAGCGTTCGAACAATGGATTTAGTAAATTCTATAGATTTGGTATTAACGAACCAATTAGATACTAATATCCTAAACATTAAAGATGAATTCCTTGATCTGGAGTTTATCCCTTATAGTGATCCTTTATTTTACAGAGTAACGGTAAGTAGAGAAGTTGAGTATGCCAAACCTAAAATAAATGAAAGCGATCCAACTATTTTGGTTTCAGAGTACCAACCCTCTAACCCATCAAAATTAGTAATTAGCAGTATCGTTGAATCATCTAGTCCAAAAGCACCAGTAACTACTTATAGTTTTGATGCATTAGCCAATAATGATTCGGTTATTGACAATGTCATCCTTAAATGGAACAAAACAGTTCACAACGGTAAGTACCATATTTATCAAATGAACACTCAAGGGAATTGGGTTAAAATACATGAACTGATTACTAATGACCAAGACGTTCAATTGTTTTTAAATGAAACGGATCTTGATGGTCTATTACAAATAAAAGACAGTGATGGAAATCCAACATACCATCACTTTAAAGTAGATTCCGAAAATTCAGTAGGCATGTTAAATACCAAAAGTCAAATTTTAACCATTCCTGGTGAAGCTGGACAAGCCGCATTAGAAGGAATAGGTAGTATGATTATAGAAAACACAAATTTAGTTCGATAAATAAATAGCATAAAAATGGAAAAAACGAGAGACGAATTAAAAAATAAATTCAAAAAAGGAGATAAACCAACCGAAGTTGATTATGCGAACTTTATTGACAGTTACGTAAACAAATTAGAGGATCCATATTTTAAGTTTAATGAATTGCCTGATGCTACCTCAACTGCTAAAGGAATAGTTGAAAAAGCCACTTTGACTGAAGTTGATGCGGGTTTAGACAAAGAACGATATGTAACTCCCGAAGGTGTAAAAAGAGCCGTTGAAAAATTTGCACCTAGCCCACCTATAACGGAGGTAAATGGACAAACTGGAAAGGTTACTATTCCTGATTATACCGAAGATGATACCCCATGGGAAACTATTTCGTTAAGTACCGGGATTACAAAAGTTGGAAATGCGCCACGTTACCGTAAAAAAGTAGGAATTGTTTTTATCGAAGGAGAAATAACCATAGCCTCTACTACCGCCGGAAACACCGATCTTTTTGAGTTGAAATCTGAATATAGACCTTCTAGAAGTATTACATTATATACCCTGGGTAGCAATGCATCATCAGTTAAAATTACAATCAATACCAATGGTAAAGTTACAGGCAATAAAAATGCCACCATTAGCCTTTCTGGAATTTCATTTATAGCAAAATAAAATAACATTCCATTTAAAAAAAAACTCCACCATGTGGATTTAAAGAAATACAAACACAGTAAAAACATATAGCCATGGCAGTAAAATCAAGAGACGTATTAAAAACATATTTTGAAAATGGTGATAAACCCAACGAACAACAATTTTCAGATTTAATAGATTCATTAATTCATGTAAACGAAGGAGGAGGCACTAATACCAATGATGGCCCTACAGGTACAGGAATTGTTGATGGTATAACTACTGACGAAGATGGCAATCTTGTATTTACTTTTGTAGGTGGCGATACTATTAATATAACCACAAATGGGTCCGTAGGCACCGTTAAAATGCCCATCCCCTATGTAGATAGCTATGATAATTTTTATTTTGTATCTGAAGAAAAAGGAGACGATGACAAAGCCATTCCTAATAGTTACCGTTTTTACAAATCTATCGTAGCGGCATCAGAAGCTGCACGAGCTGATTATGACAAAACAGGTAACAAAAACATGGTCTATGTTTTTAAAGGTACGTATAACGAAGAAAGTGTGAATCGTAACCACGTGGACATGTACTTTGAAGATGGGGCTGTGATTTGGGTTGATGGTTATATAACTTCAGTAATAGATGATAAGTTAGAAGCCATAACCAATGCAAATATATATGGTAAAGGTACCTTTGTAAATTTAACATACGATCCTTATGATGATAGGGAAGGAATTAATTTCAGACAAGCTTCTAGTTTATATATTGAAGCCAAGTTAATTGATGGCTTTCAACATTTCAAAAACGATATAACAGATGTTACTTTAGCTAATATGGATATTCTTTTTGGATATGCTACTTGGCACAATAAAAAAATCAAGTTTAAAAATTGTAGATTTCTAAATGGTCTTAAATTTCCTAATTTTAGAAATGAAAATGGTTCTCAAATTTTTGAAAACTGTGAATTTATATGCCCTCCTTATTTATCAACTGATCCTAAAAATAAATCATTTGATATAAAAAACTACAAAGGAGAAGATCTTTTCAGAGTTATTAGTTACGCTCATAAAAGAGAAAAAGTTGAAGATAGGCCTCCTATACTACTTGATCCTAATGGAAAAACATCTGAAACTATTTTAAAAAATGTATACGAAGTACGTGCTTCAGGTAGAGTATCTCCTAATCCTGAAGTTTCTTGTATTGCTTACATAGAAAATGATCTTAAAGATCATAGTAATTATAATGGTAAAATTGAAATACGCAATAGTAAATTTATTATTCAAAAAGACAATTGTTTTGGAGCCATCTTACTTACTCGTAAAAATAGTACCAGAGGTTTTGGGCATATACTGCTTGACAATATCATTATTATTGACGAAACCACAACCAAAAAAAGTACTGCATTAGTAACGGGATGGGGAGATCAAGCAACGCAACAACCCGAATTAATGATCAATGCCTTATCGCATAATTGCGAAACCGATCATAAGTTACTAGCCCCTAACTTAAACAAATGGGACATTACTTTTAATAGTATTGGCGATTATGTATCTAAAAAAAATGGGGGTGTTTTTGAAGGTAATCTTTCTGTGACTGATAATGAAAATTTAAATCATTATCCTGGAATTTACATGGCGACTGATGGAAGTTTTTCAACTTCACACAAAATACCTAGAGCAGCAGGAATTGGTGGAGGATTATCTATTAAACCTAATGAAAAAGAGGGTACTGTTTCTTTTCAGTTTAGAGCAAAACCTGATGATTACAAAGATGACCAAACATTACAGATAGGATATTATAAGGATTCTAACCTATTTAAAAATGCTGTGAACTCAATGCAAATGTTTCAATCTAACTCATTATTTGTTATTGGTGGATGGTTGGGGCTTAAAGGCTCCGGAGCAGGTTACAAAGAAGGGGATAAATTCAGAATTCTAAATGGTAATGCTGAAATTGATGGAGCGCTTAGAGTAAAAAAAATACATTCTACCAGTGAACTTTTAACAATACAAACGCCAACAGGCCATGCCAATCTAGGGTCTGCAAACGCCAATTGGTTCCATTTTAGTACAGATCGCCCTAATTTCTATTTTAATAAAGGTGTTCATGCTAACGGAGACATAAGATTATATCAAAAAGACACCTACATGCGCCATAGCGATGGCGCTATATTTGAAAATGGCGTGCGTGTAGCCACGCAAACTTGGGTAAATACTGCTGTAGCAGGACTTGTAGCTGCAAACACAAAAGTTTCTGATGCCGATAAACTAGATGGCATAGACTCAAGTGGTTTTGCTAGGCAGGAAATTATTCCTACTAAAACATTAAAAATTGGCTGGTATACTATTGCTACCAATATTGGCAATAGAGCTAGTGCAAAATTTGTACTAAGAGAAACCCGATCTGGTAGACACCAAAGTATTCATTTTTATGCCGCACATAATTATGGAAACGGAAATGTGATTACGGTACTATCCAACAGTTGGCATTCTGGTGGTGGCGCCATTAAAAATTTAAGAATTAAAGAAGCCAGCACTTATGATGGAGCTGTATTACAAGCTTATATTGATACCGATGATGCTCCTGTATCTGGCTTTATTTTTGAAGATATTCAATCTTCTGGTTGGACACCCCAAACATGGATTCCAGATGCAACTGCTCCAAAAGGCATTAAGGATTATACTAAATTAACAAATATAGCTGCTACTATAAATTTAGATAACACATTTGGTGTTAATTCTTCTACTGATATGTTTGTAAAAAACTATATTGTTTATCATGAAGGTAATAAGCCTAAAAGTATAAATAATTTTATAGATTACGGTAAAACGGGTGTCCTACATGGTTATGAAGAAGATGGAACTATAGCTAAATCGAATAGTAAAAATTATAGAAAATTACTTTCTACTGGATTATACTCTTACAGAACATATGCTGGTATAGTTGGTTCACCTGCAGGTTATGGAGCTGCAGTAGGTTTTGGTGATGGTGCTAAAGGGAGTGTCGAAATCATGGGTAGGTGGACTGGTTCTGGAGGAGAATTATGGACTAGATCTTTGCGCGATTGTTGCCAAAACTGGTCAGAATGGCAAAAAATGTGGACAAGTGGTAATGATGGATCAGGTAGTGGTTTAGATGCCGATAAGTTAGATGGTATTGAATCTACTGGGTTTGTTAGAAAGGGTATCGATGCTGGTCATTCATGGAATGGGGGTTATCTTATATTCAATCATGCAACTGATGGTAAAAATACTGATGCTATTAGTTTTAATGATAGTACAAATGCTTTTTACTTTAATGCAGATACAGTAAAAACTAACACTTCTGCTAATGCATCAATTCATGCTGGCGATATCCATGCCAATGGCACAGGCTATTATGGTGATAATAAAAAAATTATACAATTCAGTGATACTTGGTTACGCTTAAATCCTTCGAGTGAGTTTACTTCGGGTATTTATTGTGGAACTAAAATTTTACGTACCGATGGTGAATTCCAAGTTGGTGGAGGGGGCGATAAATTTAAAGTCGATAAAAATGGAAACACTACCGTATATGGAAATATAACAGGTAAATCTGTTGACAAAAAATATTCACACCTATATAAATTTGGAGGTATTCACTTTACCTGGGATTCTGATACTTATGGCACTAATACGCAACATGCCATCAGAAGCACCTACGGAACATCTTTTGGCGATAGTTTAACCATGAACTCATTTAATCATATTAGATTAAACATAGATTCAAATAACAATAATGCCAATTCCAGATTTGAAATAGGTCATAATACCTCCGGTACTTCAAATGTTATTTTTTCTGTTGATGAAAATGGGAATACTGTTGCCGCAGGAAACATTACTGCTTTTTCTGACCGAAGGTTAAAAAAAGCTTTAAAACCTGTTACTGAAAGTTTTTTAAATAAAATAGATCAACTAAAACCTACTTTTTATCAATGGAAGGATAAAGCTAAACAACAAACTGAACAATTAGGCTTTATTGCACAAGAGGTTATGGAAGTGTTTCCTCAATGGGTACATAAAAGTAACGAACATTATGCAGTTTCGTACGATAAAATGGGAGCTGTACTTGCCGTTAAAGGAATTCAAGAATTGCATAAAGAAATTAAAGCATTAAAAGCAGAACTTAAAAATTTAAAGCATGGCGTTACAAACTAGTGGACCAATTAGCATTAAAGATATTTTAGAGGAAATGAATATTACTGCTGACAATTATCAAATTGATTTAGATACGTTAGCACAATATTGGTTTCGGAGAACGGGAAAAAGTAAATTTTTTGATATTAGACACAAATTAAGTGATTGGTATGGAGAATCTTGGGGATTGTATTATTACACTTATTATCAATCTCAGGCCTACTATGCCGGTCTAAATCAAACCAGGGGCACTAGTTTTAACCCTCCTATAGGAGATTTATAATATTAAAAATTGAACTCATTCTTTAATTATTCAATTCCGCAAATTAAAGAATGAGTTTTTAATTATATTGAAGGCTCAATTAATAATTTTTAAAAGAATACAATGAATAACAATCTTGAATTATTATCCTCTGCACTTAGAACGGTTGGTGCTAATTTTGATGTGCCTACACTAGATCTTATTATGACTGTAAATGAATTGGTAAACCAAAAAGGATTGGACTTATCATTAGGTGAAGTCGGCGAAATTAGTAATATGATTGCAGAAAAATACCAGTTAAACAAAAACTAAAATTATACGAATTGATCACATTCAGTTACTTATAAACAAATGAAGCCAACCAAAATCATATTTAGTTTAAACACCTATCCGATTACTAATAATCGCTGGAATATGGGTAACAAACTTATAAATACTATTTACATGACTGGGTTGAGCATTCAATATGCTACAAAATGTTATGCTGAGGTTGAATTGTATATTGATAACGTTGGTTTTGCTTTTTTCAAAGACTTTCCTTGTAAAGTGATTAAAATGGATTTTGAAAACGACGCCGAATTATGGATGAAATCTAAAATTGAAGTAATTCAAAAACAAACTTCACCTTTTATACATGTTGACAATGATGTTTTTTTTAAAAAGAATATCGATTTATCTTTTAATTCAGTCATAGTTGAACGTATAGACCATGCCTATTATAATTATTCGTCACTAGTTCGTTTTTTTAATAATTATGCTAATGAACTAGATTATTGGAATCCCGATTTAAAGTTAATCCCATGCTGTGGTGTCATTGGTTTTGCCAAAATGGATTTAAAAAATGCTTTTGTAACTGCTTTTTACTCTTTCGAAAAAACTTTTAAAAAATACCATATTGCATATGATAGTTACCTAAAAGAAATGGGAGGCCCAGGAAATTACCAAGAACCTTGTCTGGTTCTTGAGCAATTTAATTTAGGCTGTTTGTTAAACGATAAAAGCATTATTCCTGAAAAAATTATCGAAGGCAACAACGAAATAGAGCAATCTCAGTTCGCTAATAAAATTGGATATACTCATTTATACGGGTCATCAAAATACGACCCTAAAACCATAAAAAGAATTCACTTTTTATTTGAAACTGAATTTCCGAATCAATATAAAGAGCTTTCTAAAAAGGTAAAAACCTATTCAACTTCAACCTTAATTGTAAATGCTGTATGAATAAAATTATATACAGTTTTTGGAGCGACCCTATAAAAGAACGTTGGTCTTCATCAAATATAGATGCTGATCAAATCTTAAACTATTCCGTTAGGTGCTTATATCTTTCTGTACTCTATGCCAAAAAATGGGGTTTCGAAGTTGAGATTTTTACTCATATTAATGACAAACACTATTTTATTGACCTACCTGTTGATGAAATTTCATGCGATCTCACTTTTTTAAAATATAGCGGCACTTGGGCCGAAGCTAAAATATTAGCCATTTCAAGACAAACCACTCCTTTTGTTCATATAGATTGGGATGTGTTTTTTGTAAAAGAAAAAATTGCTTCAATTATTAAAGGATGTACAAGCGATGTTATTGTAGAAAGCACTAGGAATAGTATTAAAAATGGAGTTCAAAAAAAAGATACTGAAATAAGTACCGATGAAATTTATGCTTTTCAACATTTAGTTGATTTAAGCCCTTTTTTTATTGATGAATTCCATAAACCAGGAAATCATTACTGCAACACTGCCATCATTGGATTTAATAATCTAAAAATTAGAGATCAATATGTCACTGAATTTTATAAATGCTTAGCCATTTGTAAAAACGGAAAACATGCTAACTTTTCTAGAATACTAGATCAGTACTTGCTCTTTAGTGTACTCAAATCAACTAAAGCTAGCCTAACACATATTATTAATGATACTTCCAAAATTGAAAGCATTGCAAAAAACATAGGTTACACTCATTTTACTTCATTTAGTAAATACGATGAAACCGCTCAGCAAAAAATTGAAAGCACTATAAAAAACAAGTTTTCCGACTTCTCATTTCTTATCCAAAAGCTCCCTGAAGAAAAAAGTCTACTTAAAATAAGTTTATGTACCGTAGTAAAAAATCGTTTTGATCATATTGTAATTACATTAAAACACAATATTAACATTGCTAAAAAATATGCTGGACAAATTGATTTAAATATTTTAGATTACAATTCAACAGATGGTTTAGAGGCTTATCTTTTTGAACAAGCTTGGTTTTTAGAAGCTATTGAAAATAATTTGCTCACTTATTACAAAAACTACGATGCAAAATATTATCACAGAACGCTTCCTAAAAACAAAATTCATTTTTTAGCTAAAGGAACTTATCTTATTAATATTGATGCAGACAATTTTGTCGATGAAAATTACCTTAATTATTGCTTGCTAATGATTAAAAAAGAACTCCACTTTTTTTTAAGGCCCTCGCATCAAAATTCGGCAGGTGCGTTTGGTCGCATTATGATATATCATAAAGATTTTAAAAAAATAGGAGGCTACAATTTAAATATAGAAAACTATGGCTTTGAAGACAGTGAAATCACACTTAGGCTAAAAAAAATAGGGATCAAACAAATCGTTACACCTAATAATTTACATTTAGCGTTTATTGATCATGATGATAAATTAAGGGTAGCCAATGAAAAACCCATGGAGCAATATCCTAATATACATTATTCAAAATACGAATCGCAGTATCATAATCGAAATTTACCTTTTAAGGTGTTTCCTAACCAAAACAAATTTGAAACAATAAAACTTTATAAAATAGATTATAAAAAAAATAAAATTGCAATTAAACCAATTGATGAATATCAATTTTACCCTAAAATTTAAATCAACTTTATTCACCAAAAAAAATATTATGAAAAATAGCACTCTAAGTCTTACTCGTTTAAAGAACATTAAGTTTCTAAAACAGTTTGTTTTTTTATTAATTATTAGTAGTTTTTTTATAAGCTGCGCCACATTTAAAACAGCACTATTTGACCAGCACTCATACGAAGAAGCTATTTCGATAAAAGTGGAAAGCATGCACTTAATAGATAAGGCAACCGAAGTTTACCCTCAATACTCCGATGCTATTGAAAAGGTGTTATTAGATGCTCAAAAATTACATGAATACGAAAAAAATAAGCCGAACAATGAAACCACTACAAAAATGTGGGCAATGCTCGTTAACAAAGACAAAAATTTATTAGCTGGCTTTTTTAAACGTTGGAAAACTGAAACTAAATTATCAGCAAGCTTTATAACCGAAGCTAAAAAACAAATTGAAGAAGCCATGCAAATTCTTTTAAAATTTGAAGGACAAAAAAATAAAGAAAACAGCACCCTTTTAGAAAATTTTATAACTAAAAATCAATAGACCATGAATTTTAATGATATTTTAAAAGAAACAAAAGAAGTCGTAATCACTATAATTTCAGATAGTTTTTTAGATCATAAAAAGGAAGTAAAAAAAGATATTGAAGTTTTTTTAAAGGCTTCAGAAGATAAATTAGAACGCTGGACCGTATTACTTGCTTCAAAAAAACTGAGCGAAGCTGATTTTGAATGGCTTTTAAAAAGCCAGAAAGACTTACTTCAATTTGAAGCATTATACCAAGCAGGCATATCTAAGCAACGATTAGGGCATTTAAAAAACAAAATACTTAAAACTATTTTTAATACTATTGTAAGTCTTGTATTATAATGTTGCAACAACTTAAAAAAATCGGCGAATTTGTTTCACCCATAGTTTCTATTATAGCAGCTACATCAGCTTTTTGGTATTTTATTTTATATGAAAATATTGAAATACAATATAAAACACGTATTGAAACATTAAAAGTGAAAAATGATGCTTTAAAAGATGATAGAGCCAGGTTAGAAGGAGAAAACGAAAAATTAACATTATGGTTAAAGGAAACCCCTAATTCCATTCCTTATTTTGAAAAACACATCAACAAAAAAGATTCAATTATTAATTATTTAAGTCAAATCATTAACAATAATCACATAGACTTTTCCAATTTAAAAAACAATGATTCAAAAAAATATCAGTTTACTAAAAAATTGAAAGAAGGAGAAACTTTTATTGACCCTTTAACTCAGTCATCGTTAGCTATTTTTGAAATTTCAATTGAATTTAAAGCCTCTGCAATCATTAGTCTACCAAATAAATCATCAAAAAAAACAATTATAGTAGAACCAGGGAATTCATGGGTTTTTAATTATAAAAAAGATACCTATAAATTGATTCTTCAAAAAATAGATCCCTTGTATGATGAATTTACAGTAAACCTTATTCAACTTTAGCCTGTCTTAAAACATTGTTTAAGTTCTATATATACTTATCAACTATCGCTTAATGTTTTAGATCTTTTTCTTATAAAATTTGTTTCATTATAGTTTAAAATTAATTAAAGTAAAATTATCGATTTCCAATTCATCTCTCAAGGCGCATTCAGAATACTCAAAACCCTTGTAAATACGAGGGTTTTGTCGTAAATTAATGTAAATAAAAACCCCGAAAACAGCTATAAGGAGCTAAAAACAGGGTTTTACTTATCGTTAATTAACGTGAGTTCGACTTAAAAAAGAGTAAAAACATAGACAAAAAAAGCAGAATATTTAGTAAATTATAGTGTTGAATTACAATAAACTAAATTTATTCTGCTTATGATTTCTGACACTAAAATTATTGAAATTTTCTGTAATCTGGATGACTTTATGAACGAATTTGATACTATTTTGACAAAAAATAGTATTGCTGATCTATCAAAGCCTAAAAAACGAAATAGAAAGTCTAAAATGAGCCAAAGTGAAGTGATGACTATTATGGTTATTTTTCATCTAAAATCTTATCGTAATCTAAAGCATTTCTATCAACATTATGTCTGTAAACATATGAAGGATTTCTTTCCCGAATTAGTTTCTTATAATCGATTTGTTGAGCTACAAAAAAAAGTAATACAACCTTT
>CANLCT010000001.1 GCA_947489195.1 uncultured Aquimarina sp. | reverse complement strand
TATTTTCAGAAAAAGACATTGAGAAAATGACCAAAGAATTAAAAATATTATTCAGAAAAAATTTAGTTCCTATAAGATCTGATAGAACTAATCCAAGAAACGAACGACGCAGAACTACAACCAAATTAAAAGTAACTAAAAATCAAAGGGATGCAATATAGAAAAAGCTTAACTTAATGACATTGAGCTAAGGCTATGCTTAAATTTTTTGCCTTAGACTAACGAAAAATAAATCAACCTATTTATACGAAATTCTTATCAGCAAATCGTATAATTACAAATTATCCAATTGATTTTTTGATTTATTTTTACTTATGGTCCAAAAGAATCCTACAAAAAAGAAACGTTTTGCGGGTTGACCTATCGCTCTTCTGTTAAAAAAACCATTCTCATTAGGACTATTTGCATATTGATAATCGAGGACATTATTAAATCCTAATACATTGGAAACAGAGCAAAAAAGAATTTTCTGCTGATTTATCAAATAAGCAAAATTTACACTTAAATCATTAAACGCTTTTGTTTTATCATTTAAAAACCCTGTAATATTTGGATTAGTAAATGATCTGCCCGAAGAAAAATTATAGGTTACTCCAACCTGTGTACGCCAATCTGTGATAAAATATTTAGTGACTAATGAAAAATTATGCTTAGTCGCAAATGGAGGCATTGCCTCATCTGAGTAATTTCTGAAATTCCTTTTAGCATCCAAGTAAGAATAACTTGCCCAATATTCAAAATTTTTAATGCTATTACCATCTCTCCAAAACAAATCCAAACCGCTGGCTTTTCCATTTCCTTGGTTATTAACACGTGTACTTAAATTAATATTTTCATTATCATATTTAATTAGATCATCGTACTTTTTATAGTACACCTCTGCTCTAAATAGTCGTTGCTCTTTTTTGTACAAATAATTAATTAAAAAATGTGATGCCCTTTCGGGGGAAAGTGTTTTTTTAACCTTTATTACTGAATTTTCGGGGTTTTGATAAAAGTTGCCATAGGCTAAAGCTAGTTGTCCGTTATTCGAAGTTTTATATGCCAATGACAATCTCGGAGCAAATGTAGTTTTAGAAAAAATACTTGTATGCGATGCTCTAATACCAAATTTTGCTACAAAACTTGTTCCTATATTCAATTTACCTTCTGCGAAAGCGGCCGAAATACTATTTTTAAGTGTATTTTTAAAAGCCTGATTTAAAATGATTCCATCATCATCAATACGAGTTTTAAATTGTTCTACTCCAAACATTAGCTTTATCGTATTATCAATCTTTTTCTTGATTCTCAATTTTACATGCAGACTGTTATCCTCCGAATCTATAGCTGTACCTTCTTGATTAATAGCCGTATCATCATTTGACACACTCAAGCCTCCGAAAACTTTCCAATTATTGCCTAATGTACCATTGTAACTACTATTAATATATGTATTCCTATTTTTAAGCCCCAAAAACACTCCTTCGAGCACATTAATATCTTCTTGAATTAATTCAAAATCTGTATAACTTAAAGCTGCATATGTTTTTAATAAGCCTTTTTTAAATTGATGTCTAAATACGGTTTCGCCTCCAAAAATCTGAATTGGTTTTTTAAAATTTACTTGTTGACTAATAAGCGCTTGATAAGGTTTTAAATTAATATAATTCGCATTAAAACTTAGCGAATTTTTATCCCAAATTTTAGTTAATGCCGCTCCAGTACCAACACTCATAAATTGTAAATTTATTTCTTCTTCAACAGGTTTATCTATGGTTTCTAAGTTTAACACACTCGAAAGTGCCTCTCCATATTCGGCACTATATCCACCTGTAGAAAAATTAACTCCTTTGAACAAAAATGGTGAATTTCGACCTCGAGTAGGCGTATTATTTGCTGTAGATAAAAATGGTTGAAACACCCTAGTACCATCAATAAAAACCTGTGTTTCTCTGGCGTCTCCTCCACGTACAAAAAGACGTCCATCATTAGCATTACTTGATGTACCAGGCAAAGTTTGTAATGCCCCAACAACATCTCCCAAAGCACCCGCTGTAGTTACTATATCCATAGGAGTTAGTACTGCTGCTTTACTATTATCGCTAGCATCCATGCTTCCGGCCGAAAGCACTACTTGTTCTAAACTACTTACACTTTCCTTTAATGGAATTTGAAGATTATTTAACTGATTAACTTCATTTTTTATATATGCATCTTCGAATGAAATATAGGAAACATGTAATGTTTGAATCCCTTTAAGTTCAGTACTAAAATTAAATATTCCTAACTCATCAGTAGTCGCTCCATCATAACTTCCATCAAGGAATACATTAGCTCCCATTAAAGGATTTCCTTTTTGATCTGTTACTTTTCCTGATAATTGAGTTTGAGCCAATACTAAATTATAAGTACATAACGCTAAAACAAACAATACAATTGATTTCATTATTCCGTGTTTTTGATTTGATAAATCAAAAGTGGAATACTTATACTTTAAATTGAATTATTAGTTACCGAACTGTCTTATTTATAGGATGTATTGAATTTAATCTTTGATTGTTAGTTTATCCGCCAATTAATCATATACTTAATTACATTTAATGTCCATAAGTGAATCTACAGATATCTATTTTGTTTGCTACCTAGTCACACCTTACTTAATCAAATGCGTCTCAACTTTAAAGATTGAGCCTTTTTACTGCTATATCAACATCATTATCAGCATTTTTGATTTTAATTTCACTTAAATAAACTTTATAAAATCAAACACAATGAAAAAAATAATGTATCTCTTATTTATAGCCTTCAACATTTTAATCGCCTGTGAAAATGATGATAAAGACGCTTCGTCTACTCCTAAAGAAACCTGCGAAGACGGTATAAAAAACCAAGATGAGGATCAAATAGATTGTGGGGGTGTTTGTACCGCTTGTATATCCGAAATTCTTTTTATAGAAGAAGGGAACTACAGAGGCCTCTGGAATTCAAATGCTACAAATGGATCGGTATATACTGATTTGAAAATAACCGCTACAATTAAAAAAATTACAGAAACAACGTATACAGGCTCTTTATTTATATCAGACAACTACACCAGCTGTTGTAATAGCTCTGGTACTAATGGAGATGGTCCAATATCTATTAAAATCGAAGATGGAAAAATCACATTCAAATGGATTGACGAAATTCCTACTTGTAAAGGTGAATTTGATGCCATAGGCGCATATTCTGAAAAGAATAAATTCTTCCTTAATTTAACTGGAAAAGATTGTGAAGGAGATCACAAAGGTAGTATTGAGTTTTTTAAATAAATTAAAATGATAATTGTATATCATACTAATCTCAAAATAATTTGGCATCCATTTACATAATATATATGATAGTGCTAATGTTTTAACAAATACTATTAATTTTCAACTACATAGTATTTGTTGAAAACAAGTATATTTAGTTACATTATTTTTAAAACTTAGTTGCTTTTTATGGATGTAATAAACCTAATTAGACTCGCTTTTGTAACTGCTACGATCATTATCGCTATTTTATTAGTTATTGTACTCCTTTCAATAAAAAAAGGAAACAAAAAAGCCAATCTATTCTTAATCGCTAGTGTTTTAATTATTACATCGGGTAGTTTTAGTAGTTTACTTATGTTCAGTGGAGCTTACAAATTTATTCCCACACTTGTTTTGATAAACTATCCATTTGTATTTATTCTGGGTGCGATTTATTATTTCTATATACAATTATTAATTAATAATGAATTCAAATTTAAAGCATATCATATATTACATGCCATACCATTAGTCTGGGCTTTTTATCAAATAAAATGGTTTTTTCCTTTTTCCTTTGACCAAAAAGTCAACATACTTACACAACTTTGGTTTGGAGATTATCAACTCAATTTTAAAGATTTTATACTTTACTCTGTCCCTAATTTTATTACCATCATATATTTAATTATAAGCTTCTTTTTAATTTCAAATAGCGCAAAAAAACTAAAAGTTAATTTTTCGAACACCGATATTGAATATTTCTTCTGGTTAAAAAAATTCACAATCATTTATATTTTTTTAGTCCTTGTAGATAGTATTCGTTTAGGCTTATCTGTTAGATTTGGATGGGATCCAGGTGAAGGAGAAATAGTGACAAATTTATTGGTTTCTGGTCTAGTACAATTTTATATTTTTCAAACTATAAAAAACCCCGAACGTGTATTTTATAAATTAACTACAACTAAAAACATAAAAACAGCTGATAAGATTAAAATGCATACAGACAAACATCTCATTAACCTTGATTCTGATTTTTTAACTAAGCTTTCTACTTTTATGAAAGAAGAAAAACCTTATTTAAATCCAGAATTAAAATCTCACGAATTAGCTATAATGCTAGGAGTAACACCGCATTATTTATCAAAAAAAATCAATCAAGAATTCAACGTTAATTTTTACAATTTTGTAAATCAATATCGAGTAGAAGAATTCAAAAAGAAAGCGCTCAAAAATGAAAACAAAAATTTAACCTTAACTGCAATAGCTCAAAATGTTGGCTTTAACAGTAAATCTTCCTTCAATAGAATTTTTAAATCCCTAACTCTTATTACACCTACAGAATATCTAAAACAACATACTCCTCACAAACCTACTTAATCATTCCAATGCGCATCGATCACTTTTTGAATATGTGGATATTTGGTATCTTCCTCATTTAACTCCGTTCTTGTTTCTTTTAATTTTGTTTTCATATCCTTAATTACCGAAGCATAAGCGGGATCATTATAGGCATTATTCATTTCCTTAGGGTCTTTATTCATATCATAAAACTCCCAAGCAACTGGGGTATGACGTGTAAAATCGTTCCCCCAGCTCTTTTTGTTCCATTCTGCTTCTGGATTATCGGTATCTACCCAATACTTACCATAATAAAAAATAAGCTTGTAATTCTTAGTTCTTATCCCAAAATGTGCTGGATTGGCATGCCTGTGCGCCATATGCATCCAATAGCGGTAATAAGTAGCATCGCGCCAATTTTCAGGCTCTTGACCAGTTTCTAATATAGGTTTAAAGCTTTTACCTTGCATATAATTAGGCACTTTACCTCCTGCTAACTCTAGCATAGTAGGAGCAAAATCTGTATTATTAATAAGTGCTCCGTTACGCTGTCCTGCTTTAATTTTTTTAGGGTATTGAATTAACAAAGGCATACGCATGGATTCTTCATACATCCATCGTTTATCTACATAATCATGTTCTCCTAACATAAAACCTTGGTCACCTGTATAAATGACTACCGTATTTTCCAGTAAGCCTTCCTTTTCTAAATAATCCATGATTCGTTTTACATTATCATCCACTCCTTTTACGCAACGTAAATAACGTTTAACAAATTCTTGATAGGTTCTACTTGTGTGTGATTTTTCAAGATTGTTATGATTAAACGGTTTGTAAGCATCGGCTTTAAGTTCCTGCGCATTACCAAAATCCTTCCAATCTTTATCTTTCCAAGTACTCATTCCTTTATGACGCACTATATTTCTTCGAGAAACCGAAGATCCAATTACTCTAGTTAACGTATCATTTTTACCACGAGTTGCTACCGAACCATTGTTAGCATTGTAATACATACTTGCTGGTTCTGGAATCCATTTATCTTCTAAATATTCTTTATAACGTGGTGCAAATTCAAAATCATCATGCGGTGCTTTAAACTGAGGCATTAACAAGAAAGGTTTACTAGGGTCTCGTTTGTTTTTTAGCCAATCCAAAGTTAAATCGGCAACATTATCTGATGAGTGTCCTTTCCGTTTAATTACGTTTTCTCCCCAAGGTTTTGG
Organism: uncultured Aquimarina sp.; assembly: GCA_947489195.1. Classification (GTDB taxonomy): domain Bacteria; phylum Bacteroidota; class Bacteroidia; order Flavobacteriales; family Flavobacteriaceae; genus Aquimarina. The sequence continues at coordinate 222,409 of CANLCT010000001.1, read as the reverse complement.
TCCTCTTACTCTAAATTCGGGGTCAAAATATTTTCCTTGAACCGGAAACACACAATAGTAATCAAAAGCTTCAGGTTCTTCTTCCAAATGCCATTTACCAACAATTGCTGTTTGATAGCCTAACTTTTTAATTTCGGTAGGTAAATATTGTTTTTCGGGTGGCAAGGAACCTTCTAGATCAATAACCCCATTAGCTTGACTGTATTGCCCCGTTAAAATAGCCGCTCTACTTGGCGTGCAAATAGAATTAGTTACATAACAACGATCGAAAACCATTCCTGACTTTCCAATATTATCAATATTAGGAGTCGGATTTAAACCTGCCAAGCGGCTTCCATAAATACCAAAGCCTTGCGTTGTATGGTCATCAGCCATAATGTATACAATATTTGGTGATTGCTGCTCAACTTTTTTCTTTTGAGCACATGATACCGAAATTGTAAATAATACTAAAGCTCCTAATTTATATATATAACTCATTTTTTATTTTTAATACTACAAAATTACCTTTAATCTAATATCACTTGTAATTAAATGGCTTTATTTTTTTAACTTAAACTCTCATTTCTCAAAATTTCAAGGCATCTATTGTTGTTTATTCTCTTCTCTTTCTTTTTTGTATGATTTAACATACTCACTAGGCACCATACCGTACTGCTTTTTAAAACATTTTGAAAAATACGATGCGGTATTAAAACCAGTCATATACATAATTTCTTTAACCGACATATCACTTTTTTTAATTAATTGAACAGCGCGTTTTAAACGTACGCTTCTAATAAATTCACTTGATGAAAGCCCTGTAATTTCTTTTAATTTTAAGTATAAATTACTTCTACTCATTCCCATTTCGGCCACTAAAGTTTCTACACTAAATTCGGTATCCATCATGTGGTCTTCGACAATACTCATGGCTCTTTTCATAAATTTTTCATCAACTGATGTTACCGTAATTTCGCTTGGCTCAAGAGAAACGGTGCTTTTATATTTTTGCCTTAAGGATTCGCGTTTGGAAATGATATTTTTAATTTTTAAAACCAATACATCTAAATCAAAAGGTTTACGTACAAAATCTTCAATTCCCAATGCTAATGCTTCGCGCTCAGTATCGGTACTCGATTTTGCTGTTAATAAAACAATAGGAATATGACTTGTTTTTTGATCTGCCCTAAGTTGTTTACTCATTTCTAGACCATCTAAATTTGGCATCATTATATCGCTTACTATTAATGATGGCAGTTCTTTTACAGCCATTTCTATACCTTCAACTCCATCTGCTGCCTCATAGATATCATATTTTTTTTCAAGTCCTTGTTTAACAAAAGTGCGAATATCTTCATTGTCTTCAATTAATAGTAACTTGGGTAGTTTTGATTGCTGTTGCACCTCTTTACTTGTTTTATTTAACTCTGCTTTCAATTCTCCAGTAAGGGTTTCGGCATCGGGAATGATATTTGGAGCAACTTCATCTTGCAGTTCTTGCTCTAAAGCTTCTATTTTAGCATTGGAATATGCTTCTAATTCCATTGGAAATAATACTGAAAAGGTGGTCCCTTTTCCTAACTCACTTTGTACATTAATAAATCCTTCATGAAGCTCGACTAAACTTTTTGTAAAGGATAGTCCAATACCTGCACCTTGTACATTCTTTTTACGTTCTACATAATAACGTTCAAAAATATGTGTCAACTTTTCAGGCGAAATTCCTTTACCCGTATCTTTTATTTGTACAACTACATACGCTGATAAATCAAATGTTTTATTGAAAATTTGTGGATTTTCAAAATCACTCCCTTTATGAATCTCTACACTAATTGAATTCCCTTCGGGTGTAAATTTGAACGCATTAAACAACAGGTTGTTCATTATTTTTTCAAGCGCATCTGGATCAAATGCTAAAGCTATATTTTTTTCAGGAGCGATAACATTAAAATCAATCTTCTTTTTATTTGCCATAAACAAAAATGGCCCTGTTGTTTCTTCAATAAATTCAACAATGTTTAATTTACTAAAATGAAGTTTCAATTTTTCTCGATCCAATCTTCTAAAATCCAATAATTGATTTACCAAACGCAACAAGTAATTGGCATTTTTATTCATCAAATTGTATTGTTTCCTACGATCTTCAGCATTTAAATCCTCTTCATTTTTTTCTAAATAATCTAATGGCCCTTTAATTAACGTTAATGGCGTTCTAAATTCATGAGAAATATTAGTGAAAAACTCCAGCTTTAACTGCTGTAGCTCTTCCGATTTTTCTTTCTCCATTTCATTTACCTGAAGTTTGTGTTTTTCTTCAGCCCTTACAATAGTATACCTTCTAAAAGCTATTAAAAGGCCTAAGCCTATTAAACCATAAATAAAGTAAGCCAAAGCTGTTTTCCAGTATGGAGGTGTTATATTAATAGCTATAGTTTTAACTTTTGGGCTCCATATACCATCATTGTTTGATGTTTTTAATTTGAATGTATAGTCACCATATGGAATGTTAGTATAAGTGGCATATCGTTTTTTGGCAGTTGTGTTTATCCAATCTTGATCAAAACCTTCTAATTTATACTGAAATCTGTTTTTTTCAGGGGCTACATAATGTGCTGAAGAAAATTCGATCGAAAAACTATTCTCCTTGTGTTTTAATGTGATGTTTTCAGTTTCATTAAGCGTGTTTTCTAACAATATACGCCCTTCTAATTCTTGCCCTATTGTTACTTTTTTGTTTAACAACAATAGATTAGTTAGCAAAGGTGGAGCAAGTGTTTTGTTATCTTCAATTGCCAAGGGATTAAATACATTAAAACCATCTATTCCTCCAAAAATTAATTGTCCATTTTTTCTTTTAAAACTCGACAATTCTAAAAATTCATTTCCCTGTAAGCCATCATTAATATTATAGCTACGTGTTTTATTAGTTTCCGGATTAAACTTAGTCAACCCGTTATTTGATGCTATCCAAAGGTTATGATGATCATCCTCTTCAATTGACTTAATAATGTCATTAGCTAAACCATCCTTAACCGAAAAACGATTGAATGTACCTAAGCTTGGTGTTTTTCCAGGAATAAATTGATTTAATCCACCTCCAAAAGTACCCACCCAAATGCTTCCTTTTTTTGACTGATGTAAGGCTAAAATATAATTATGCGATATACTTTGGGTTACATCTGGATCATTTTTATACACCACAAATTTAGGTTGGTCGCTTAATAATTCTGATTTAGGAATCATATTTAATCCATCGCCCGTACCAATCCATAAATTCCCTTGATCATCTTCTAAAAAACTTCTAATAATACGATTACTTAATCCATTTAAACGCTGCGGAAAATGACTTTTTTTATAACTGCCATCAGCTTGCGGAATCCATCTATACAAACCATTATTATACGATCCTATCCATATACTTTTATCATTTGTTTGCGTAATCGAAAAAACGGCGTTAAAATCAACTTCCATTTTTTCAAAATCCTGTGTTGAATAATTTCCTTTTTTAAGTTTTAAGCGATATAGATAAGGAACTCTTTCTGATCCAAAAAACAAGTATCGACCATCGGCTTGTTCTACTTCGCAAATAGAAAACACATCAAATAAGTTTTCAAAACTTTTAAAAGTTGTGAAAATTTCACTTTCATTATTACTTGCACTCACATTCAATACACCATCTTCGGTTCCTAACCATAAAAAGCCATTTGAATCTTGAAAAACTGAACGAATATTATTATGACTTAGACTAGTAGGTTTTAAATTTTTCTGAACTGTAAAAAATGGATTTCCTTTAGGGTACATCTTATTTACCCCTCCTCCTTTAGTGCCCACCCAAACCACATTAGATCGATCGATAAACACATCGCGTATCGTATTCCGATTAATACTTTTTAGGTTAATTACATCATTTTTAAAGCCTTTTTTATCATAGAATTTTTTAGTAACAGCATTAAATTTAAAACAAAACAAACCGTTTGAGCTCCCCACCCATAATTTGTTATCCGAATCAATAGCAAAATTTTTAAAAGCACCGTAATCCACCAACTCAAACTTACTCGAAGCATCTTTTTTATAAAACAAACTCTCTGGAGTAGTCATAAGAATTCCTCCATAATTATCTTCGGTAATTTTATCAATGACAACTTCTTTTTTTAATCCCTCTTGCTCGGTCACATTTATAAATGTCATTTTCCCTTGGTCATTTGTAAAGGCTTTATACAATCCAGATCTACTCCCTAACCAAATTTGCTCTTTACTATCTTGAAAAAACGAGGTTATAAAACCATATTGATTGTACGAAGTTTTTTTTCCAATAATATCAAAATAGTGTTCAAATTTAACTTCTACAGGTAATTTGTTAATATCTAACACATCAACACCTAATGGGGTAGTTAACCACAACCTATTTTGATGATCTACATAAATAGAAAAAACACGATTTGAATTTATAGCATGTTCATTATTTGGATCATTACTAAAATTTATGGCTGTTTCTGTTTTGGGGTCAAATCTAGAAATCCCTACATCGGTATTTATAGTCCAAATAAATCCGTCATTATCAACAACAAGCTTATTAATTAAATTGGTTGGTAAACTGTTTTCGTTATCTGCAATCGATCTGTAGGTAGTAAAAGAATACCCATCATATTTATTTAATCCATCGTGGGTCGCTAGCCAAATGAATCCATTTCTGTCTTGACAAATACTATTTACATCATTTTGCGAAAGACCTTGTTCTGATGTAATATGTTCAAAAGTAATATTTTGTTGTGCTTGTGTATTAATTAACAAAAACACCATAAAAAAAACACTCATCATGTTTTTTTTATTTATTTGGCTATTACAAATCATAAATAATGGGGGTTTATTCAACAAGTAGCTTAATTACTTTGCAGCGGTATTAAAGTCAAATACACAAGCCTTGCAAGTAATTGTATTAATACATAATTAATGTTACTATATGGGTAAAACTATAACTCATATGTATAAATTAAGTTTATTTTTTCAATTTTTGGCTGTATTTAATTAAAATTTCTACTATTTTATCTTTTGATTTAATTTTTTTCCACGAAAAATTATAGTAAACAATTAAACTTTCACCTCTGTTTTCATGATTATTTTAAAAAACCTCAATTTTATTAAACCTTAATTAAAATCCAAACTAGAATAAAAAGGATAAATAGTACTTTTATAGTCAAACTCCATTATTATTTATGCTTTCTTTTCTAGACCAAGTAGTAACACATTTAATTGGCTTAAAACCTACCGAATTTAATCAACTGGTTATTGTACTACCAAGTCAACGTGCTGGGCTTTTTTTAAAAAACAAGTTGGTACATGCCCTTGCCGGAGAAACTAGAATTTTGCCCGAAATTATAAGTATTGAAACTTTTATAACCGAGCTATCAGGTTTAGAAACTACAGACAACAACGAAATTTTACTACTCTTTTACGAAGCTTATATAAAAAAATGTCCCGAAAAAGAAAGAAAGGACTTTGAGAATTTTATTTCTTGGGGGCAAACCTTACTTCAAGATTTTAATGAAATTGATCGATACCTTGTAGACCACGATGCTTTTTTTAATTACTTATATTACGTTACTGATCAAAAACATTGGTTTCTGCAAGAAAACAAAACACACTTAATAGAAAATTACATTCAATTTTGGGAACGCCTACAATTGTATTATAATGCTTTTGCAGAAAAACTAAACACTATAGGAAAAGGCTATCAAGGCTTACAATATAGACAAGCAGCTGACACTATTGAAGCCTTTGCCAACGAAAGCAATAAAAACTTCCTGTTTGTTGGCTTTAATGCTTTAAACGCCGCAGAACAAAAAATTATAAAAACCTTAATTAATAAAAATAAAGCTCATTGCCTTTGGGATGCCGATGCTTATTTTATGAATGATTATGATCATGATGCTTCCCTTTTTTTAAGAAGCATTAAAAAAGAATGGAAAGGGGTTGATGCTATTGATCAAAGTATACACCACAGTTTTGAAACTAAAAAAACCATACACATTACCGGAGTTCCGAAAAATATTGGGCAACTCAAATATGTAGGACAAATACTTAAAAAATTTAGTACCGAACAACTATCAAAAACAGCACTAGTACTTGCCGACGAGACTTTGCTATTACCCCTTTTAAGTTCATTACCCGAAAATGTACAACACGTAAACGTTACTATGGGTCTGCCTTTAAGTCAGCTCCCTTTTGCAGCATTTATTCATCAATTTTTTAATTTAAAAAATTCACTACAAACAGCTGGCTCCTTTTATTATAAAGACCTTATCGCAATTTTGCAAAGCCCTTTTACTAAAATACTTTTAGAAAAAAAACCATGTGATCAACTCTACGATACAATAATAAAAAATAACTGGGTATACATTAGCCCTAAAATGATTTTTGAAAACTTAAAATCCTCTAAAACACAATTTTCAAAGCTTTTATTTGCAAAATATGAAACCAACACTCAATTAATAACAGCACTACATCAACTAACTAGTTCTATTTGCACACATTATAAAGCTATTGGCAATTTAGAACAACTTGGATACACCCATAAATTTTTAATTGTTTTTGAAGAGCTACTCGATTTAGTTTCTAAATACCCTAATATAGACACACTTAAAGTGGTACAACAGTTGTTAAACGAGAAAATAAAAAATGAAAAAATTGATTTCCTTGGCGAACCTTTTAAAGGCTTACAAATTATGGGAGTATTAGAATCTCGTTGTTTGGATTTTGAAACCGTTATTTTAACATCGGTCAACGAGGGTATTTTACCTTCGGGTAAAAAAGGCAATTCCTTTATTCCTTATGATCTCAAAATAGATCTTAATCTCCCTACATTTAAAGAAAAAGATGCTATTTATGCCTATCATTTTTATCGCCTTATACAACGTTGTACCACTGCACATTTACTTTACAATACTGAGGTCGACGAATTCAATTCTGGTGAAAAAAGCAGATTTATTCAACAATTAGAATTAGAAACACACCCAAATCACGAAATTAAACATGCTATAGTAACTACAAATAGCAATTTTAACTACTCCCCAATAACCGAAATTAGCAAAGATGAAAGCGTTATTAATAAACTAAGTCAAATTGCTCAAAAAGGATTTTCTCCATCGGCTCTAGCTGCTTACTTACGTGACCCCTTAAGTTTTTATGAGCAATATATTTTAGGCGTTCGAGATTCTGAAGAAGTTGAAGAAGAAGTTGCCGCCAACACCCTTGGAACAGTGATTCATAATGTTTTAGAAAATTTTTACAAACCTATAACCGGTCGCATTATAACTATTAATGATATCGCACAAATGCAAAAGCATACCCGATCGGCTGTTGAAAAAGAATTTCAGATCACCTATGCTACCAATCAAATTAGTACTGGAATCAATTATATTACATTAGAAGTAGCTATTGAATATATAACAAAGTTTCTAAAATTAGAATTGGCACAAATTAAGGCAGGAAATGAAATCCATATTATTGCTATTGAAAGTGATATTGCTACTCAAATAGAAGTTCCCAAATTAAATTTCCCTGTCTCCATACGTGGAAAAGTAGATCGTGTAGATCGGTATAATGGACAATTACGAATTGTTGATTACAAAACGGGCACTGTAAATGCCACCGACTTAAAAATTAGAGATTGGAGTAGCCTAAGTATTGATGATAAACGCAGCAAGGCACTACAAATACTTATGTATGCTTATATGTATTGCTCTGAAAACACAATTACCGAGCCTGTGCACGGGGGTATTATTTCATTTAAAAAATTAAACGATGGTTTTTTATCCTTTGGTAAATATGCCGAAAAAGGGAATCATAGTAACCCAGAAATAAATGACGCTATTTTTAAGTCTTTTTTAGTACAATTAGAACAATTAATCATGGAAATTTGCGACATATCCATACCTTTTATTAAAAAAGAACCTAAGACATTTTTTAAATGAGTTTGACTATACATAAAAACATTCCTTTAGTAGGAAAACACAAAAAACCTATTGTTACTGATTTTCTATTCAAAAAATTAGAAGCTAAACTACCTATCCTTATTTTTTGCCATGGATATAAAGGTTTCAAAGATTGGGGACCGTGGCAGCTCATGTTAGAACAATTAGCTAATCACGATTTTTTTGTTGTCGCTTTTAATTTTTCGCACAATGGAGGAAGTATAGAACAGCCTATTGATTTTCCCGATTTAGAAGCTTTTGGGAATGATAATTTCTCTATTCAGCAAGATGATTTACAATCTGTAATTAACGAAGTAACTGCTCCTGAATTTAAATTTAATGAATGCGTTGACACTTCAAACATTACCCTCATTGGACACTCCCGTGGAGGTGGTGTAGTTACTATAAAAGCTTCTAATGAACCCAAAATTACTAAAATAATTACTTTAGCAGGAATTGCCTCTTATAACGATAGTCTTCCTGCCAAAGAAAAAATAGCATCATGGAAAAAGGATGGTGTACTGTATGTTCAAAACGGACGCACAAAACAACAAATGCCATTATATTATCAATTATTTGAAAATTACAAGGCAAACGAAGCTGCTTTAGATATTTCTGGTGCAGCAAAAAAGTTAACAATACCTCATTTAATTATACACGGAAAGCAAGATCCTACGGTACCCTATAACAAAGCTGAATTACTACACCAATGGAGTCAAAAAAGTAAATTAGCCCCCTTGGATACTGATCATGTTTTTGACGCTAAACACCCTTGGAAAAGTGATCAAATGCCACAAGCCTTAGCACAGGTTACTCAAACTATTTTAAACTTTTTAACAGAAAAATAATACGTGCAGTTAACCAGTTTTAAAAAAATTCACAATATCGCCGTTCCTGCTATTATTGCGGGTATTGCCGAACCCATTTTATCATCAACCGATGCCGCTATAGTAGGAAACATCCCTTTAAATGCTAAAGCATCTTTAGCAGCAGTTGGTGTGGTAGGGGCATTTTTATCTATGCTTATTTGGATACTTGGACAAACTCGAAGCGTTATTTCATCTATTATTTCTCAATACTTAGGCGCAGGTAAGCTAAAAGAAATTGCTACACTTCCAGCGCAAGCTATTTTAATAAATATTGGATTAAGTATTCTTGTTTTAAGTAGTACTTATTTTTTTGCTGCCGATATTTTTAAACTCCTAAAAGCAGATGGCCTAATATTAGATTTTAGTTTAAAATACTATAATATTCGTGTATGGGGGTTTCCATTTACCTTATTTATTTTTGCTGCTTTTGGTATTTTTAGAGGCCTACAAAACACCTTTTGGCCTATGATTGTTTCTGCCATTGGCGCTTTATTAAACATATTACTAGATTTTGCTTTTGTTTATGGTATTGAAGGTTATATCCCGGCTATGCATATTGAAGGAGCCGCTTGGGCTAGTTTAATTTCGCAAATAATTATGGCTATTTTAGTAGGAGTTTTACTTATCCGCAAAACAACTATTAGTTTTAAAATAGGCAACAAACTACATCACGAAGTACCTAGATTACTCACCATGAGTGGCAATCTGTTTTTAAGAGCCATTTCATTAAATATCGCTTTACTTACTGCAGTTAGAGTGGCCACTGGTTTAGGTGACGCCTACATTGCCGCACATGCTATTGCTATGAATATATGGTTGTTTACTGCCTTTTTTATTGATGGTTATGCTTCTGCCGGAAATATATTTGGTGGTCGCTTGCTAGGCGCCAAAGACTATAATCAATTAAAAAAATTAGTGCACCAAGTAATGAAATACGGCATTATTGTTGGCATTATACTTATGGCACTTGGGACAATACTTTACCAACCTATTGGGTTACTTTTTACTAAAGAATCCGAAGTATTAGCCGCTTTTTATGCTATGTTTTTTATGGTAATTATTGTACAACCCTGTAATGCCATTGCTTTTGTTTTAGATGGTGTTTTTAAAGGTTTAGGCGAAATGAAATATTTAAGAAACCTACTTTTTTTATCTACCTTTTTAGGTTTTTTACCCACGCTTTTTATCACTCAATACTTTGAGCTAAAACTTATCGGTATTTGGATTGCCCTAGGTGTTTGGTTGCTTTTTAGATCTGTGGGAATGTATTTTAAGTTTAAAAGTAAGTATATTAGTAGCTACTCTTAATTTCAAATAAAATTCACAGAAATGAAGCTCTGTATCACAAAAAAGCATTTAGTCTTATTTTTCTTTATTTATGTTACTTTTTTTCACGTGAATGCCCAAAATGAAACTTGGTTATTCAAGTTGCCAGACAATATAAAACCAAAAGATCGAATTTGCTTTGCCTTATATACCGTTCACGAAAACACCCTAAAGCTTACTGCTCAATTTTACCCTATAAAAAACTACGAACCTTTTGAAGCCAGTTTACAAATAAAAGAAAATGGTGAATGGGTAGATAAAGCTACCACAACAATCATATATCCTGGGTACACTGCCCCTTTTAAGATTAACAATTGGGACGATACAAAAGCATATGACTATAGAGTAACTCATAACAATAAAGCATTTTACGAAGGCACCATACAAAAGAATCCTATAAAAAAGGACGAAATTGTATTAGCCGCCTTTACTTGCAACTCTATTTACCCAAAATATGGTGGCGATATCGCACGTAATGATATTGTTGAAAACATGAAAAAACTAAAACCCGATGTACTCTTTTTTTCGGGAGATCAGGTGTATGACCATAGCGAGCATTATTTATATTGGCTAAAGTTTGGAAGGGATTTTGGTGATATTATTAGAAATACCCCAACCATTTGTTTACCCGATGATCACGATGTAGGACAAGCTAATTTGTGGGGTGCAGGTGGTAAAAAAGGAAAAGCCCGAAATGGCGAAAGTGGCGGGTATTATATGCCTGTTGAATATGTAAAAGAAGTAGAACGCGCACAAACCTCGCACCTACCCGATCCATATGACCCCACACCTATTGAACAAGGCATTGGTGTCTATTATACCGATTTAAAATGGGGAGGCATAAGCTTTGCTATTTTAGAAGATCGTAAATTTAAAACAGGATTAGAAGGCTATGTTAAGGACGAAACCAAATATTTCCCAAAAATAACCGATCAAAACATTGATGATAAACCCTTTAATATAAAAGGAGCTAGTTTATTAGGAGAACGCCAATTAAAATTTCTTGAAAACTGGACTACAGATTGGGAAAATGCTGAAATGAAATCTGTGCTTTCTCAAACTATATTTGCCATGGGCAATACCCATTCTGGTAAATACGATAAACCTATAGGTTTAGATTTTGATACAAATGGTTGGCCACAAGCCAAAAGAGACCAAGCTCTTGCAGTAATACGCAAAAGTTTTTCGTGCATGATTGCTGGGGATCAACATTTAGGCACTGTAATTCATCACGGAATTGACAACTGGAATGATGCCGGGTATTCATTTTGCACCCCTTCAATTGCTAATTTTTGGTTACGTTGGTGGTCTCCTGAAAAAGCAGGTAAAAACCGAAAAAAAGGAGCTCCAGAATATACCGGTGAATTCTTCGATGGATTCCAAAATAAAATGACCATGCATGCCACAGCAAATCCGACCATACAACATAAAAAAGGAGGTGGTAAATTAACTACCACTGCGGCAGGTTTTGGTGTAGTACGTTACCACAAAAATAATCGAGAAGTCACTTTTGAGTGCTGGCCCAGAAATGTGGATATTACCAATCCTAAAAGTAAACAGTATAAAGGCTGGCCTATTACCATATCTCAATTCGATAATTATAAAATAGAAAAAGGCTTCGAATTACCCACATTTAAAACATCTAAGAAAAATCAAGTCGTTACTGTACTAAATAAAGCTAACGAGCTAGTTTCTTCTGTAAGAATAAAAGGCAACACCTATCAACCTAAAACCCATAAAAAAGGGACTTTTAAAGTGATTATTGGCGAAGGAAATAAGATTAAAGAGTTTACATTTCCTTCCTTATTAAAAAACAAAAAAACAGTTAAAGTAAAATAAATTTTATTTTCATTCAGTTTTAATAGATACACAAAAACCTCGAATTTTCATCGAGGCTTTTGTGTACTTTAATTTATTTCATTTAAAGAAAAACTATTCTTCAAACTCAACAATATGATAATTATGATTTTTACTATCCAAATAACAATAATAAAATTTCTCATTTGATTTAAATACATTTTTCAAAGCGGTATAAGTAATATCCCCAAAATAATAAGAGTTGTCTTTCTTTCGAGTAACACCTTCTAACTTATTTTCAAACTCTTTGATTTCTTCAAATAAATCCCTTGGCATATCTCCTTTTATATGTTTCAATTCGTCATTCAAATAGGCATTAAAATAAGTTGATTTCGAATACTTAACACTACTGTAAACATTTAAAGAGGCATTAAAACCTACGGCTAATGCTCCCCCGAATACTGAACCCACAGGTCCTCCAAAAGAGAGAATTGACACTGCATCTGTATGGGTTTTCTCTTTAGAACTTCCTACTTTCATTTGAAATCTATCTCCTGCTAATTGATATAAACTTACTCCTAGATTACTATTGCTAAGAATTCTTAAAAACTTAGAAGTTTTTTCAAACTCTTTGTGTTTGTTAACCGTAAAAGCATGTAAGCCTCCATCTAATATAATTGGTGAGTTTTTAAAATAAATAGAATCATTCGAATTCAACCCATACTTAATAATACTTTTTCCGGAATTTAAATTCTTTATATCCAAAAGAAAATGCTCTAAGTTGACTGATACTTGCATAATTTTATCACCGTATATATACGAATTATGACTTCTAGCTTCCTGGCCTAGTTTAGGCTTAGTTAATTTTAATGTATCTAATTTATATGTAAGGGTATTTAACTTTACTATTTGTGTAAAATCAGGATCATTATCAAATGTAAAAATCATTCCATTTTTAACTGAATATAACTTTGAACGATCTGAAACAACTGAAATCGAATTAGGGTTCTCATTATCAATTTTTTGAATAGGTAGTTTTGTTTCCTTCTTTTTAGTACTTAAAGTTTCACGTATATGTTTAAACCTACTACCAAGCAACAATCTACTAACTCTTATCGTTTTATCGGTATCTACATTTTTCTTTCCTATTTCGGGGAACACTGCTTTATGTGATGTAAAATTTAAATCCGTTATAAATTCATGGATATTAACTTCTGAGCTGTATTTTTTAACAGTTATTATATAAAATTTATTATCCTGAGCTATTGACTGAACTATTTTTTCTTTTGGTATTGAAAACTTTTTAATTTCCTTTTCAACTACATAATCGCTTTTATCAATTTTTAATGTAGCTAACTTATTAAACTCTAAATTCGAAAAAAACAATATTATTTTCTGGTCTGCCATATGATATCCCTGTAAAAATTGAATATCATTCCCTATTTTTTTTTAATGTAAACTCTTTTTTAAGAGTAAAATCTGAATTAAGATGATAAAAAAACATCTTGTTTTTATGATTAATTAAAATCCAATGCTCATTGGTCTCAGGGTCTTTTATATTGTATGACTCTTTCCTTTCTTCATATGGCCCTGTAAAGTTTTTATTTTCAAGACTGCCACCTCTTTTTGCGCAAACATAACCACACTACATAGCATTAAAAAAATGCTCAAAAAAATCCACTTCATAAAAAAACTCATATAATAAATAAGAAACAACTTAATGTGCTTTTGATAAAATCAAAAATTGCTTTTTGTACTTAGATGTATTTGTCATTATAAATTGATTAAAGTCATAACTTCCTTTTGCTGGAATAAAACGATCTTCTCTGCTTTCGTTCTCTCTAATTAATTCATAGGTTTCATTTCCGTTTTCATCGAATACAATATCATATAGTACCGATTTTTCAAAAAATCCTTTTCTAATTTTTTTACGGTTATTGGACTTTTCTTTAATATTTTTTCCCGTGTTTAAAAACACGTGTAACTTTCCATCAAGATCAAAAGCATTGTATGAAAAACTACCCGCGCTTTTCAAAATATTTCGCGACCAAACCATATTACCTTCTGCATCAAATTTGATTGCTAAAATATTATCATAATGATAATTACTAACAGTTGTAAATCCACCATTTGCAGTAGGCATTGTTGTAGTAGTTATATAAAATTGTTCTGCCGTTAAATAGGCATTTCCTTCTTTATCTACCAAGGAATAATCTAAATAATAACTTTTAAACTCCTTTTCTTTTTTCTTTTTTCGTTCAGCTTTCGCTTCTCCATAAATATCATTATAAACCGTTAATGGAAATGGCGTCATTTTTGACTTAACATTTTCAATATCACTATTCTTAAATGAAAATGAAATTCCTCCTTTCATATTACTTGATCTTTTTTCAGAATAAAAACCAAGCATTCTTATTTTTTCCTCATTGCTTGCAAATCTTAATTCATTAACAAAATTATCACCTAAATCAATCACTTTTTTTGTATTAGATGATTCACTTATTTTATGAATCTCATAAGTATAATTTGCTTTACCATTTATTTTATCCCAGCCTCCTTTTTTATAAACTTTACCGGCTATAATTATTTCTGCGTTTTTTGTCACTAAAAAATCATCGGGAGCATATACGGTTCCTTCTTTTCTGAAGTATTCTTTATTAAAAACTTCTTCAAGATTATTGTTAAATAAACGTACAGATGAAATACTTTCATTTAAAGAATATGAACTATCAACAAAAGCAAAATACTCGCCATTAGGCGATACTTTAAATTTTTGAATTTGTCCTTTTCCATAAATTGCTGGTAATCCAAAAAATAATCCTAATCTTGATTGGCTTCGATTGGCTTCAAACAATAATTTTTTCGAAATTTCTTTGGTTTCAGGGTCAAATGTTCTACAATAAACACCCGATACTTTTTTGCTTATCTTATTTCTGGTAAAAATTCTAAGCATTTTCCCTGTTACTACACTACCTATATAGTTTTCCTTTTTTTCTGTTTCTAATTCTATATTAGCAACTATTTTATGCAACTCATTAAACATACTGACCACATAATCCTTTTTTATTGATCTAACTAAAAGCGTGCTATTTTTATCTAGTCGATGTATATCTAAAAGATCCGTATTTGATTTAATATCTTTAAATGTATCGGTAGTTTCTGTATTAAAATAAGTGCTTTGAGCAATGTTAATGTTTATAACTAGTAGCGATAAAAGTAGTGTAATTTTATACTTCATATAAGATGAATTGAATTTAAACGAGCAAAACTAACGCTTTATCTTATTAAAAAATAAACAAATGTAAGTTTTTTAATACTTATAGTGGTTCCAAAAAAAAGCTAAACAATGCTATCATTGTTTAGCTTTTTACATAAATCAACTAATAGTTATTAAAATTTAAGGATTTTCATTCCTTTTAACTAATTGTTTCCCCATTAGGAACGCCATCTTCATCTGGGTTTAGGAATACTAATTTTCCATCGGCCATTTGAGTCATTAAAATCATTCCTTCGCTTTCAACGCCACGTAATTTTCGAGGAGCTAAATTAACTAATACCGTAACTTGTTTTCCTATGATTGCTTCGGGTGCAAAATGTTCTGCTATACCCGACACTATGGTACGTACATCAATCCCTGTATCTACTTTTAATACCAACAATTTTTTTGCCTTAGGCATTTTTGTAGCTTCAACGATAGTACCTACACGCATATCCAACTTACTAAAATCTTCAAAAGTTGTGGTCTCTTTTTGAGGCTCAACTTCTTTTGCTGCTGCTTCGTTAATCTTTTTGGTATCTTCTAATTTTTGTAATTGCGCTTGAATAGTGTCATCTTCAACTTTAGAGAATAATAATTCTCCCTTTTCAATTTGGTGCCCACTTGCTAATAAAGCTTCCGCGGAAGCAATACTTTCCCATGCCACAAAACTAGATTCAATATTTAAAATGGTCTTTAATTTTTTACTCGTAAAAGGTAAAAAAGGTTCACATAAAGTCGCTAAAGCTGATGCTATTTGAAGCGCTACATACATAATTGTTTTTGTACGCTCTTCGTCTACCTTTATTGTTTTCCAAGGTTCTAAATCTGCTAAATATTTATTTCCTAAACGCGCTACATTCATCATCTCTTGACTTGCTTCGCGAAAGCGATAACGCTCCAACGAACTTGCTATTACAGCTGGATAGGCTTTTAATTTTTCTAAGGTTTCTACATCAATAGCCGCTAACTCATTTGGAGTTGGTATAACTCCATTGTAATATTTATTAGTTAACACTACCGCTCGGTTGATAAAATTACCAAAAATGGCGACTAATTCATTATTGTTTCGAGCCTGGAAATCCTTCCAAGTAAAATCATTATCCTTAGTTTCTGGCGCATTAGCCGTTAATACATAACGTAGCACATCTTGCTGACCAGGAAAATCTTCTAAATATTCATGCAACCAAACGGCCCAGTTTTTACTTGTCGACAATTTGCTCCCTTCTAAATTTAAAAACTCATTAGCTGGTACATTTTCTGGTAAAATATAACTCCCTTCTGCCTTAAGCATACTTGGAAATACAATACAATGGAATACTATATTATCCTTTCCAATAAAATGCACTAGTTTGGTATCGTCTTTTTTCCAGTAATCTTCCCAATTTTTACCTTCGCGAGCTGCCCATTCTTTGGTTGAAGAAATGTATCCAATAGGTGCATCAAACCATACGTAAAGCACTTTACCTTCGGCACCTTCGCAGGGTACAGGAATTCCCCAATCCAAATCACGTGTTACCGCTCTTGGACGCAAACCATCATCAATCCAACTTTTACATTGTCCGTATACATTAGTTTTCCAATCTTTTTTATGTCCTTCTAAAATCCACTCTTTTAAAAAGTCTTCATATTGATCCAAAGGTAAAAACCAGTGTTTTGTACTTTTTGTAATTGGTTCGGCTCCCGAAATGGTTGACTTAGGATTTATTAAATCGGTAGCATTTAGTGAGCTTCCGCATTTTTCACACTGGTCACCATATGCCTCATCATAATTACATTTTGGACAAGTACCCGTTACAAAACGATCTGCTAAAAATTGATTAGCCTCAGGATCATATAATTGTTCCGTTACTTCTTCAATAAACTGTCCTTTTTCGTGCATTTTCATAAAAAATTCCGAAGCCGTATCGTGATGAATCTTTTTAGAGGTACGGGAATAATTATCAAATGAGATTCCAAAATCTTCGAATGAATCTTTAATAATATTATGGTACTTATCAATAATTACTTGTGGCGAAACTCCTTCCTTTTTAGCACGCATTGGTATGGCAACCCCATGCTCATCACTTCCGCCAATTAAAACTACATCTTTACCTATTCCTCGTAAATAACGTGTGTATATATCCGCAGGCACATATACCCCTGCCATATGCCCAATATGTATTGGACCGTTAGTATAAGGTAATGCGGTTGTAATGGTATATCTTTTTGGCGTACTCATAAATGCTGAATTTCTTTAAAAGGGCAAATTTAGGAAAAAGAGACAGGTTTTTTGACTTTTAAGCCGCAGCTTTTAGCAATTTGCTTTTATTTCAATTAATATCTTAAAATTAGATACTTTTAAGCCTATAAAATCTGTGCCAAATGCAAAAAATAATTACAATTCCTGCTCCTTTAAAAAAGGGGGACACTATAGCCATTGTTTCAACTGCTCGTAAAATTTCAGCTTCAGAAATTGAACCTAGTGTTAATTACTTTAAAAAATTAGGGTATCAAATTATTTTAGGTAAAACGATTGGCTTAGAATTTCATCAGTTTGCAGGTACAGACAAGGAACGTGCTGAAGATTTTCAGAATATGATTAACAATCCCGAAGTTAAAGTTATTTGGTGTGCTCGTGGCGGCTATGGTACTGTGCGAATTATTGACTACATTGACTTTTCTCCTTTACTAAGCTCATCTAAATGGGTTATTGGTTATTCTGATATTACCGTATTACACTCGCATTTACATCAACTTAACATCGCTTCCATTCATGCACCTTTAGCTTTTGATTTCAATAAAGCTTCCGCAGAAGCAAAACAATTACTACCCAATCTACTCAAAGGAACCATATCGCCTATGAGTTTTAAAAACAACCCCAACAATAAACTAGGCACTGCTACAGGAATCGCCGTTGGAGGAAATCTTTCTGTATTGTATTCGCTTTGTGGTTCTGATTCTGCAATAAATACTGATGGAAAAATACTCTTTTTAGAAGATTTAGATGAATATCTATACCACATAGATCGTATGCTTCAGAATTTAGATCGTAACGGTCTGTTTAAAAACCTAGCTGGTCTTGTTATTGGAGGGATGACTAAAATGCACGATCACACGATCCCTTTTGGCTTTTCTGTGAAAGAACAAATTTTGGAAATCACAAAAAACTATAATTACCCAATAGTTTTTGATGCTCCTTTTGGACATATTGAGGACAATAGGCCTTTAATTTTTGGCAAAGAAATCACTATAAATGCACAGTCAGACAATGTAACTATAAGTTATTCTATGTAACTTAACGCAACCTTATTTCGTTTTTGTAATCTTTATTACAAATCAAATATTATGAAAAAAATAGTTCTAGTTAGTTTACTCCTTAATTGTTTGCTTTTTTTTACCTCATGTGAAAATGATGACAATAAGAATGAAAATACCGTCACTATCGAATATTCCAAAAGCTTAGCTATATGGAATACCCTAAAAACAGAAAAGGGAAATTCATATTCTTATAAAGTAACTACAAGTTCGTTTACAGGTTTTAAATCAGAGACCATTATTACAATTACAAATGGTATTGCTACTAACAGAAGCTATACTTCATCTACTACTAAAGACCCTAATACCGCTGATCTATTAACTTATGAAGAAGATGCATCTAATTTAGGAAGCAATATAGATGGGGCTAAACCAATTACTCTAGATCAAGTTTATGAAATCTGTCAGCAAGATTTAACGGCTGACCCGGCAGAAAATAAAATCATTTTCGAAACCTTTGACAATGGACTATTAAAACAATGTGGTTTTATTTCAAATGCTTGCCAAGATGATTGTTTTATGGGAATTACTATTGCTGAAATTAAATTTATAAAATAACTAAATACTTTATGGCGGATCATAATGAATTAGGAAAAGAAGGAGAAAAAAAAGCCCTTGAATTTTTAAAGCAAAAGGGATATAAAATTCACCGTACCAATTTCCGCTACCTAAAACACGAAGTGGATATTATTGCAGAATTCAACAATGAAATCATTGCCATAGAAGTTAAAACAAGAAGTACACGTGATTTTGGCGATCCTCAAGATTTTGTAAAACCCACACAAATAAAGTCTATTGTAACAGCCTTAAATTTTTATATCCAAAAAAATGATATTGATTTAGAAGCTCGTTTTGATGTTATTGCCATTATAGCGATCCACGGAAAATTTGAAATTAAACATATCGAAGATGCTTTTCTTTCTTTTTAAAAAAAGCTTTTGTAAAAAAAACTTGATTTCTTTTACAAAAACCTTTTTTGAAAACATTTACTGCTCAATATCTTCAGCTAAAAAGCTAATTAATTCATTTGCTTCAAAAACTGGAGTTAGTTGTATTGGGTTACAACACACTTCACAATCTTCGACATAAGTTTGCTTAAAAACACTTGGATCAAGTAGCATCGAAATATTTTCCCAGCAATATGGACACTGAAAAAAATGTTCAAACATTATTTTAAACCTTCCTTTTCAGCAATTTCAGCCATTCTAGCTTTTACTTTTTTTAATGCTTCAACAAGAATATCTCTTTCTTGAATACTTAAACTATCCTGTACCTCTGGAATTAATTGATACATTATAGGCAATACTTTTTGAATTACTTTTTTACCATATGCCGTTAAAAAAATACGATTAACACGCTTGTCCACTTCGTCGGTTCTCATAATAATGAAATCCTTTTTTACCATTGAATTTACGACACGCATCATTGAAACTTTATCGCGATGAGTAATAAATGCCATATCATTCATACGTTGACCATCATTTACGTTCAATCGCTTAAGGATGCTCCATTCTTCCTTAGTTAAATTCAACCCATTCTTTTTAAAAGCGTTTTGAACTATAAATCCAAAATCGTAGTGAATTTTACCAACCCATGATAGGGCATGTGAATTAATATCTATTTCTTCAAATTCCATCTTATTTATATCTTTATTAAGCCAATTCTTCAATTTCTAATTGTAAGTTTTCCCACAAATCTAAGGCTTCTTGCAATTGTATTTTCTTTGAATCATAATTTACAAAAAAATCAGGCTTTGCCATAGTTTCTTCGTAATTTGATTCTAATTCTTCGTCCAACTTTTTGATTTCTCTTTCAAGCGCACTTATTTTACTTTCGGAATTACTTATTTTATTTTGTAATGATTTTAACTTTTTTTGTTCTTCGTAACTTTTTTGCTCTTTTACTTTTTCTTTCGGGGCTTTTTTTACTGACTTATCAGATTTTTCAATTTCCCTCATATCCAAAGCTTTTCGCTCGTCCAGATAATAATCAATATCCCCAAGATATTCTTTTATTTTTCGGTCTTTAAATTCATATACTTTATTTGTTAATCCTTGTAAAAAATCCCTGTCATGCGAAACTAACAATAAGGTACCTTCAAAGTTTTCCAATGCCGATTTTAACACATTTTTAGACTTTATATCCAAGTGATTTGTTGGTTCATCCATGACTAACACATTAAATGGCTGTAACAAAAGCTTACATAGTGCCAATCGGTTTCGTTCACCTCCTGAAAGTACTTTTACTTTTTTATCTACATCATCCCCTCTAAACAGAAAAGACCCTAACATATCGCGTACTTTTGACCGTGTTTTTTCATCAGCAGCATTAATCATGGTTTCTTCGATTGTAATTTCGCCATCTAAGTACTCCGCTTGATTTTGAGCAAAATATCCTATTTGTACATTATGCCCTAATTTTAAACTCCCCGTATACGATAATTCATCAACAATGATTTTAGCTAATGTTGATTTTCCTTGTCCATTTTGACCAACAAAGGCTGTTTTTGACCCTCGCTCAATCAACAAATCAATATTTTCTAAAATCTTCTTCTCGCCATAAGATTTCCCCACGCTTTCAGCTTCTACTACCACTTTCCCTGGCTGTATACTAATCGGAAACTTTATATTCATTACCGCATTATCATCTTCATCAACAATAATACGCTCTACTTTATCCAGTTTTTTTATCAATGACTGTGCCATTGATGCTTTTGTTGCTTTGGCTCTAAATTTTTCAATAAGCTTTTCGGTATGCTCAATTTGTTTAGCCTGATTCTTTTGAGTTGCTAATTGCTGTTCACGTAATTCCTTACGCAGTACTAAATATTTAGAATACGGTTTATCGTAATCATATATTTTACCTAACGAAATTTCAATAGTTCTATTGGTTACGTTATCTAAAAACATTTTATCGTGAGATACAATTACTACTGCTCCCGAATAGTTTTTTAAAAAATTTTCTAACCAAATAATCGATTCAATATCCAAGTGATTTGTAGGCTCATCGAGCAACAAAATATCATTACTTTGTAATAATAATTTTGCTAATTCTATACGCATACGCCACCCTCCCGAAAAGGTATCGGTAAGGTTATCAAAATCTTCTTTTTTAAACCCTAAACCCAAAAGCACTTTTTCGGTTTCTCCTTGGTAATTATAACCTCCTAAAATTTCGTAATGCGAAGTAAAATCACTTACATCTTCAATCAATTTTGCGTAAGATTCACTTTCGTAGTCTGTACGCTCAGTGAGTTGTAAATTAATGGCTTCTATTTGACGTTCCAAGGTTTTAATCTCCTCAAAAGCTTCGTAGGCTTCTTCCAAAACTGTTCTTCCTTCTACAAAGTCAATATCTTGCTTTAAAAACCCAATTTTGGCATTTTTATCCATCGCAATTTGCCCAGTATCGGGCTCTTGCTCTTTGGATAAAATTTTTAACATCGTTGATTTTCCGGCTCCATTTTTTCCTACTAATCCAACTCGATCTCCTGGAATAATTTTAAAAGTAATATCTTCGAAAAGATATTCGCCAGCGAACGAAATTGACAGATTATGTATATTCAACATTGCTATAAATTTATGCAAAGATGCTTATTTTTACGTTAGTAAAAAAGCTTCGCAACGTCATAGTTAACAGTGCTTGGTTTTATTTACAAATCCTTAACAAACGGATAATTTTAACCCCCTAGATCATGAAATTTTTAAAAGGCACATCAATTTATAGTATTTTGACTGGCAGTTGCCCTGTTTGTCAAAATGAGTCCATGTACAAAAACACCAGCATATTTGCCATAAAAGATGTCTTGGGAATGAATGAACGCTGCAGTCACTGTAATACTAAATACAGCATGGAACCTTCGTTTTTTTACGGAGCTATGTATGTAAGTTACGGTGTTGGTATTGCTTTTGGCGTTGCAGCCTTTGTTATTTCACATTTATTTTTAAAATTAAACTTGCTTATAAGCTATTTTATAATCGTTGCCACTATAGTAGTATTTCTACCTATTATATTACGCTTATCGCGAAATATATGGATTAATTTATTTATGAGTTACGACCGCTCAAAAGACAAATAACAATTTTTATTTAGGTGCAAAACGAGAACAATCAATTTCATTAGGAAGTGCCTCTTCATTTTCCATAAATGCCACCAAATGTTTGGCTACAGTTGGAGCAATCATAACACCACGGGTACCTAAACCATTTAATATATATAAATTTGTATGATTGAAATGCCTGCCAATTAATGGTCTTCGATCCTTTACTGTTGGTCGCACTCCTGTAACCTGATCAATAATTTTATAGGGGACAGAGAGTAAATCATCTAAATATGAAATTAAAGCTACTTTAACTTCATAATCATAATTTTCTTTTGAAAATTGATGTTCATATGTAGCTCCAAATTTATATTTATTACCCCCTAAAGGCACAATAAAATAATACGATTTTATAGCTTCTTTCAATTTTAAAGATTCGCATTCGATAATTAAATACGTCCCTTTATTTTCTTTTAACGGCAAATAATTAAAAAAAGGATTATGCTTTAAACCAAAACCTTCGCAAAAGATTATTTTTTTTGCCTGTATCCCCTTATAAGAAACTTCATCATTGTTAATTTGAAGTAAACTATAATCAAATTCTTCTTGTAAATATGCAGATTTCTCTTTTAAATACTCGCTGTAAGTAACTAACATCTTTTTAACTAAAATACGCCCTGTATGCATTACTTGACCATACTTAAAAGGAGCTTCAATGGCATCGGTAGGTTCACTTACTAAATATGGAGATAAATACATACTCAATGCAGGCTTATCAATCTTTTGAAACCATTTGTTTTGCTCTTCGGCAGAATGAAATTTCCTAAGTATAGGCAATTCTTCAACAATTGAAGTCTTTAATTTATTAGATAAATCATGGTAAAAATACTTTACATACGACAATTGATTAACGGCATCCCAGGCCATAGTATAACGCTTTAATACTACAGGATTATATAATCCCGCAGCAACAACCGAAGCTTTTATTGCCGATCCATCTACCACAAAAACAGATTTTCCTTCACGTTCTAAATGAGCAGACAACACACTACCTCCAATACCAAAACCAACAATTATATAATCAATCATAACCTGTAAAGTTAATGTATTTGCTTCGTGTTTTGGATTCGCACAAAAAAATGCTTCTTATTTTCTTCCTCTTTTTCACTACAACTTCGACTTAATATATATTCAAAAAAATGCCCTTGGATTTCCAAAGGCATTTTCATAATTATATAAAATACTAATAACACTAGTAATTCCACATATCTTGTTCAAAATCTCGAATACTTTCTTTTATTCTCTGACTTTCTAATAACTGTAACAAAGCATTATCATTAATATAATCCTCCACCTTACGGTCACCTTGCTCATTATCTTCTTTATAAATAACACTACTAAACCTTCGTGAATTTAGTAAGTGATCAAATGAAATTGGCATGTACGTATTTTTACGGTTAAATGCTTTAGCCTTATGCAAAATATCTCTTACTTGAGGGTAAAAAACCCAAAATAAAGGAACTAAATCTGGCTCTTCATCATCAATAAAGTTTACATCAGGTGCTACAGGAGCAATACCTAACAAACGGTATTTTAATTCTCCTTGTCTTTTATCAAAGTACCATAATCCTTTAACATGGTATTCAGCAATATCTTGTGCTGTCAAATCTCTAATCTCAATAAATTCTTGAGATATATTTTCACCAGCATTTAATTGTTCAATACCTAAATCAGTGGTATCCACTTTTCTAATGGTAGCACTCAAATCTTCGAGTGTTCTTTTTTCTGTAAAATATGAATCTGAGTATACATGCTCTAATTTACCATTTTTGATACTACTCAACAATACATCAAACAAAGATCTTCTGTCAGAACCAATGTTTACAGTATCAATTGGGTAATATAATGGAAAGTTAACTCTTTCATCAAGGTCAATAATTTCCCAAGTAGTTTTCGCCCAAAGTACATCTCTATCATCTACGTATCCATATTCTAATGGATTATCGTTATCATTCTCAATCTGCTGAGCAGTCTTTACACCAATGTCCTCAGGGTTTTGAGAATTTAGCGCATTTGCTTGACCCATTACAGAAGCCGAAACAACAATACTAAAGGTTAAAGCTATAAAATTTCTCAAATTCATAATTACGACAATTAATTATATTAGTTTGTTAACTCAACTATTACAGGAGATACCTTTTTAACTCGGTATGAACTTCCTGAAGCTAACTTAGCATTAATATCAAATATTTGTACCGACTCTCCACGCTTTGCTCTTTTTAGAGCAGCACGAGCAGCACTATTCAATTTACTTCCAGAAACACGTGATGTTGGTTGCCCTGGTACTTTAATTTTAAATCCTGTTACTTTTAATTTCAAGTTAAAATCGAAATCAGGTAATATTGCTCCAATAGTAGAAACAGCTAATGAACTTTTAGACATTTTTACTGATCCATCTTCACCACGTACTGTACCTACAGGTCTTGGAATATCTTTAATACGGAATACTTTACTACTTGTAAATGATTTTCCATTTACAGAAGCTTTAACATATTGATCTTAACCTCTCTTTGCTTTAGATTGGTAACATTCATTAAATATTTACTCCCCTTAGACTTTTTTAAACCAGGTGCAGAAGCCGTCACATTAGGAGCTCCAGGCACTGAAATAGTCATTGGATTAGTTACACCACGATACACCACATTCATTTTATCTGCAGATATTACTGCAGTATTTGGCGCAGGAATTACAGAGTAAGAACTTTCAATTGGAATTGTAATAATCGAATCTCCTTCTTTAAATTGAAATTCTCCTTTAATTTCACGCTCACCGACATTACCTGCAGGGAAATCTAAAACAGTTTGACCTTCTTGCATTGATTCTGCATCAAGCTCTTTACCGTTTACAATTACTTTATGCGCTTTTAAAGTTTTATCTTTTTTTCCTAAAACAATCTTCCCTTTGAATTTTTCTCCTGAAAAGAAAGCCGTTTTATCCGCAACAACAATTGCTTCAAAGTTTGTTAAAGAAACATCCGATTTTAATTGACCTTCTAACATAGCTGATAATACTTGGCTCTCCGTCTTCTTAACATCTGCCTGTATTTGTGTTAGTTTAGTTAAAGATGCAACTAAAGGAAATCCTTTATAATGATAATCTAACCAATCAACTTTTATACCATCTTTGTTCTCAACTTTTTCTGTTGAAAAATCTTTATTGATACCTTTAGTTATTTCAGGATAAGTATCTCCTAAAATAGAATTAACACCTGATTTAAAACCTTCTATTTTTTCAACAAAAGCTTTACCTTCAGTACTCATCCCTTTTGGGCTAAAGAAGAAATTATCTAAATAATCTCCTTTATCCATAGTTTCATAGTTAGTTGGATCATCTAACTTAGCGGTCATATCCCCCTTTAGCTTTGTTATGTAATCATTAAGATCTTTAGCTAAAGCATCGACTTTACCTGCTTTTTCTCTAAGTGGCTTATATTTAGCTGGTTGCTCACCAACTTTTTCATCTAAACCTGCCATAAAACTCGCATTCCTTTCGGTAGCACTTTTATTAGCATCAGTTAATTTTTCATTCATCAACCCAAATGCTGATAATACCTCTTTTGACATATTTAATGCAAGCATTGCAATAAATATAAGATACATCAGGTTGATCATCTTTTGTCTAGCGGACAATTTTCCTCCTGCCATTTTAATTAGTTTTAAAGTTAATAATCTTAGTTATAAAAAAACTAATTAGTTTCTATTCATAGCAGTTAACATTCCTCCATATACTCCATTCAATGAAGATAGATTAGAAGCTAAACTTTCCATTTGTTCTTTTAATTTTCCTGCATTTTCTGCAATAGCCTGATTTGCATCTGCTTGCTTTTGAGAAGACTCTAATTGAACTTTATATAAGTTGTTAAGTGATTCCATTTGCGTAGCAGCAACAGACATTTCTTCACTGTATTTCTTTTGAGAAGCAATACTATCAACAGTAGGGCTGATTCCTTTAGCTGCCCCTTCGAAATTACGAATACTCTGACCTAAGCTCTCCATTAAGCTTCCATCGATACGCGCTTCTTTAAGCATAGTATCTAATTTTTGAGAAAGCATTCCTTGTTGATCCAATACTTCTTCTTTATTTTTTCCTTTTGATTGACCTCCAGCTAATTCTGGATATACTAATGACCAATCCAATTCATCGTCAATAGGTTCAAATGCTGAAATAGCAAAAATAAGTGCTTCAGTTACTAGACCAAGTGTTAACATTACGTTACCTGTTAATGGGCCTATTTCAATGTGCGTAATTTTGAATAATGCACCAATAATTACAATTGCTGCTCCTAGCCCATAGGCCATGTTCATTAATCGTTTACTTGCTTTTGACTGTGCCATAA
The DNA here is from genome assembly GCA_947489195.1 of uncultured Aquimarina sp. Taxonomy (GTDB): domain Bacteria; phylum Bacteroidota; class Bacteroidia; order Flavobacteriales; family Flavobacteriaceae; genus Aquimarina. The sequence goes on along the minus strand of CANLCT010000001.1, from coordinate 195,477 downwards.
TAAATGTTTTAGTTTAAGTTATAAGGTTTAATTGGTTAATTTGGGGCAATCTTTTTTTTATTTCGTTTTTGTATTTCCTGTTACATCTGTTCCCATGTAATCTTGAACAGCTCTAAATCCGATATAACTACGTGCAGAATCCGCATATTCGTAATCACGTGTACTTACCTGTAAAAAATAAGCAACATCTTTCCAAGAACCTCCACGCACAACTTTACGCTTGTTTTCATCGTCACTTGAATTTGGATTCATTGAAGAAGTATATTCATATGATGCTGGATCATAAGTAGAACCCACCCATTCAGAAACATTACCAGCCATATTATACAATCCATAATCATTAGGATCGTATGAATCTGCTTCAACTGTATACAAAGCTTGATCTGCAGCGTAATCTCCTCTCATTGGTTTAAAATTTGCTAAAAAACAACCTCTGTCATTTTTAGCATAAGGACCTCCCCAAGGGAATGTTCCAGATTCCAACCCTCCACGAGCAGCATATTCCCACTCAGCTTCAGTTGGTAAACGATAACGCGATACTAAATCTTTATTTTTCTTTTTCCTAAGCGCATCATTATGATTTTTAGTTCTCCAGTCACAAAAAGCTTTTGCTTGCTTCCATGTTACACCTACAACAGGATAATCATCATAAGAAGTATGCGTAAAATACATATCGTGCATTGGCTCATTATATGAATAGCTAAAATCTCTAATCCATACTGTAGTATCTGGATACACTTTTAGCGCTTCTCTCTTCAAAAACTTTTTAGAATCCTTACTTCTACTACGTGCCATTGCTTCAATATCATACCACTTGTAGTCATAAACTAATTTTTCCGTTTTAAAGGTACGTACACCATTATGAGATTCTTCAGCTCTGATATACAAACTATCCATAACCTCAGTATAATACTCGTCTGGGTATTCATTTAAATCATCAATAAGATCAACATCTTTATTAAGGGCTTTTCCTTCATAACCTGTTTCACCTAGACCTTCATAGTTATCTCTTACATACTTTTCGTATACAGACAATTCTTCTTCATCTTCTGTATTTCTAAAAGCGAATTGACCAATACCATCTTCATCAGAACCAGTTTGACCAACCTCATCGGCTGTAATTGCTAATTGAGTTCTGATTACAGAATCCTTCACCCACTCTGTGAATTGACGATATTCTGAATTGGTAATTTCTGTCTCGTCCATATAAAAAGAACGTACAGTTACTGTTTTAGTTGGAGCATTTAATAGACCTGCTTTATCATCATCGGATTTCCCCATAATGAATGCACCACCAGGTATTAAAGTCATACCATAGGGCTTTTCTGGATGCCAAGCTTTTCCCTTCACACCAGTCAACTGACCATTACTTGATGGAGTACAACTAATCAAGGCTGCTAGGGCAGCAGCAAACATTAATAGTTTCTTCATAACTTATTTTAGGTTAAGATCTTTTAAATTCAAGGTAGTAAACCTATTTATTAATTTTTAAAAAAACAATTAAATACTTAAAAAAATATCTATTGTTCGACAAAACTACATTTCAAACTTCATTTTCGCATTATACCATCTTTCAGGCAAAATTTGATCACAAGCTTCAACATAATCTTCGTATGTGCAAGGTAATAACGCATTAGAAATTAAATTATTATTCAATCTATTAGAATATGTTATTTCCATCCACCATCTTTCAGTAATTCTACTCTTATAAAACGACACAACTTCATCATTAACAGGAACTTGATAATGAATCACATCCATCGTCTCCAACTCACCACTTTCATTCCAACGCGCGCTTACCCCTTCTATGAAATACCACACTAATTGGGCTACCAGTTGATCCCCAGAAGGGTAGCAAATATCAGAATTATATTCGTATATTCCAAAACTTGTTACCTTATTACTTATTCCAGCGTATCGACTAAGTGCGCAAATTTCTCGACCAGTGAACCCATTAGGACGCACACCATAATATGCCGAACTCACTGAATTACAGTCTATTCCGACGATATTTGCATCTCTCATTATAGGCTCAACCATCTTCAAATTACCTGCAACTTCACCCAATCTATAACCATCAAAAAACATTCGATTTAACAAATCTAACTCCTCTGGAGCCACATAATAACTCTGATATCCTAAGTTAGTATAGTTAAATAAGTTATAAGGTTGGTCAATTACGATCTTACCTACGTATGATTGATTTGTTATTGGCAAGTCAACATTTCCTAGATCAAAACAAGCATCTACATTAACTAAATTCACCATACCATTTTCGGGTTCATAGGCTCGATATTGACCATACATCAAATCTTGACTTCCTCCCAACATTATAGGAATGCATTTTTTTAAATGCAATTGCTTTGTTATTTCTTTTACAGCAAAGTACGTATCATTTACCGTTTCTCCTGTTAAAATTTCACCTAAATCATAAATAACCACACTCCAATTTCCTTTTGCCAAGGAATAAAACTGCTTTCTAATTCTATCAAAACTTAAGTTTTCCAGAGATCCATTTGGATCATTCCTGTTTTCAACTACCGAAAACAACACCAAGCCCCCCTCCTTCAATTCAGGCTCGTAACCGCTCCTGTAACACTCCACTTGCTGTCCCAACATATGTTCTGGCAAACTTTCCATATAGGCCAGTAAGTCCTCAGAAACTGGCTTTAAAAACTCAAACATCTTTTATTATTGTAAAGATTTATTTAGTTGCCTTTTTTGTTTTTGCAGCTGGCTTCTTTTTTGCAGCTGTTTTTCTCTTAGCTGGAGCTTTCTTTTTGGGTGCATTTTTTTCTATAATCCCTTTCACCTCTTCCAGCGTAAGCTTTGTTGCATCTACCGTTTTAGGTAATTCAATTTTTAGCTTTCCTTTGATTACATTACTGCGCCCCCATCGTGCTTTTTCAACGCGTATACCTTCATCTTCCCAATGATGTATAACCTTATCTATTTCTTTTTGCTTCTTTTCTTCAATTAATGTTACAATATCATCATCTGACAAATTATCAAAATCATATTTTTTATTCACATTAATAAACAAGCCATTCCATTTTAAATAAGGACCAAATCGACCTGTTCCCTTTTGAACTGGCAAACCATCATGCTCATAAATTGGCGCATCTGCTTTCTCTTTTGCATCAATAAGTTCTTGTGCCCTTTGCAAATCAACACTCATCGGATCTTCTCCTTTTTCTAAAGACACATATTTGTCTCCATATTTAATATAAGGACCAAATCGACCATTAGAAACAACTACTGGTAAATCTTTATACTCACCTAAATCTTTTGGCAACTGAAATAAATCCATTGCTTCTTCAAAAGTCAAACTACTCAAAGTTTGCCCAGGGCTTAAACTTGCAAAACGCGGTTTTTCTTCATCTTCTACCGATCCAATTTGCACCATAGGACCAAACTTACCTAAACGTACACTCACTGGCTTTCCTGTTTCTGGGTCTTTTCCCAAAACACGCTCACCAACCTCTCGTTCTGCATTTTCTGCCACATGCTGCACCGTTGGATGAAAATCATTATAAAAAGATTTCATTACCCCAGTCCACTCTTCATTTCCTGCAGCAATTTCATCAAAATCCTCTTCAACTTTTGCCGTAAAATTGTAATCTAAAATCGAAGAAAAATGCGCTACCAAAAAGTCATTTACTACCATACCCACATCAGTTGGCACTAACTTCCCTTTGTTACTTCCTACTTTTTCTTGAAGCTGACTTTCTACAATTTCACCACTAGACAATACTATTTCTGCATATTCTCTAAAATCACCTTCGTAGACTCCCTTCTCAATATATTTTCTATTTTGAATTGTCGAAATAGTTGGCGCATAAGTCGACGGTCGTCCAATTCCTAGTTCTTCTAATTTTTTCACCAATGAGGCCTCCGTAAACCTACTTGGCGCTCTTGAAAAACGTTCGGTCGCTTTAATATATTTATTTCCTAAACGCTCATTTACCTTCATAGCAGGCAAAATACCATCTTGCTCTTCATCTTCATCATCATTTCCTTCAAGATACACTTTTAAAAATCCTTCAAAAGTGATCACTTCTCCGTTTGCGGTAAAAACTTCAGCATGTTTATCTGCTTCAATACGCACATTTGTACGTTCCAACTGAGCATCGCTCATTTGCGAAGCTATTGCACGTTTCCAAATCAATTCATACAAACGCTGTTGATCTCTCTCTGCATCTACCGAATGATTTGCAAAATTAGTGGGCCTTATAGCTTCGTGAGCTTCTTGCGCTCCTTTGCTTTTCCCTTTATATTGTCTTGTTTTACTATATTCACTCCCGTATGCCGAAACAATTTCTGCAGTTGCACCGTCCTGAGCTTGTTTAGATAAATTTACACTATCCGTTCTCATATAAGTAATATGTCCCGCTTCATACAAACGTTGTGCTAAATTCATCGTTTTAGAAACCGAGAAATATAATTTCCTTGCTGCTTCTTGTTGTAATGTCGATGTTGTAAATGGAGCAGCAGGCGATTTTTTTGCTGGCTTTTTCGTTAAATCCGCTACCGCAAAAGCGGCTCCTACATTATCTGCTAAAAATGCTTCAGCTTCAGCTTTGCTCGAAAAGTTTTTAGGCAATTTCGCTTTAAAACTTTTTCCGTTGACATTACTAAATTCTGCATCAATTCGGTACGAAGCTTTGGTTTCAAAACCCAATACCTCACGCTCTCGCTCAACTATTAATCGCACAGAAACCGATTGTACTCGACCCGCAGAAAGCCCTCCTTTTACCTTACGCCAAAGCACTGGTGATAACTCGTAACCCACTAAACGGTCCAATACACGCCTTGCTTGTTGGGCGTTTACTAAATTATAATCAATTTCGCGCGGGTTTTCAATTGCTTTTAAAATAGCCGTTTTGGTAATTTCATGAAAAACAATACGCTTTGTTTTATCTTTATCCAAATCTAAAGATTCCGCCAAGTGCCAAGCAATAGCTTCTCCTTCTCGATCCTCATCACTCGCCAACCAAACCGTTTCTGCTTTTTTAGATAAATTTTTAAGTTTTTTTACAATATCCTTTTTATCATCCGATACTATATATTTAGCTTTAAAATCTCCTTCAACATTTACCCCTAACTCTTTAGAAGGCAAATCGGCAATATGACCAAAACTTGAATGTACCACATAATCCTTACCCAAGAACTTTTCAATGGTTTTTGCTTTTGCAGGGGACTCAACTATTACTAAATTTTTCGCCATTACATCTATTTTAACAAAAACAAAAGTAGGTCAATTTTTTTTACTTATTCTAATTTCAACACATTGACCTTAACTTAACTCTACTTTTCTCCTCTAAACAACTTATTCTAAACACCTAATTTTTAAAAGGCTTACGCCAGAATTTACAAAAAATACTATTAGCATAAATTTAACGTAAAGACTTCATTAAATACAAACTGACACATTGTCATAACTAGCAAAATATGCACTATATTTGCAATCCCAAAAACTTAATATAGTCAGAGTTAACAAATGGAAAAGACGATTGATGAAGCTAAGCAAGGCGAAGCCCTAGTACTTGAAACTAACACTAATAACAAGCGCAAATTATTTATTGAAAGCTACGGCTGCCAAATGAATTTTAGTGATAGCGAAGTAGTTGCCTCTATACTAGCCAAAAATGGCTTTAACACAACCGATAAGCTTGAAGATGCAGATTTAGTTTTGGTTAACACCTGTTCTATTAGAGACAAAGCAGAACAAACTGTTCGCAAACGTTTAGAAAAATACAATGCTGTTAAGCGAAATCAAAATCCTAAAATGAAAGTTGGCGTGCTTGGCTGTATGGCTGAGCGCTTAAAAGATAAATTTCTTGAAGAAGAAAAAATAGTAGACCTTGTTGTAGGTCCAGATGCCTACAAAGACCTTCCCAATTTATTAAATGAAGTTGACGAAGGGCGTGATGCAGTAAATGTTATCCTTTCTAAAGACGAAACTTATGGAGATATTTCACCTGTTCGTTTACAAAGCAATGGGGTATCCGCACTAGTTTCCATAACCAGAGGTTGCGATAATATGTGTACTTTTTGCGTAGTTCCTTTTACCCGAGGAAGAGAACGCAGTCGAGATCCACAAAGTATTATGGAAGAAGTTTCTGATTTAGTTCATAAAGGCTATAAAGAAGTTACCCTACTTGGTCAAAATGTAGATAGTTACTTATGGTACGGAGGCGGACTAAAAAAAGATTTTGAAAAGGCTAGTGAAATTGCCAAAGCAACAGCTACTAATTTTGCTAAATTGTTAGATTTAATTGCTTCAACTCACCCTAAATTACGTGTTCGTTTTTCTACGTCAAATCCACAAGACATGACCATGGAAGCTATTGACGTAATGGCTAAACACGATAATATTTGTAATTACATTCACCTACCTGTTCAAAGCGGAAGCAATCGAATTTTAAATGCCATGAATCGCCAACATACTCGCGAAGAATATTTTCAATTAATTGACAATATTAAAAAACGCATTCCTGATTGTGCTTTTTCGCAAGATATGATTACTGGATTCCCTACAGAAACTGAAGCTGATCATCAAGATACCCTGAGCTTAATGGACTATGTAAAGTATCATTTTGGATATATGTTTGCCTACAGCGAACGACCAGGCACCCTTGCTGAACGAAAATTAGAAGATGATATCCCTGAGTCTATTAAAAAACGTAGACTACAAGAAGTTATTGACAAACAACAAGCACACGCAAAATTACGTACTGCCGAATATTTAGGCAAAACTTTAGAAGTTCTTGTTGAGCGCACTTCAAAAAAATCTTCTGAGCAATGGAGCGGACGTTCCGAATACAATACTGTAACAGTATTCAATAAAGAAAGTTATAAAGTTGGAGACTTCGTAAAAGTTAAAATAACAGACTGTACCAGCGGCACTTTAATTGGTGAAGCTATTGGTCTTTCACAAAACAACTAGAAAAACAATTGTCGAAAAAATAATTAATAAAAAAATGGAATCCGTTCAAGCCACAAAACAACGTTTTGGAATTATTGGTAACGACCCTGGACTCAATCGAGCTATTGAAAAAGCAGTTCAGGTTTCTCCAACAGATATTTCTGTACTTATTACTGGCGAAAGTGGCGTTGGTAAGGAAAGTGTTCCCAAAATAATCCATTCACTTTCGCACCGAAAACACGGTAAATTTATAGCTGTTAACTGCGGAGCCATACCCGAAGGAACTATTGATAGTGAACTTTTTGGTCACGAAAAAGGAGCCTTTACCGGAGCTACCAACACACGTAACGGTTATTTTGAAGAAGCTGATGGAGGAACCATTTTTTTAGATGAAGTTGGAGAACTTCCATTAACCACTCAAGTACGCTTGCTACGTGTACTAGAAAATGGAGAGTTTATCAAAGTAGGCTCATCAAAGGTTCAAAAGACCAATGTTCGCATAGTTGCAGCCACCAATGTACAAATGTTCGAAGCCATCAAAAAAAATAAATTCCGAGAGGATTTGTACTACCGCTTAAGCACCGTTGAAATTGGACTTCCACCACTTAGAGAACGTAAAGGAGATATTCATTTACTATTTCGAAAATTTGCCTCTGATTTTGCATCTAAATACAAAATGCCTACCATTCGCCTAACCGACGAAAGTGTGTTTTTATTAGAAAAATATCATTGGAATGGAAATATTCGACAATTACGCAATGTAGCCGAACAAATTTCGGTGTTAGAAGAAAACAGGAGCATTACTGCTACTACACTTAGAGGATACCTGCCCAATATGGGCGGAAATTTACCTGCTCTTGTAAACACCAAAGAACAAGAAAGTGATTTTAAAAATGAGCGCGAAATTTTATACAAAGTACTTTTTGATATGAAAAGTGATTTGAGTGATTTAAAAAAACTAACACTCGAATTAATGAAAAATGGCGATGTTTCGGATGTTCAAAAAGACAATAAACACTTAATTAATAAAATTTACGGCGAATCGCCGCACGAAGCCATTCTAACCAAATCTGAATTCCAAAAGCCTCAATTTACTCCTACTACCGAAACTAATAAAGAAGAGTATTTACAAATTGAAGCTAGTGCTTACGCAGAAGAAACCCCTAGCACCAGTTTAAAAGATGACAAATATCATTTTGCCGAAGAAATTGAGGAGGAAGAAACCTTATCTTTACACGATAAAGAGCTTGAATTGATAAAAAAATCATTAGAACGCCATAAAAACAAGCGAAAAGCTGCCGCAGAAGAACTTGGAATTAGCGAACGCACCCTATACCGTAAAATAAAACAATTCGACTTGTAATGAAACACTTAAAAACCATTATTCTTGGAACATTCATTAGTTTTTTATGTATTGGATGCGGCATTTATTCCTTTAGCGGAATTTCAATTAGCCCCGATGTAAAAACCTTTGAAGTTCGTCAATTTACCAATCAGGCTCCGATAGTTGAACCTGGTTTAGACCGTAGATACACCACCGAGTTACAAGATTTTATTCTAAATCAAACTAATTTAGATTTAGTAACCAATAATGGCGATATTATTTACGAAGGCGAAATTACTCAATTTTATATTGCCCCTAACACTGCCACTGCTGACCAGAGAGCTGCCGAAAGCCGTTTAACCATTGGCATTAGATTAAGATACATTGATACTAAAAATGAAGAAAACGACCTAGAGCAAACATTTTCATTTTTTTATGACTATCCAAGCTCACAATTACTAACAGGAGACACCGCTGAAACTGCTTTTACCGAAATTTTTCAGCGTATTACTCAAGATATGGTAAATGCTACATTAGCAAAATGGTAACTTATGGAATCTAAGGCTTTACTTCATATTTTAAACAATCCAAGGCAAGTACAACTTTCGGATTTATCAATGCTTAGCGAAATCATTGACAAATACCCCTATTTCCAATCGGCACGAGCAGTACAACTAAAAGTATTAAAAGACCAAAGTAGCCACTTATACAATCAAAAATTAAAAGAAACTGCAGCCTACACCACAGATCGCGAAGTATTATTTAACTTTATTACTTCAAAAGCATTTGAAAAAGCTGTTGATTTTTCTACCAAAAAAGCTACTACTTACGATATAAAACCTATACAAAAGATTCAAAAAAGCATACTAACGGTTTTACCCGAAACTGCAACTATTGAAGATAGCAACATAAAAATGACTTCAGAAGAGGCTCATCAAATTACCGATCCTTTACTTTTTGAAGCCAAAAAAAGCCAAAGCAATGATGAAAAAAATGAAGTTTCTCTAAACACTAATACCCCATTAGAATTTGATAAAAAAGAAACACATTCATTTACTGAATGGTTACGCCTGGCTTCATTACACCCCATTAACAGAGAGGATATTCCTACCACACCACCAAAAAAGAAACTTATTGAAAGCTCTTTAATTGACAAATTCATTAAGAATTCGCCCAAGATTAACCCTGTAAATAAGACCGCTCCAATAATAAATTTAGCCAAACAAAACAATATCCCAGCCGAAGACCTAATGACCGAAACACTAGCTAAAGTGTATTTGGCACAAAAAAATTATAAAAAAGCAATACAAGCATATAAAATTTTAATTTTGAAAAATCCCGAAAAAAGTGGTTTATTTGCAGACCGAATTCGAGCAATCGAAAAATTGACGGATAATAAATAACAGATTATGAGTACATTTTCAATATTCTTAGCCCTTATAGTAGTAGTTGCCCTATTACTTATTTTAGTAATTATGGTACAAAACCCTAAAGGTGGCGGGTTATCATCTTCTTTTGGAGGTGGAGGAGGTCAACTAGGTGGCGTTCAAAAAACAACCGATTTTCTTGACAAAAGCACTTGGGCTTTAGCTACTCTTTTGTTAGCTTTAATTTTACTATCTAATGTTTCAATTATGGATGGTAAAGGGGTACAAGAATCTAAAATACTAGGTGACGAAGAGGTAATTGATATTGATGATCAAGAAATTCCAACAATAAACGAAGAACCTGCTGAATAATTACAGCACATAAAAATACAGAGGTTGTTTATTTTTTAATTGATTAATACAAATCATTCTTATCAGTAAAAAAATAAATACCATACCTCTTTAAAAAATGCCGACTTGCCTACTGACAAGTCGGCATTTTTTATTTCAATTTGTCAGTGCAAATTTAGATGGCACAATTTCTGAAAACAACGTTATCGTTAATACTAATTTTAATTAATTAAAACATATAAAAATGGGAGTAACTATTAAACCATTAGCTGACAGAGTGCTCGTGGAGCCTGTCGCAGCAGAAACTAAAACAGCTTCAGGACTTTATATTCCAGATACTGCAAAAGAAAAACCTCAAAAAGGAAAAGTTGTTGCCGTTGGTAGTGGTAAAAAAGATCACGAAATGACAGTTAAAATAGGTGACACTGTTTTATATAGCAAGTACGGTGGGACTGAACTAAAACTTGAAGGTAACGACTACCTAATCATGCGTGAAGATGATATTCTAGCTATTGTATAAATAGCTATTAGCCTTTAGCTTTTTGCTATTGGCAAAATAAAAAACTAATAAATTAATTATTGCTTTTAGTTTGTACTAAAAGCTTAAAGTTAAAATAAAATGGCAAAAGATATAAAATTCGATATAGAAGCACGTGATGGTATTAAACGTGGTGTGGATGCATTGGCAAATGCAGTAAAAGTAACTTTAGGCCCTAAAGGTCGTAATGTAATTATTAGCAAAGCCTTTGGAGGCCCCACAGTAACCAAAGATGGTGTTTCTGTTGCTAAAGAAATCGAATTAGAAGACGCTCTAGAAAACATGGGCGCACAAATGGTTAAAGAAGTAGCCTCTAAAACCAATGATTTAGCTGGTGATGGAACTACCACTGCAACGGTTTTAGCACAAGCAATAGTTAAAGAAGGTTTGAAAAATGTTGCCGCCGGAGCAAATCCAATGGATTTAAAACGCGGTATAGACAAAGCTGTTGAAGCTATTACAGCTGACTTAGAAAAGCAAACTAAAGAAGTTGGTAGCTCTTCTGAAAAAATAAAGCAAGTAGCCTCAATTTCTGCTAATAACGACAGTATTATTGGCGAACTTATTGCTGAAGCTTTTGGAAAAGTTGGTAAAGAAGGGGTAATTACTGTTGAAGAAGCTAAAGGAACAGAAACTTACGTTGATGTTGTTGAAGGAATGCAGTTTGACAGAGGATACCTTTCTCCTTATTTCACTACTAACAGTGAAAAAATGACTGCCGAATTAGAAAACCCATACATTCTTATTTACGATAAGAAAATTTCTGCGATGAAGGACTTATTACCTGTTTTAGAGCCTGTTGCTCAAAGCGGAAAGCCTTTATTAATTATTGCTGAAGATGTTGATGGTGAAGCATTAGCCACTTTAGTCGTTAATAAATTACGTGGAGCATTAAAAATTGCTGCAGTTAAAGCTCCTGGTTTTGGTGATCGCAGAAAAGCTATGCTAGAAGATATCGCTATATTAACTGGTGGAACTGTAATTTCTGAAGAAAGAGGTTTTTCATTAGATAACACTACTATCGAGCAACTAGGTACTGCTGAAAAAGTAGCTATCGATAAAGACAATACTACTATTGTTAATGGTGCTGGGGAAGAAGATTTAATCAAAAACAGAGTAAACCAAATAAAATCTCAAATCGAATCTACTACATCTGATTACGATAGAGAAAAACTTCAAGAACGTTTAGCTAAATTAGCTGGTGGTGTTGCCGTACTTTATGTAGGTGCTGCTAGTGAAGTAGAAATGAAAGAAAAGAAGGATCGTGTTGATGATGCTTTACATGCAACCAGAGCTGCCGTTGAAGAAGGTATTGTTGCCGGTGGAGGTGTTGCTTTAGTTAGAGCTAAAAATGCCCTTGATAAAGTTAAAACTGAAAATGCTGACGAAGCTACTGGTGTACAAATCGTAAATCGTGCTATTGAATCACCTTTACGTACTATAGTTGAAAATGCAGGTGGTGAAGGTTCTGTGGTTATTGCTAAAGTAATTGAAGGTAAAAAAGACTTTGGTTATAATGCAAAAACTGATGAGTATGTTGACATGCTTAAAGCCGGAATTATTGACCCTAAAAAGGTAACTCGTGTTGCTTTAGAAAATGCAGCATCAGTTTCGGGAATGATTTTAACTACCGAATGTGCCTTAATTGATATTAAAGAAGATGCTCCTGCTGCTGCTCCAATGGGCGGAGGCGGAATGCCAGGAATGATGTAATTTCACAACTTCATAAAACCAATAAAAGCCACTCAAAAGAGTGGCTTTTTTATTTTTTCACATTCTATCGATATAAAAAACACCCTTAACTCACTCATCTTTATAGCTCTAAATAAACAACAAAAAAAATGCTCCATTTTTTTGTTAAATCGCATTGCCAAACTTAAAAAAGGACGTATCTTTGCAGCACAATAGCGCGGGATAGAGCAGTAGGTAGCTCGTCGGGCTCATAACCCGAAGGTCACAGGTTCGAGTCCTGTTCCCGCTACTAGATTATCCTAAATAACCCCTTGAAATTCAAGGGGTTATTTTTTTTATATAATCTAAATCTAAATTAAATAATGGCTTTTTTCAAACACGGTTTGGTTTACGTACCTTTTTACGTACCTTTTTTACGTACCTTTTTCCCTGCCTAGACATAGAAATCTAGATCACTTACAGCTTTATTAATAACTGATTCATTAATGTAATGTTTCTGCAAAACTTCATCTGAACTATGCCCAGATAAACCTTTTGTATTTCCGCCTAAAGCTGCATTCAAAAATGTCAAATATGTTTTTCTTAAACTTTTCAATTGAAGAGTTCTTCCAGTACCTAACAAATTATAAAAATGAGAAAATCCCTTAGAAAGATTATCCATAATAGCATAATCTGATATTCCAGTTCTGTCTGGAGCTAATATAAAATTGTTTGAATTTTCATATTGAGTAAAACCCAACCTCATTAAAGTTTTCATGAGACTTTTTGTAATTGGAATTATTTTAGGAGGAACATTATCATTAAAACCATCTCCAAGTTGTTTTTCAACTTTATAATTTGGGACCTCGATAAAAGAAGGTTTATTCTTTATTTTTTTTATCATATTCCATCTCATACTTGTAATTTCCTCCCTTCTTCCTCCTGTATGGAGCGCCAATTCAATACCATCCCTCAAATAAGGTTTATATCTATTTCTTGGTTGTTTAGCTCTATAATCCATTCCGTTTTCAGGAGTAATTTTTTCAAGCAAATTTTTAAATTCATCCAATGTTATAATATCCTTTTGATATTTAACACTCCTACTCCTAACCTTGTCAAGTGGATTAATAATATTTTTATGATTTTCTTGATACCATTTAAAAAAACCACTCACATAGCCCATTTTGTTATTGTACGTTCTATTAGAATAATTTTTATTTTCAAGAAGATATTTGTGAAAATCGCCAATGTGATTATCATTTATCTCTTCCACTTCAATAGTCTTTTTGTCTACACCGTTAAGCGATAGAGATTCATTAAAAAGTATCAAGCATTTTTGAATTTCTTCTTTATGTTTTTTACTTCTTTCAACTCTTTGATGTATTGGGACTCCAATATTTTCAAGAAAATCTATATATTTTAGTTGATAGGTAAAAAGGCTAATAAAGGTAGTTTCATTAGACTTCTCCTCTTCCCTGTTTTTTTGGGTTGATTCTTTTTCTACTTGACTAGTCTCTTTTTTTAATTGATTAGCTTCTTTCTCTACTTGAATGATCTCTTTTTCTGCTTGATTAGTTTCTTTCTCTACTACTTGATTAGTCTCCCTTTCATTTTCTTTAGTTTTATTTTTATTAAAATTTACATTTATAAGTTCATCTTTAAAATTTATAGTTTCAATTACAGCTTCAGAATAAGTTTGTACATCGAGTGCTTTTCCAATCTTTACTCCAGACTTACCGGGTACATGTATGCGAGCATAGTATTTATGCCGATCAGGGTGCTTACAATGACCAAATTTTACTTTATCCTTCCCACATGTAGGCTGCTCCCTTACTTTCTTCCCTTCATCATTAAAATATTCCTTTTTTGTCCAGGAATAATACTTCTTACATTTATAACAATGAATAACCAAACCTTTCTGCTTAGAATGGTTTGGTATATGCTTCCTTTTAATGCTTTTCATGAATTTGCAAAAGATGTAGCAAGGGAAGATTGAGGCACATATGTATCAAGCTGCTTACGATTATTGTTTGAAGATTGAGACACATCAGCTTTAGGCCTACTTTGTGTGACCCTTCTCTTTCTAACTCTTCTTTTCTTTGGTATATCAGAGCTCAACTTTAGTAATTCTTTTTCGCTTGAAATACTATCAATAAGGAGCATATAACTTGTCTTATCTCCGTTAGAATAGTATCTATATAATTTTTTCCAGTGCAGAGGGTATTCCTCCTTCAAAGAGGATATGAGATTGCGATCAATTTCAACGTTAACAAGGAATTGGTTAACTTTTTTTTTCTTTCCTATAGAATGAATTTCTATACCTTTTTCGTTACACCACTTGATTGTGGTCCTACGATCTTTTAAATTTAGTTGCTTACTCACCAATTTTAAATCAATGAGTTTTTCTTGTTTTTTTAATATCAAAATAGTTCAATAAACTGTGAACCTCCATTTTTATGGTCAGTTTGCACGTATGGACTATTAGCTGTTATTCAGCTTTTTTAAAATTTTGTTTTAATAGTTCTATTAATTAGAACAACTTTTCCGTTAGCAGTTTTAATCTCTAAATTCTGAAAATTGTGTTCAGACAAAATACTTACTATTCTTTTTTTCTCGACTATACGCTCTGTACATTCAATCATTTCTATTATACCGTTTCTTTTAACGACTTTATAATTTGAAAATTTTTCATTCCTTAAAGCTTCCAGTATTTTTTCTTCTTCAGAAGTTAATTCACATTCACCTTTTTTTTCTGTAATTGTTAAATTGGGACTATTGTTCATTAGTATGAAATAAATTTATTTATGTTTATCCTGTATTAATATTCTTCATTTTTTTTGGGGGGGGATTTAATTATTTTATTTAAACTGCTTGACTAAAGGCAGTTTGGTTATTCCTACAATTATATTTTGTGTTTAATTTTTATTTTATTATAGTTAACTAAAGTTAATTTTTTGAAAAATTAGGGGCGAATTTATAAAAATATTACATTTAATTTATGAAAAATTTCATTTTTGTCATTTTTGTTTAATTATTTACAGTATTTTTGCCTTAAGAATTAACTTATTTATTATGTATTTAAACGTAGAAATGAGTCAGATAATCCAAAAAATGAGAGAGTTGTACGACAATCCCATTTCAATTTTAACAAATAAATCAGGTTTATCTAGACCGACAGTATCAAAATTTTTTAACGAAAATCAAATTAAGCCAAGTAATACAGCAAAACTCTATCATTTGTGCTTAGAATGTGTAAAAGAAAAGGAAGAGATTAGAAGCAAAACGTTTCAAAAACAAAATGCTCTTATTAGTAGAACTAAAAACTCTCAAGTAGCTGTAATTTAAAAGATGCTAAAAAAGCACTAAGTACATACGACAGGTAATTACAGGAAAAACTGATATTACCACCATGTCGTAATTAATGACTATAATAAATTATTCCACAAGTTTTAACGCTTTAGATAACTATGTTAAAACTTACAATGAAAAGACCACATTTTTAGCAGAACAAATTAGACAAGCAATTGTTTTAACTGCACAAAATCTAATTAAGATATATGCGCTTACCTTAATAAAAGCGAATAACATCTCTACTCTTGATTTAGATAATTTACCTCCCTTAAGAACCAATAATGCTCAACTAGCGCGAATGTGTAATGCAAGCACTCGCACTATCCAAAGACACATTAAACGTCTTCAGGAAGCAGGTTTTATAACTAATAAAATATGGCATGGAAGTAATTCTTCTTACGAGCTTTTTATAAATCAGCAAATATTGTTAGTAAACAATAAAAAACCTGTTAATAAGAAGAAAACTCCCCCTTTAGAGCAAAACTCATTAACAACTCAAAATCAAAGTTTTAAAAAAAATAATACGACAAATTGTCTACATACAGATTCTAGTAACAATAGTTACAAAACTAATATATTAATAGAAGTAGATAAGTTGTCGAAAAAAATGAGTTCGCTACCACTCACAGCCAAAAGTGAGTCACGCAACGCTACTAGTAACAAATTTTCAGGATACACAGAGGAAAAATGCCCCGAAAAATCCAAAGATGCAGAGGGAAATGCGCAGAAAAAACGGGTCACAATTGAAGAGTGCGACAAAAAAACACTTGACAATGTGGCTCTTTCTGCCTCCCGAATTGGATTTTCCGAAAAACTTTGGAACTATGCTGAAAACACAATCTATCTGGAATATCATTTAACAAACTTTCAAAAGCAAAGTGCTAAAGAGCATATTTTAAATTGGTATTTGCCTTTTGAAAGCGAGAAAGAATTAAACAGGATTCATCAAGTATATATTGATCGTATTGATCTTGTTAGGAAATATATTTCTAAAAATCCTGAAAATAGATATGTGCAACTACCTAACAAATATTTTGATCTTAATAACCCATATGGATTTAAAGGAACAAGAAATTGGTATTTCAAACAAAAAGCTCAACAAGAAGCGTTGCGTTTAAAATTGATTCTTAAGGCACAGATTCGCAAATTTCAGCGTAACGAAGATAAACCAGAACATAAAAGACTTCCTAGTCTAGAAATATTCAGAGAGTGCGAAACTCGTTTAGGAAAACTAGGCAACCCAGAACTATTAAAAGCTTTTCATGCATCTGTTATTCAATTAGATAGCTATAAATATTTAAATTAATCTATATGAACTTGTTAAGAAGAAAAACTGCCCTAGGCTCAAAGCTTAAGGAGGCAGTTGCCGATTTGACTGTAGATGTCTTCGGTTATGAAAAAAGTGTTACTCAAAACATATTGAAACATGCAGAGTGGTACAGTGATAGACTCCGTATTCCTAGAGATAAATTACACTTAAGAGTGTTTCAACACAGAGAAGGTGTACGTGCTTTTTTACACGATGGTAGTAGGGCTTTGATTCTTTTAAATCCAAAAGAATTAGCTGCTTTTTTTATGGATATTTCATTAATCACCTTAGATGATTCTATTTCAAATAAAGTGGTTTTAGGCGTTAAAACGTACCTGAAAGAATACTCTAGTAAAGAGCATATTCCATTGGAGTATTTACGCATTCGCATAGGTATTCATAATGATGAAATTCGAGTACAGTCCTACAGTTATAGTACTCCCCTAGAGAGTATTCCATTAAAAAAATTAATCAAATATTTTAAGAAATGAATAAAAACACAGGTTGGAAATTAGGTAAAGACTCGGCTACAAAAATGATAGTTTGGTTTAAGGACGGTAATGTTAGGACAATGTATTCCATAGATTGGAAGCACAAATATTCAAAACAAAAGGATAGACAACTTGGACTGCAACGCTTTCATAAAAAAATTAAAGAATATGGAGTTCTAGCTGGCACAATTGATATATATGATAAAGAAAGTGGAAATCTATTAGCTCGTTTTTTCGAAGGAAATGAAAAATCATTAGGAGAATTTCAAATTTCAAATAATTAACTATTTCTAAAGGAGGAATTGTATGAAGAAGTTTATTTTGAATGAAGCCTTTGGAATTTTTGCTTTGTCGTTATTATTAGTACCACAAATAGCACATACAGTTTATGTTTTTAAAATAAATAGTCAGTATGTTTCACCTTGGTGGTCTTGGTCATATGCTTTAGGGATCGACTTAGCAGTTTTAATTTTTACTGTTAAGGGGTGGAAAAAAGTTGCTTATGCATACTTTTTTGGTACTCTAGCTCATAACTTAGTTTATCAATTTTATCCAGAAAGTGTATGGAGTGCTATTTTAATTTGCATTATGTTGTCAGGTACAATATTTAGTTTTTCTCATTTATTTTATTCTAGTGATAAATTCGAAACACCTATAAACACTGATGTTAATAGCGAAGCTTCGCTAGAAGCAATGCGAATTGACGCACTTTTAAAAGAGGGAATTTCTATTGAGGTAAAACCTTTTTTATGTCCAGAATGTAATGAAGCTTTTAATAGTTCAAAACAGCTCAATGGACATATATCAGCACATAAGAAACAAGAAAACTGGTATCCCGATACATATGGAAATTACGAGAAAGATAATCAAAGAAGAGTTTCACTTTCTCAAGTGAAAATTTCTAAGGGTACTTAAGAACAAATTTGTTCCTAGCAACAGGTTTTACAATGGCTTATTTTTCGAGAATAAGTCAATACTATGACCGCTACAGTTAAAATAAACCTCAATAAAAAAAGGGTAGAACTTCAATTTGATGAACTACCCGTTAAGGAGCTTGTTTCTTATTTAAAAGAAATAGGATTTAAAGAATCTTTTAGTGATGATAAGCACTGGTATGGAGATAACCATCCTGCTTATATTAATTATGCTAAAGGCATTGAAGAAGTTTATGCTAAAGGAGGAGATTGGAAATCTCTCTCCTTAGCACCTTCTTTTGATGCAAATCAAAGCAATATCAACAGTAATAAATTCAGTCTAGTAATTTTTATCCTCAAGAGTAATGATGAAGATATAGAAGAAAGCTTTGTTTTATTTGATTCATATAAAAAAGTAGCTACAGAAATTGCAAAAAAATACGCCCAGTCTAAATATGGGGATTCTCTTAAATCAATAAAAGTTTATCCTAGGAACTATAAAAAACAAGCAAGAGTGCTACTAGCCCAAAAAAAAGTGATCACTTCTAACCTAAAAGAAGAATCTTTAAATAAGGAAATTTCATTTAAGCCTGCTAAAGAGATAAACAAAGAAAAACCTAAATCTATTACAAACAGTAAATCTATTTCTAAGGATATAATGGTCTATGGCAACAGGGTGGACAATGTTCTCGTACCTATACATGCAAATGAGCCATTTCAGTCAGGTGGAGTATCTATAAGTGATACAAACTTTTTGAAATTTAAGTTTCCAGAGCTTTATGAAATTCAAGATTCTAAATTATTAAACACGCCTGCAATACAATTATTTCAATTAATGCAACTGTCTCATCCTACCGATTACGGTATGCAGATTCATAGAGCCTCTATGCTAGATGTATGGGAAAAAAGAGGGGAAGTAATATTTGAGGAAATAGGCTTCCCAACTGATAGAGATTACCCGTATGTAAACATTCATACAGGATACAAAAGTGTATCTTCTTTGGAAAGAAAACTGAATCACTTATCATATACCCCTAACTGGTGGGCAGTTGCATCACATGATAGACCTGTAGCTGATATTGACAAAGGTATTTCTATCATAAAAGAAAAACTTTTAGAGTTTGCTTATGATAGAGAAGAATATTTGAATGAAAAAACAGGGAAACCAAAAACAGATAAAGCTTCTAAAGAAAATCTTCAAAGAATAGATTGGGAAGTTCAAAATTATCAAGAGTCTCTAAGATATTTAGAAAATTACAAGGAGAATAATGACTTTGAGGAAATAATTTCACTCGTAGAAAATGAGGAAGATATGCCTGTTATTTCTGAAATTATTGAAGATAAAAAAGAGGATTATTTAGACCGAGTTATAGCCATTATGCATGAACATTATGCTAAAGGTGAGCGACTAAGCAAAAAGAAAATTGAAAAACTAAAAGAAACTGTAGGAAGCCCAAGTCTTGGTGCACTTTGGGAAGCAGTTGAACTAAGCTGGTTGTTGTGGTATAAGCAACTATATAATGACTCTATTTCTTTTGAAAAACGTTTGCTCAAGATGGTTCAATTTTGGGATAATATTCAACCCACTTACGATTATTCAGATAGTAGTAAAGAACTTTATAAGCAATATTCTACACCATGTGTAATTGGGGCAATAATTGCAGAATATACGGGGATGAGTTGGGCTGATATGATATTTGAACCGAGTGCAGGAAATGGGCTTTTAGTTATCGGAGCTAACCCTCAAAAAACCCATGTTAACGAAATAGATAGTAGTAGAAAAAAGTCTCTTGAATATCAAAAATTCGGTTCGATTACAACTTGGAATGCTTCATTGCCTTTTAGTTCATCAATGGATAGAGTGTACGATGTTGTAGTAACAAATCCTCCATTTGCTAAATGGGAAGCCAGTGAATTTGATAAGATGCGATTAATTCAAAAGTATTTTGGCAAGCATTATATTCTTCCAAGACATTTACGATTAGAACATTTAATGTCTGCAATAGCATTGAATAGCATGCACGATGGAGGTAGATCAGCCATTATATTGATGGGACACATTTACTACGATGAAAGAGGTCTTTTTGCAAAATATCGCCCATTTTTTAATTGGCTGTATAGGCACTATTATGTTGATGATATTATAAACATGAATAGTTTCAAGCTTTACAATAAACAAGGAGCTGTAACTAGGACTATGTTAATCTTAATAAATGGAAGGAAAGAAATCCCTGAAGGTATTTCTCCTCATAAACCTGATGCCCCACAATTAGAAGAAATTGTCGAAACATTTCAAGAATTATGGGAGCGTGTAAAACTTCATATAAGACCAAGTATACCTACACTCATAAAGCAACTTAAAATAGAAATAAAGTAATGATTTACTACAACAATCAATTAATGCCAGACGATTTATCGGCACGTTTATTCATGGTATCAAACACAGATGATTTTGAGAAATTTGAAGATCATGAAGCTGCATTACATTTTTATATTCAAACATTAACAGAGCAGTCATTAAATGAAGGAGAAAATCCTAAAGCTCTTATTGAAGATTATTTAGGCATCACATACACTGAGGGTAATTCAATTGAAGAAATGTCAAATTTTGTTATTCATACCGACGTAATGCAATCTGCTTTTGCAAGGCTTAAGGAGAATTGGTACTTAAAAGAAGATAACTTGGGAAAAGACACCTTGTTTTTTGGAAGAGGAATGTCTCAAGAAGAAATCTTAACTACATATTCAACTACCACATTAAGAAATTATCTAGAAACATTAAGCAGCTTTAATAATGAGTAACCCATCAATAGAAATAAAAGAAGACTACAGTCTTTCTAAGAAAGAGGTAAAGTCAATTGTTGAGAACGAAAATGCTTTAGTTCCTTATACCCCAAAATCTCAAGCTACTTTCAAAATAGGAACTCTTATCCCAAGGAATATGTCCTATGAAGTTCAAAAATCTATTAATCGTCTAGTTAAAGAAAAGGGGAATATTGACAATTATGTAAGAGATCAACTAAAGTATTCTTCAACAAAATCCTTATGGAAAGGTTTGGGAGCCGAACAAATAGATTCTGTTGGTCTTTACCTTAAGCAATTCGAAAAAAACCAAGGAATCATTATTGCCGATCAAACTGGAATTGGCAAAGGGAGACAAGCTGCTGCTGTAATTCGACATGCTGTATTACAAGGGTATTTGCCAGTCTTTTTTACTAAAAAGCCCGATCTATTCACTGATATTTATCGTGATTTGAAAGCTATCGATTTCCCCAATATTAACCCATTCATCCTAAACACAGATTCAAATGCAAAAATAAAGGATGCTGAAGGAAATGTAATATTTAGTCCTATGTCTAGTAAAGCTCAATTTGAGTTATTGACTAACGAAGAGGAATATGAATTAGAGAGTACTGAGGTCATTGATTGGTTTAGAAAGGCTAATCAGAATCTCCCAAAACCTGAAGAAAATAAAAAAGTAATAATTCAAAGCCCAATTGACTATTTACCTTTTGGATATGATATGATTTTTGCAACCTACTCTCAAATCCAAGCAGCCCACCCATACAAGCGTATGTGGCTAGAAGCCTTAATTAATAAAGGTGTAGATGGAAGTAATAAGTATAAAAGAGTAGTTTTTGTTTTAGATGAATCTCATATGGCAGGGGGATTTGATTCTAATATTGGAACATGGATGAGATCAGTTCTTCCTCAAACTAAAGCATGCTGTTTTTTAAGTGCAACTTTTGCAAAGTATCCAGAAGTTATGCCTTTTTATGCAAAGAAAACAGCTATTACTGAAGCTCAAATGAGAGATGAAGCATTAGTCAATTCTATGATTAAAGGAGGGTTAGCTTTACAAGAGATTGTCGCTGCAAATCTTTGTGAAAGCGGACAGCTTATCAGAAGACAAAGATCGAATGAAGGAATTAAAATTAAATATATCACCTTAGATAAAGAACCTGATCGAAGCAAACACAGAGAAAGTGTAAATCGTATCATTTCTTTAATGAAAAAAATAGTAAGGTTTGAACAAATGTATATTTCACCGATTTTAGCAGATATACACACAACAGCTAAAGCTGAAGGTGAACAAATAAAATCAAAACCTAGAGGACTAGGAGTTAAACAATCTCCTTATTTCTCAAAAGTATTTAACATTATTGACCAAATGTTATTTTCGCTTAAGGTCAAAGACGTAGCTAATTTTACTCTTAAACTTTTAAAGCAAGATAAAAAAGTAGTCATTGCTTTTAAGTCAACTATGGGGTCTTTTTTGAAAGATTTAAATTTAGTCTCAGGAGATGAAATCCCAAGAGAGGATTTGGATTTTATACGTACACTTACGAGAGGATTAGATAGTCTCTTTTTTTATAATTACACGCAAATAGATGGTACCAAGACAAAAGAAAAAATTGAGTTAGAAGACCTTCCTGAAAGTGGACAAGAAGAATATAAAGACCTTAAAAATCAAATTATTTTAGAAGCTTCTGGCTTAAATATTTCTCCCATTGATGAATTAATTCATCTTATTCAAAAAAATAAAAAACCCAAACATCTCGGAGGTCATAAACATTCTAATTTTAAAGTAACAGAAGTTACTGGTCGAAATCAGCGAGTTAATCTTTCTGAAGAAACCCCATATATTGAAGCTTTCAGAAGTAACACAGAAAAATCTTTTCGCTTATTTAATAATGGTGATTTTGATGTATTACTAATCAATCAAAGTGGAAGCACAGGATCGTCCGCCCACTCCAGTAAGGATTTTAAAGATCAACGCCAGAGAGCAATGATAATTCATCAATTCGAATTAGATATTAATATTGAAGTACAAAAACGAGGAAGAATAAATCGTACAGGGCAAATCATATTACCAGAATACTACTATATTACTAGTGACATTCCTACAGAAAGACGATTAATGACGATGCTAAAATCTAAATTAAAGTCTTTGGATGCCAATACTACAGGCTCCCAAAAAACAAATGATGACACTCTTAAAAGTGCTGACTTTCTAAATAAATATGGAGACATCGCAGCTTGGAATTGGATAAATGAAAATAAAGGTTTTTTAGAGCAACTCGGACATCCTACCTATGTGAAAAAAACTGATAAATATGGAAATGTAAATTTTGAACGCCAAGAAAGTAAAGAAGGAGCCATACGTCAACTAACAGGTCGTGCTGGTCTATTAAAAGTTGAAGATCAAGAAGCTTTATATAATGATCTCTTAGAACGATACAATCATCAGGTAATCATAGAAAAGCAACAGGGAACCTATGACTTAGAAAGTGAGTTTTTACCTCTAGATGCTGAAATTAAAAAACGCTTTTTATATCTAAAAGGCAAAGGAGGAAATACACCTTTTGGAAAAGATACGCATAGGGATCTAACTATTATTAATAACTTAAAACGCCCCTATACAAAGGAGCAGCTTGATAAGCAATTACAAAAAGTTTTAAATGGAGAAAAACCTTCGCAAATCCTATTAAAATTTGAGGATAAGTTGAATCAAGAATACCCTGAACTTATCGAAAAAAGAAAAGCCAAGCTACTAAAGGTTATTAAACAACTAGAGCAAGACCGTAATAAATTAGCAAAACGAGGGAGTGGTAAAGATCAAAAAACAAATGATAAAATTAATGTTGAATGGGACAGACATGAAACACTTATCCATAAAAAAACTTCTGAGTTAGCAACATATATTGCTAGCCTAGAAAATATACAGCGAACTATTAGCCGTTTTATAAATTTCTGGAATATAGGTGATGTAGTTAAAATTCCTTTTATTGGTTCACTACTTGAACCTTCATGGGGTGTTTTCTTAGGGGTTCATATTGGCAGTAAAAAAGATAACCCATATACGTATAGTAATATCAAATTTAGGTTTGCTGTTGCAGATGGCAGAAAACTACTAACATATAGTTTACAACCTTCTGAACAACCATTTATCAGCCAAATTTATACGATCAGCAAAGATATTAAGCAAGATGAGATACAACATGTACAATTAGAATGGAATAGTATTATAAAAAAGGCATCTTCCAAAAGAGAAAAAAGGCACATTTTAACTGATAATCTAGTTGGAGCCTCCGATATAATTGGTTCTCAAAATAAATTAATAAAATTTAATACAAGAGACGGATTAATCAAGAACGGAATTTTAATGCATCGTGATTTTGGTAATGATGATTCAATAGATAAAGCCATGTTACCTATTAGTGAAGCTTTTAAAATGATTAAGAATCTAGAAATAGATAACTTTTTTGTAGATCATGGGCTTTCATTTAGAATTAAAAGAATTAGCACAAATTATTTTCAGGTATTTCTTAAGAAATCAGAACTCTACAAGGCATCCATAGACCCTCAACTTCGTAGAATTATTAAAAAAGAAGATCAGCAAGCATCAGACGAACTTGCAGAATTTGTTCAAAATGCTGGTGAGATGACAGCTGGATTACATATTAATAAATTGGAAGAATTCTTAAAAAAACTTGATGACTATGGTCTTAAGTTTTTGGGAGAAGCAATCGAAATACAAGATTGGGAAAAAGAAAACAAAGAAGATTGGGAATCTAATACTAGTACATCTGAAAAAATTTATAAATATGAATTATCTAGAGAATATGGCCAAGGAAGTAATCCATCCAATGGATTTATAAGCTATGAAGAACCAAATAAGGAATTCCCGTTTGGTGTAGTAGTATATGATCGTTTTTTGTTAGATAAAGAACGCTATAACTATTCTTTGATTCCAATATTTAGAGATGTTGAAGAACCTTACACTTCTTGGAAACAAGCAATTATAGATAGTAAGCTTCGTGACGACTTTGATGATATTGTATCAAAAGCTTCAGAGCAAATGCTAAATGAAGCAATTAACAACTTGGGAACCTTTATTTTTAATAACTCTCATGAAGATGGAAATCCAGAATTTGTTTTTGGACGATATACTGTACAACAACTTGGGAGAGTGTTTTTTGAAGATTTAGTAGCTCCTATTGCAGATATAGATGAATTAATTAATCAATTACAACTTTCTTTAGTATGAATGAAATGAAGTTAGATATTCCAGAGGTTGAACAAATCCCTCAGTTTATGAAAATATTAGATGATCTTAGTGTTGGAAATAATGTGTATTTAGGGGGAAGCACTGGAACAGGGAAAACTACTTTAGGTGAAAAAACAGCCTATTCTTTAAAAGGTAGATTAGAGAACGATGATAAAGAAATGCCATTTGTAACTCTAAATTGTAGTCAATGGACATCTCCGATTGATATTAAAGGAGGGCAAACAATGGAGGGATATAGAGAAGGAGCACTGATTGAAGCTTGGCGTGATGGTAAAATCCTTATTCTAGATGAAATGCCTAAACTTGATGCAAATACGGCTGGACTACTTAATGATGCTTTGGCTAAAAGTGCAAAAGAGGATGCTATTATATTTAATGGCCAAAATAAACCAATAAAGAAACACAAAGATTTCGGGTGTATTGGTACAGGTAATGTAATAGGAAAAGGTCTTAATTCGAATTATATTGGAAATAACAAACAGGATGGGTCGCTTTGGAATAGGTTTAGTGGCTGTATATACCATATTGGTTATAACGAAGAGTTAGAACGCTCAATAATTTATTCTGTCGTGTTTGGTATTTGTTTAGCCATTAGAAAAGCTATTTTGAATTATGAAGGAAGGTCTTCTGACGATGATAATTCTGAAGATGTTATGACTTTAAGAACTATGCTAAATTTAGAACGTATTTATGAATTAGAGATGAAGCGAGAAACTGGGATCAAAGATGAATTTGGTAAATCACATCAAAATGTTCCTGGAGGAAAAACTTTAAGAGATAGTTTGGAAAGTTATTTCATGGCTATGAATTTTGAAAAAGCTGAATTTATTAAAGACAAGGTCAATTTGGAAGGATTCTATAACTCCTATAAAGGAAGTGTAATGAAGAAAGAATTCATTAAAGAATTTAAAAGACGTATTGGTTAATTATTTTCATATTTTTAAATCTAATTTTTTGATTTTAAAAGATTTGTCAAATGGATTTGAAATGGAAAAAAGTAGTGTATTATGATGAAAATAATGTTAGAAAAACTTTAAGTGTAGACAATATTCAGACTGATAAAGATTTTGTTAATGCTAAGACCATTGAGGTTTTTTATGACTTTTCCGAGACATTTGATTTGAGAGTTAGAGATAAGTCAATTCCAAGTGGATTAAGGCATTTTTATGAACTTAATACAGATAGAACCCTTTTTTTAGAAAAGGAAGATCAGTTACATGATGAATATATTTCTACTTTTATAATGCAAATATGTGATAGTATTGAAGTTAAAGAAACTAATCATAGCCTTAAAGTTAATTGTAAAAAAATAGAGTTTTCTTGTTGGAATTTTTCAGGAGAAGGGTACGGTTCAGGTACTAAAAAAAGTATAGTTGATCTAACTCAATATTTATGGAATACCGAAGTAGTTAATGAAATCGGAGATGACAAATATGCCCGACATGACATTGTAGCTCTACCAATTGAACTTGGAATTTCCAAAAAACGACCTCGTGTAATAATCGAGGTCGTAAATTATCATTTTGTTAATTCCGAGGTGTTCAACTATTTTATTAATATTTCTAAACAAAGTAATACAATAGTAATTTTCCTTTTTGTCAAGAATAACAGTAAATACAATAATGGCAGATTTAAATCATCTGTATTTAATCAAACTGTTTCTTGTTATATAAAAAACGGAGTTTTTATATACTGTGGAATAAAAACCTTTCCTCTGCATTCTGATATTTTCGAGAATGTACCTCCTGAGAATCTTTATTACAGTACTATATACCATTTGATTGTTAAGATGATTATGTCAGATAAAGTTAATTTAACTGATTTAAAGAAAACATTTTTAACTAACTAAACTTTATGTTTAGGTACCGAGTAACCTTATAAAACAGTTAAATGAATTAAGGCATCACTTATTTTTAATTTAGTGATTCGCCTAAAAAAACATACAATCCAAGAGAAACATGGAGTATCCCACTATCTAGTATTTGATAGTGTCAAAGATTTTCATGCCTTCACCAATTCTGAAGTATTTAATTTTTCTAAGAATAATAAAGATGTTTGGAATACCATTAAACAAACGGCTATTAAGCGAATAAACTCTAATTCAAATTGGTACGGAAGTCCTATACCAAAAAGTGTTAAAGAATTAGAAAAGCATACAGATTTTTTAGGTATGCACTTAATTGAGAATGTTCGAAATAAATTAAAAGACAAGTTAGACCTCTTTTTAGAAAAAGTTAGTCAAAATCAACTTCCAATATCACAACTATCTTATAATGATAAAGGTTTAGGTGTATTTTCATTTGACCGAGCAGCAATGGGATTGGCTAAAGATTATAAAATAGATATTAGTACACAAATAGATTCTAAAATCAGTAAAATGAGAGTTGAATTGGATAAAACCGTGTATAAAACATCAGTAAGAAAGGCTTATGCCTCATTTGAAAAAAAAGATCATGCTCTTCCTTCTATTCAATTATACATTTTGGCAGGGGCAAATGCGAATTTAAAGGGAGAGCAAATCTTGTATGTTGGATTAGCTTGTAACGAATTAGTAAACTTTTTGGAAGCTAGAAATATTCCCGTAGAAGTGAATGTGTTAATCGGAACTAATTTTTCAGATAAGACTCTAATGAACATAATTCGGGTAAAACGTTTTCAAGATTCTTTAGATAATAACCAATTATTATTACTTGCTGCTGATCCAAGATATTTTAGGCATAGAGGTTTTAAAAGTTTAATAAGTGCAGCAAATTCTTTTGATTTAGAAATTCCCCAAGACTTAGGCGGCATAAAGGGAGATATGGGAAAGAATTTTGTAAAAGAAATTAATTCTAACGGATTTGTTTTTGAACAAAGTTATTCCATTGATCAAGTTGTAAATGAGGTATCTCAAATTTTAATGAACTACATGAAAGATTAGAAACTATGTCAACTTTAAATCAAGAGGTAATAAATAAAATAATGAATAGAGCTATAGAGATTAATAAAAGTACAACTCTGGCTTGTAGAGATTTCATTATTATGAAATCCAATAAGTTTTTAGACACTCTTATTCTTAGATGGAATTGTATTGATATTCAAGATTTAGATAAACCTAAACAATGTTTCCGATACGAATGCTTCGAATTAGACGGATCTCCAAAATTATGTTCAATTCATTATTCAAATCAAGAAGAAGCGAATCAATTTATATGGTCATTGGTATCTCTATACCATCAAAAATTTGCAATAGATCACATTTATAATTATGTATAAAACAAAAAATATCACCCCCCAATCACTTAAAAAAATAAGTGTTAATAATCAGAAGCAAATAAAGGAGCTTACTGGGAATAGCTTGGATTTGGTTAAGGCAAGAGAAATTATTAGAAATCATTCTTCTCATTTTAAAAAGCATGATGAAAAAGCTTTAGAAGCTGATAATCTACTATATGAAATATATCAAAAGACAACCAATACAAAAACTCCAAAAAATGAAAATGAAAAATTACGTCTTCAGGAGCAAGAGAGAGCTAGAGCTTTAGAGTTATTAGAATTAGAATTACAAATTGCTGCATAAAATATGAATATCAAATTATTACAAACTATTGATCTAGAGAAGATCAATATTGACTCCTTAAAGGATGCTGTTAAATCAATATTATCAGATTATAATCAAACAAAGGATAAAGCAAGTTTCGAAGAGATTGGAAAAGATAATATTGTTAAGGTCTATGAGTTGGTTAAACGAGTTTCCCCAGATGCTATTAAAACAGATAACAAACCAAAAAAAATCTCATCCAATAATGAAAAGTCTTCCGATATAAAGAAGAAAGTTCGTGAAGATACAAGAATCATATCAATCAAAGAAGATTTAGAAGCCTTAGATCAAGATATAAAAGCATGCCGTGCAAAAATTAGGAAATACAATGAAGAGAAGAAAAAAGGGCAATCAAAACGTCCTAAACCCACAAGACATGGTAAAATAAAAGGGCATTTTATTTCTATTTCGAACCTAATACCTCCAACATTGAAAAATAATAAAACTGTTCAAAAAGAGGCTAGGAAAATACTTTTAAAAGCACATAGAGGTATAATGAACGCTTACCGAATGAATGATTTAAATATCAAGAAAGGACAAGAACACATTGAGGAAAAGTATGACAAAATCCTAGAAAACAATGAATAAGAAAGTTTTAATAATTACTGGAGCTGGGTTAGCTATAGGTTTAGCTGAAGCCTTAATTTATTATAACCTAGGCAAAAATGAAAAGAATGAAAAATTCAAGTTTCAAATACCCAAAGGTAAAGAGTTATTGAAAACAGCAGGAATTGTTCTAATTACTTCAGTAGCCACTGCATCCTTATCTAATTTAATTGAAAAGTCACTAGAAGAAGATTCTATAATTAACCCTTCATCAAAACTTGTAACAGTCTAAATTAATTAAAAAATGAAACGAATAGAACATCAATTCTTTTTAGAAAGAAATAAGTTAGGAATTCCTTTACTTTTACAGCCTATCCAAGATAAAATGGAAACATTTAATAGAATGCAAAAATTATTGGATAAAGTATCTGAATGTGAGAAAGGGAACTTGTTAACTGAATTAGAAGTATTGGATTTGGAAATTCTTGAAGATATAGAAAATGAGTATGCTGATAAGTTAAGTTTTAACGAAATAGAAGAAGAGATCGTTAACCCTGAGCCTAAGCATGAGGTATCTGTATTAAAGGAAGAGAAATTACTCAAAAAAATGCCTGAAAAACAAAAAATTTCAAATGACGAACTAATTCTTAAGGGATTAATTGATTCTGGAAATTCAATAGATATTAGTCGATCTAAATTGCAAAAACTAGGATTTAAAACGCCTTTGGGTTGGGATACCACTGTAGGTGAATACAGATTAGTTAGAATCAGTGTATTTCGTTATAGATATTCAATAATTTGATTTTATATTTTAAAAAAAATGGAGGTTTGGTAATTACCAAATCTCCATTTTTTTAATATGCTTAAAATAACAAATCGCTAAGACTCCAATTAACATAATAAAAAGAACCTACTAAAGAAGCTCCCGGAGCTGATATAAATTCATTTCTTGTAATATTTACCCCTCCAATTTTAATAATACTCTTCAATTTTGGAATCTTAAAATTTAGTTGAGCATCAATATTTGACCTTGCAGGCAGAACTCTAGAAGCAAAGTCTGATTCCCATAAATAGCTATCACTCCACCTCCAGTTTATTTTTAATCCCAACTTGGATTTGAAAAAATTGACGCTTTCAATACTCGCTTTTGCTTTATGTTTAGGAGTGTTAAACCTTGCTTGAAAATTCACTTCTTCAGTTTCTATATTGGCTTCAGCAAAGGTGTAATTAGCACGTAGATTTAATGTTTTAGTAATGCTTTTTTCAAGTTCAAAGGATATTCCATAAGATTCTATTTTTGAAGAAGAGTTTGTATAGACCTGAAAAGGTGTAAAATCTCCATTATCTAGAGCTATTAGAGCATTTGGCACACTTGCAAACTCATTAATATCATTAAGTCCTACATTTCCAAAATTTGGTGATATTACTGTCTCTTGTCTTATGAAATCTCTATATCTACTGTAATATGCATAAGCATCAATATTTAATTTGTTGTTAAAAAAACCTCTATAGCCTAGTTCAAAAGAGTTTATTTTTTCTGGTTTTACAAATTCAACATTAGATATTTCTAATATACTAGGGTCTGTTATACCATTTTGGGCAGATAAAGAGAATTCTTCAACAGAAGATAAAGTAAATGCATTTTCATATGCGTTACGCCCCTTTAGGGTTACAGTCTCATTTATACCAAGAAATTGACTTTCAGAACTTATGTTAATCGGTCTGGTTGTAAATCTATCTAAATTTTCTGCAGCTGAACCTACCAAAATAGCGCTACCAATATCTAACCCAATGTATTGATCTTGGGTCGTTGGATTTCTGAAAGCTTGTTGAAAAGATGATCTTATGAAATGATGTTTGTTTTTATCTAAACTAAATACTCCAGAAATTCTTGGGGATAAGTTGGGATCAAAATTTCTAGATTTATCAAACCTAAGTGATCCTGTAAATTGTAATCTATCATCAAGCAATTTCTTTATTGCTTGTACATATATACCAAATTCATTAAATCTTATTGCTCCATTAGTATCTGTAAAGATAGTTCCATCAGAGTCTAAAATAAATCTTCGAAAAGAGCCTCCAAGTTGAAATTCTATTGGTTTAAATAAATGTGAAAAGTTATAGTTAAAATCGGTATGAAAATAACTTGATTTATCGACAAACTTAGCTCCATTTAGCAAGCTTGAATCAGATGTAACGTCATTGAATATAGAATTAAATTCATCAGTTCCGGGTAATAACCTTCCAGAGTCCGCAATATTTCTAGCAAAACCATGTGCTACATTTGAATCATTAGGAGTAACACCGCTAATTCCTCCAGTTATTGCTCCTAAATATGCAGTAGCGTATTCTTCGAAATATTCTCTATCAGATTTCCATGCTCTATTAACATTTATAGCAGCAAATCTCGTATCATAAGAGTTTCCCGCATCTTCTTTAGTATAATAACTATTCACAAAGAAATTTGGATGCCTAACTTTTAAAGCATGTTGATGAATTAAAAAATCATTAAAAACAAATCTATTTGAACTGTGGTGAAGTACGCTTCCAAATCCTATTTTGGAATTAAGTATTACTTCAGTATCATTTTTAAATGGGCGAATATGTAAGGAAATACTAGACTTTATATTTTCAGCATCGTTATTTACTAGAAATTCTTCTTCATAACCTGTTCTTGAAATTCTAGCAGAACCGAAGGTTCCAATAGGAGTACCAGCAATAGCATCAAAATTTAGAGTTGTTGCAACTTCGTCGCCATAAATATTCAAACCATCAAAATCAGTAGTCGTATTTCTATTAAAACTAGAATCTCTATTATCATTATAATCTCTTGCAGCCCAATCTTTTCCTTTTAAAAAAGATAAAGTTGTTTTTAATGCAATTTTATCATTAAAAACTTTTGCTATTCGAACACCAACATCAGTAAAAGAATTCTCTCCAGTAAGACTAGAAGAAGTTACACCTTGTTTAGCAGATACATTTATACCAGGGAAATCAAAAGGGTTTTTACTGATAGTATTTAATAATCCATTGTAAGCATTTGCTCCATAAAGAGGAGAAGAAGGGCCTGGTATTAATTCTGCAGATAACACATCAAGATCATCAATCCCCAGAAAGTTACCTATGGCAAAATTTAATGCAGGAGATGAGCTATCTAAACCATCTATTAGTTGCAAAAATCGTTCATTTGCAAAAGTTGAAAACCCTCTAGTATTTAATGATTTAAATGTTAAACTACTTGAATTAACATTAACTCCTTTAAGATTTTCTAATTCATCATAATAGCTTAACGAACTTTTGTTTTCTAATTCTTTCAAAGTTAATTTCTCAATAGAAATAGGCGACTCTTTAATTTTTTGAGAAGTTTTTGAGGCAGAAATAACTACTTCTTCAAGTGAATAATTTTTCGTTTGGATTGAATCGTTTTTTTTTTGAGAAAAGGAATGGCTTATCGATAATATCGAAATTAGCATTGTAATAGTTGTTGTTTTCATTTAGTTAGTTATAGAGTTCCTTTATATATTGAGAGGGGTTTTGACTGGTATAGTTTTTAAAAGCTCTGGAAAAAGCTTCTGCAGTATTAAAGCCACATTCTTCAGCTATAGATTTTATTGAGTAATTTCTAATTACATCATTCTCATCCTTTAGTTTACTAATAGCATACAGAATTCTTAGCTTATTTACATAATTTGTAAAATTTGATTGTTTGTAATCGTTTATAGTTTTAGAAAGATATTTAGTATTAGTATTTAGTTTTTTTGAAAGCCATTTTATATCAATATTCTTCTGAAGAAAGTCTTCATTTTTTTCAAAATTTATTAATCCATTTAAAATCTGCTCCTTAATATTATTATTGATTGTAATAGTCCCTTTTGTTTTTTGATTATTAGAAAGTTCAATAATTAAATTATTCTCAAATCGGGAGATATTGACAATTTCTACCAAATAAACAATAGTCATAATTAGAAAACCGAAATTTACTACAGGCTGTTCTACACTTTGATAGTCACCAATTGCAACAATTAAAGGCATAAGTGAAATTGAAAACAACCCTAAATAGCCAGCAAGAATTTTCATTTTACAATGGGGCAAAGATTTATTGCTTTTATCACTTTGAGGGTCGCTCTTGATGTATAACTCTTTTAATTGGTTTCCTACTTGATATAAAAATGAAATAGAAATGAAAAGAGGTATACTGATAAATAACTTTTTTGAAAAACTCAAATCGGACGTTAAATAGTATGGAAAAACAAAAAGTACTACAAAGGATATTGTTAGTACCCAAAACAAGGTTTTCACTCCAAAACGTTTAAAAGGGTTTATCTTAAACTCATGATAAATGTAAAATATAAAGTAAACAGCAACTACAATTCCAACAATATAAGCTATAACATTCTGTATAAAAATACTTATAGAAAATTGTGAGTCAGGAAAAATTCCAGAAAAAAGATTGTAAGCTATATATGTTATGGTGAGTATTAAAAAACGCTTTCTTGACTTATCCTGCGGTTTACTTAAATAATATATAAATTGAGTAAATAGAACAATTACCTGTATTACTAAAATAACAAAGGTATTAATATGCATTTCTGTATCGAACATACTATTCTTTTTTTAAAATATTCAACATATAGCCTAAGTCAATTTTCTCAACAGTTTTAAAGCCAAATTTTTCATAAAATGGAATATTAGTTGCTGTTGATGTTTCTAAGTAAAATAGTTTTTTCGGATATCTAAGAAGTATTTCATTAAGCAATTTGCTACCTACACCTTTATTTTGAAACATTGGGTCAACACCAATGTACCAAAGATGTATAAATGGCTTTTTAGGATGATTCTTTTTTATAGCACTCTCTCTTTTTAAAACCTTTTCTACTCTAAATACACCTATGCATTTAGTTGCTAATTTAATATCCCATATTATAGATTTTAAAGTTACTTTCTTTCTTTCTGAAAATAGCAGTATACATGCTGCTTTATCATCTTCGGATATATAAATTTTTCCAAAATTATATCCATAAAAGAAAGAGTACTTCATTAGTAAAGCAATTCTCTTTTTTCTATCTCTATCTTGTTTTACTACATAATTTACTGATTGATTTTCATCAAATGACTTCGAAATAATATTAATTACTATTTCTTTGTCGTTAAAAGTCGCTTCTCGCATCAAGTGGTCGTTTATTTTCTTGTTTCTAGAGCTTTATATGTTTTTGTTATATCAAAAAAAGACTTCTTATATCTCTTTTACAAATTTTTCTATAGCTAAATGTCGTTTTTTAGGAAAGATATTACATATGAGATAATTGTGTTTTTATACAAGTACTCGTAATTCCGTGAAATGCGACTTGCATTTCGCTGAAACAAACATGTATCTGTTTGCAAAACAGATATCATAATAAATATATTTATCCTACAATAAAATTGATGACATTAAGTTGATTGTGTTAGTACACGTGGGGGTTTCTTCTCAAAAGAGATTGTGTACTAACACCTTCTTAATATTATACCTTTTTACCTCAATCAAAAAGAGTAACTACCTACTATAACAATGTATTAACATGAATTTATTTTATTAATCTAAAACGGAGAGGCATGAGACAAATAAGAATGCTTAAGATTCCAAAATGTCGTGGAAGTTAAAGAGCCTAACTATCTATTTAACTTTAAAGTCGTGCAGATATAATAAGTCAGTATATTTTGTGCTTGTTTGTCTGTATAAATTTTCTATTTTTAGCAAATAACTAAAAAACGGAATCTTATTGTAGAAAGATGAAATCTTAACATATCATATTTGTTGTAGCAGTTTGTTATAATAATTCTTTTAGAAAAAACGACCAATTTTAGAGACGAGAGTTATAAGCAGAATGCCCACACCTTATGGGTGGGCCTCTCTTATTTGTCTCAAGGCATTGGTCGTGCCTTTTCTAAAAGTAAGTTGGGGTTCACCTTATTTTTTTAGAAAAAAAATAATTAGCATAAACGGTGATTTTGATAACAGCAACTATTACTATCCAAAATAAAACATATACCATAAAGAATCCATTTTCCTGTGTATCAACTAAATCATTTTTTA
Organism: uncultured Aquimarina sp.; assembly: GCA_947489195.1. GTDB lineage: Bacteria > Bacteroidota > Bacteroidia > Flavobacteriales > Flavobacteriaceae > Aquimarina. The sequence continues at coordinate 159,962 of CANLCT010000001.1, read as the reverse complement.
AAATTGACAGACCATATCAGTTTACAAAAGGTGAATTACTCATAGAAATTAAGCAAACAAAAAAATCAAATGTTTACATATTGCTATCTAGTTTATTGATTTTTAATCGATCTATAAAAGGACGTATAGATTTTTATAAAAAAAAAGACAACTCATATATAAGTAGTGTTGTGTTTTCTAAAGGAACTCTAACATCTTACCATAAATATTACAATGAAACTTCCAAAGTATTAAATTCAATACGAATTGTATTGGATACCCCAGAGTTAAGAGCTGTAAAGGATTCCACCACCACCCCTATTACATATCCAAGCAGCTCTTATACTTTAGTAAATAACAATTTTGATTTCAGCAAAAACTAAAAAGTTATGCTATTCTTACAACTCCTAATTTCAGTATACTAAATTAATATGATTAAGGAATTATTCGATTACGATTTTCACTTTCAGATAAAAGAATCTAAACAAAATGAAGGATTAAATTCACATGAAGTGATGCTGTTAAATTTGGTACAGTTACATAAAAAATGTATTGAAAATAGAATAGAATCTCCTAAAATTTTAATGCTAAATAGCAAAGGAAGAATTATATGTAATACTAAATTAAGATTGGTATGTTGCGGAAGTGCTTATGTAGAAGTTGAAAAAAGTGATTATCGTATAGAACTTATAAAAGATTCCTCTATAGAAAAGGTCTTTTACTTGATCGTTGATGAAAAGAACCCTAATCAAACGATAAAGTTTGGTTCAATTATTCATACTACTCCATTTTTAGAATATACATTTAAAGACTATTGTACTGTAATTAATAAAATAATTGAGAGCAATAAATTATCAATAACAGTATTAACATTAAAAATAGAGTTGATTATTCACTATTTTAATTTTAATAAAGGAATTTGGTTATTAAAGAAAGAATAAACATTTTCATTAATATCCAATTTGGACTACCTAGTAAATTGGTATAAATTACAACGCAACTTTTATATATTTATTAATTTCTAATCCTTTTTAAGCTGAAGTTTTGCAGTCTGACGCTGAGTGTTATCTTTTGTAAGTATATTCATTGATTACTGTTTTAGCCTCTAAAACAATTTCAAACCGATATCGATTAGTGTATTGCTATTTCAGAATCTGATACACTTTAGAATCCTAATATCTTCTAATCTAGATTGAAAAAATGCTATATCAAATTTGAACTTCAAATTTGCATTCCAAATTATAACAAAGGGAAGATTTCAGTAATTCAAAATGACACATATTAAAATAATTGATTTTAAGCATTAATCAAACAATTGATTATTAGTGTTTTATTGTCTATTTTTAAATTTATAATACTTAAATATATAGTTAATAATTATATATACTAGTTGCCACCAATTAAAGAAACCCAGAAACATATATGTCATTTCAAACACCGATTACCATTTCTGATGCGATTGAAAAAATAGAATCGAATCAATTTTTACTTCCAGCTATTCAAAGAGAGTTCATTTGGTCACATTCAAAAATCGAATGGCTTTTTGACTCAATTATGAGAAATTATCCGATAAGTTCCTTCCTATTTTGGAATGTCGAGGAAAGAACTTCAAAAAGTTATAGGTTTTATAAGTTCATCAATGAATATCGTGAACGTTACAAAACGCATAATGAGGAAATATCAACAAACGGAATTAACTCTTTCAATGCAGTTTTGGACGGACAACAACGTTTGACTTCTTTATATCTTGGACTAAAAGGCAGTTTTGCTTACAAAGAATATAGGCGTAAATGGGAAGATACAGAATGGAGTGTTCCAACAAGACATTTATACTTAAACATAACGAGTGAACTGAAAGATGAAGAAGATGGCAGAATTTACGAATTTAGCTTTTTAGAGAATAGTCTTACTCATGAAACAGAAATCTACAAAACCGAAGAAAAAAACTGGTTTAAAGTTGGAGCAATATTAAACTATTCAGATGACGAAACATTTGACAATTTTGTTGAGGAATTTGAAAACAGTTTTTCTCGAAAAGCAATTAGACAATTAAGAAGAACAATAGTTGAGAAATCAATAATTAACTATTTCCTTGAAAAAGAACAAAATCTTGATAAAGCTCTAAACATATTCATTAGAATTAATAGTGGTGGCGAACCTTTAAATTTTTCAGACCTTTTAATGTCAATTGCAGTAGCAAATTGGACAAAAAAAGATGCTCGAAAAGAAATTCACAAACTTGTCGATAGTGTTCGAGATAAAGGATTTTCGATTTCTAAAGATTTAGTGCTTAAATCATTCCTTTATTTACATAGTAAAGACATTAAATTTAGAGTTACCAATTTTTCAAAAGACAACGCAAAGGATTTTGAAACAGAATGGGAACAAATTAGAGATGCCATTTTATCAACATTTGACCTAATAAAATCATTCGGATTTACAGATTTCACTCTAACCTCTAAAAACGCAGTGATTCCGATTATTTACTATTTATATCATAAAGGTATTTATCGAGATTTTTCTAACAAAGTGGAATTTAAAGAAGACAGAGCTAAAATTAAAAAATGGCTTCATATTGTCTTAATCAAAAGACTTTTTGGTGGAACTTCAGATAACGTACTTTCACAAATGAGAAGAACGTTTACAGACAATGTCCTCGAAATAAAAATTAAACCTGAAATCATTAAATTCCCGAATGAATCGATATTTAAACATATCAGAAAAGACACGAGTGTTGGAGAAGTATTTTTAGAAGAAATCCTTTATACACAAAAAGACAATCAATATGCTTTTTCAATTTTATCACTTTTATATCCTCATTTAGATTATAAGAATAATAACTTTCATAAAGACCATACGCATCCAGCTTCAACATTTGACAATTTGAGTGCAGAAAACAAAGAAAAATATGGTTGGCATACATTTAACTCAATTTACAACTTACAAATGTTAGATGCTAACGAAAATATGTCAAAAAATGACTTGAATTTAATTGATTGGGTTAATAAAGAAACCAACGAAACGAATAGAACACAGTTTTTGAACTCTCACATAATTCCAGACGTGAATTTGGAATTAGACAATTTTGAGGAGTATTTTGACAAACGGAAAATAATGCTAATGGAGAATATGAAAACCTTGTTGAACTGAAAAATAAATACCGCTAATCGAGTAGGTAAAAGGGAATTCACCCCTAAACCTCTCACAGAACCGTACATGATAGTCTCCCATCATACGGCTCTTATTATGCAGCCAATTTCAACTAAGTTAAATTATATCGATTAACCTATTGGTATTTCAAACCTGACACACTTTAGAATCCTAATATCTTCTAATCTGGATTGAAAGACTACTACATTAATTTTGAACGTCATCTTTTGCATTCCAAATTATAACAAAGGGAAGATTTCAGTAATTCAAAATGGCACATATTAAAACAACTGATTTCAATTGTTTTAAAACTTAAAATACAGTAAATTACTGATTGTTAGTTTTTTATTGTGTATTTTTAAATTTATGATACTTAGAAATATATAGTTAATAATTATATATACTAGTTAGGTGCAAGCAAAAAAAAGCCCACCGCACGGTTAAGCACATTTCATTTTGTTCGTTCCTCTCAAAATAAAAAGAGCTTACCCTTCCCCACCACCACCCACACCGAATGATTGTTTTTATACTCATATAGTGAGATATTAATGAAATATTGTTACATTGGCACTCTGAATTAAAATATTCAAAAATGAACCGAATAAAAGAGGTTTTAGAAACAAAAGGAATCAAACAAATCTGGTTGGCTGAACAATTGGGAAAAAGCTACAATATGGTAAATTCTTATGTTCAGAACAGGAGACAACCGAGTATAGAAGATTTATATAAAATAGCTGAAATACTTTCGGTTGACGTAACAGAATTATTAAAGAGCAAAACCAATGTATAAAGAATTAATGGAAACACCTGAATTACATTGCGTATCAGAACCACAACTAGATTTATTCTCTTACACGGAAGAAAATAATTTAGAGGACAACTTTAAAATAGTTTCAGAAAGTAAAAAATTAGAGTTTGAATCTATTGGAAAAAACACACTTTTAGGAAATGGTAATTGTGTTGATTATTTAAAGTTCATAGATACCAACACAGTTGATTTAATATTAACTGACCCACCATATAACCTTGGGAATTTTATGCACAAACGCAACACGAATCTAGTAAAAATGCGTAAAAATCAATTTGCATATGCTGGTTGGGACAATTTATCGCAAGACGATTGGGAAAAAGAAATGGAAGTCTTTTTTCAAGAAAGTAGCAGAGTTTTAAAGAAAAGTGGTTCTCTATTACTTTTTATGTCTTTAATAAAAATTGAAACGATTATAAAAATTGCATCAAAATATAAATTCTATTATAAGACAACAGGTATATGGCACAAAACAAATCCAATGCCTAGGAATATGAATATCCATTTTGTAAACTCAACAGAAGCTTGGGTTTATTTCGTAAATAATGACACCTCTGGAACATTTAACAATAATGGGAAAATGATTCACGATTTTATAGAAACATCTTTAACGACAGCAAAAGAAAAAAAGTTCGGGAAGCACCCAACACAAAAACCAACGAAAATAATATCTCATTTTATTAAACATTTATCAAACAAAAATGATGTTGTACTAGACCCATTTATGGGAAGTGGAACAACTGGAGTTTGTTCTAGAAAAATGGACAGAAAATTTATTGGTATTGACTTAGACAAAGATTATTATGAATTATCAAAAACAAGAATGCTAAATGAATAAATTAAAAGTTGTTGATTTATTTGCTGGTGTTGGTGGTTTGTCGCAAGGATTTATTTCAAAAGGATTTGAAATAGAGTTTGCTATAGAATACATCAAAGATATAGCACATTCTTACAAATTAAATCACCCTAAAACTACTGTTTATGATGAAGATATTTCGCAAATAGATTTAAGTAAACTCAAACAAAAGCATCCTAATATTGATGTTATTGTTGGAGGTCCACCTTGTCAAGGTTTTTCTCAAAAAGGAAAAAGACTAAGCATTAATGACGACAGAAATTTTATGTTTAAAAAATTCATTGATGCAGTTGATGTTTTTAAACCTCAGTACTTTGTCTTAGAAAATGTACCAAACGTACTTACGACAGCGAACGGATTTTTTAAGCAAGAAATTATTAAAGGATTTGAAGAATTAGGATATTTAGTAAACGCAAAAACATTAAATGCTTCTGATTTTGGAGTTCCCCAAAATAGAAGACGAGCATTTTTCATCGGTTCCAAAAATGGAACCTTACTTGAATTCCCTAAACCAAAAAAGAAAAAAACAACTATAAAAGAGGCAATCTACGATTTGCCATTTATTGCCTCAGGAGAAGGTTCTGAGTTTTTTGAATATGAAAAACCAATAAATTCAGATTATCAAAAAATGCTTAGGAAAAACTCTAAAGGTATTTTCAATCACTTTGCTACAAATCATTCAAAAATAGCTTTAGAACGTTTAGAACTTATTCCAAAAGGAAAAGGTAGAGAAGTTTTACCAAAAGAACACAGAACAAAATCAATTTACAGCGGAACTTGGTCTAGATTATTAGAAGATGGAATTGCATCAACAATTACAACTCGTTTTGATACACCTTCTTCTGGCTTGTTTACGCATCCAATATTAAACAGGTGTTTAACAGTTCGAGAGGCTGCACGAATTCAATCTTTTGCAGATTCTTTTATATTTCACGGAACAAAAACGTCGCAGATGAAGCAAGTTGGTAATGCAGTTCCACCATTATTAGCTAAAGAAGTTGCTACAATAATATTAAACGATTACAACAAATGAACATACCAAATCAATTAACAGAAAGAGAAGCAATAGACCCCAAATTAGCTGTTGGTTCTTCATTAGCAAATCCTAAAGGCCTTTTGGCTGTTGTTTTAGCTCTCTATATAGTCAATGACGAAAAAGATTATTTAGATTATTCCGATAGTAGCGGAAGTACAATAATCCTAAAACCAAGTTTAATAACATTGTTAAAGGATTTTTTTAATGGAATAACTGGCTATAGTGATACTGATATAGACTCTTTAGCTTCTGTCAATCCGTTAGTGGAAATGCAAATTGAACCACTACAAGTTCCACTTCAATTGTTTTGGAAAATTGCGAAAATAAATATTTTAGGTAGTAACTCATCTAGTGGAGAAAGAACTGGTGGCGTTAGATTTCCAAAAGAATTACTGTTTACAACAAATATGGATATTCTAAAAAATGTCATATCAAACGAAAACGGGGATATTACAAATACTGGAAAAGAATTAATTTACAGTTGGCTAACCAATAAAAACACACCTACTACATCAACTAATATTGAACAAAAATTAACAAAAACGTTATTGATTTTCACAGAAGAAACATTATTTAAAACTTGGAATAACTCAACTGAAATTATCTTTCAGCAAGAAGGAATTTACAATGCTTTTAACACTACAAATTCAACTGTCGATTTAAGAGGAACTAAAGAAATCAAAGGAACTTTACGCAATTTAAAATCAGCGATATCAAAAAACATACATCCTTATTTGAAGATTTCTAGTAACAATGTTGAACTAAAAACCCCAAGTCTTGCAACTCAATTTCAAAATTACCAGCAAAGAGTTTCTAACTATTTAGACTTGAACCCAAAATCTGTTGAAATTAAAACCGTAGAAGCAGAAGATGAAACTGATTTAGTTGATGTTGAGATTTTAAATAAAATCTATTACGGAGCACCTGGAACAGGTAAATCACATAAAGTTAACGAGCTTTTAAAAGGTAAAGAAGAACGAACTGAAAGAGTAACTTTTCATCCTGAATATGATTATGCTTCATTTATTGGTGGTTTCAAACCTATTACAGAAAAAGACCCTGAATCAGGTAAAGAAGAAATTAAATACAAATTTGTACCTCAAATATTTACAAACATTTATGTAGATGCTTGGAATGATAAAGACAATCAATATTATTTAGTAATTGAGGAAATAAACAGAGGAAATTGTGCTGAAATTTTTGGAGATATTTTTCAACTATTAGATAGAAATTCGGATTATAAAATAACACCTTCAAACGAGTTAAAAGAATATTTAGTTAATACACTTACATCGGTAAACGGAATAAAAGGTATTGAAAATGGAAAAATGAAATTACCAGCAAATCTTAATATTTTAGCAACAATGAACACTTCTGACCAATCACTATTTCCAATGGATAGTGCATTTAAAAGAAGATGGGATTGGGAATACATACCCATTAACTATGAAAAATCACCAAAAAATCCATCATCTAATTTTCAAGTTAACATTTCTGATACAGAATCTTTTTCTTGGCTAGATTTTATTGAAAAAGTAAATACTGTAATCAAAGAAAACCCAAATTTAGGAATGGATAAATGTATTGGAAACTACTTCATAAAAGCTAAAGACAATATCATAACGCTTGAAGAATTCATCAATAAAGCTATTTTCTATTTATGGAATGACGTTTTCAAAGATGAAGACGACCATATTTTTGAAGAAAATACTTTTTATGAAGACTTCTTCCCTATCGCAACAAAAGGAAAAGAAAAAGTCTATAAAATACTCGACAAGATTGGTTTAAATACACCTGAAAAAGAAGATTAGATGAAGATTCTAATAGAAGGAGCATATTATCCAATTTCAATTCTTAAAAATATTTTTGACGACCCTAAATTTTACACTCAAAATGGTTTAGAAGGCAAAATTATCTCTGTTGGTTATTATCATTCATTTGAAAAAAATGAGTTGGTTTATATGTTGCCAAAAGTATTTATGGTTGATGATGTTAATTCTGTTTTTGGAAAAACAAAAGAAGAATTACTGCACTTAAATACGATAAAAAACATCAAACACGATTTACAATTTAATTGGATAAGACAATCATCCTTATTTTTTTATAACAGTCTTTTAGAATATAGAAAAAGGATTACTGACTCTCAAATCATTAATAAAACAGAACGTTTTGAATTAAATACAAATTTGGGAAGCAAAGAATATTCTTACCTTGATTTACTTTTGTCGTTTGTAAATTTTTACAAGAAAAACAAGAATCATATTGTTTATAAACACATAGAATACAACACAAATCAAGTAAAAAAACCAAAATGGGAAAAAACAATTAGAAAGTCATTGCCAATTCTGACTTCTAATAATTCACCCATTTATTTTTCAATAAGAAACAAAAAGAAAACAGTAAATACTGAGGAAGAATTATTAACCTATTTCTTTTCAATATTAGAAAACTTCAATCAAGACCATAAGATTAATCTCAGAATAGATAAATCATTTAAAATAATAAAAGGTAAATCGTTTAAAAACCTTCAAGGAAATGGATTATCTAAATTAAGAAAAATAAAGTACCGATATTTCAATGACACATTGAAAAGAATGTACGCTTTGTGCGAGATTTACTTTTCACAAACAGACAAAAGCAGTTCTAAAAGAAAAAGAGAAGATTTTTTATCTGTCAATAATTATAATTTAGTTTTTGAAGATATGATTGACAAACTATTTTCTGACGAGCTAAAAAATACTGAAGTGGATAATGTGTCACTTATAGATTTGAAGAAAAATGATGATGGAAAAATTATTGACCACATTTATGATTACAAGTCTCTAATTGATACCAGTAATATCTTTTACATTGGCGATTCAAAATATTACAAATCTAATAGTGAAGCTGGTAATTTATCAAAATACAAGCAATTTACATACGCAAAAAATATTATTCAATTTAATATTGACCTACTTAACAAGGACAAAAACAAACCTTATAAAACAGGAATTAGATATAGAGATGAACTTACGGAAGGTTACAATATCACTCCTAACTTTTTCATCTATGGTTATATAGAAAATGAAGAGAATTTTGATGAACATTTAATCGAAAAAAAGAAAGAGTTACCAGTCAAATCATATCATTACAAAGAGCGCTTATTTGACAGGGATACTTTATTCGTTCATCAATATAAAATCAACTTCTTGTTTGTATTAAAATCATATACCATTTTCAACACAATAAAAACTCAAGAATTTAGAGAAGAAGTAAAGAGAGACTTTAGAAAGCATTTTATTGACTTTTTCAATGACTCTAAAAGCTGTGAATTTGAATTCTATAAATGTAAATCAACAACATTAAAAGAATACGAATCTATCGTAACGGAGAATTTTAAATCTCTGAATGGGAAATGTTATGTGAATATGGAATCGGAATTGATTCTAGCAAAACATATTGAGGAAACAATAGATGAGTCGATTATGGAAATATTTGAACCAATAAAAAAATTAAAATAGTATGAAAAGCCAACGCAAGTTCAAGCACATTTAAAGTTTGTTCGTACCTCACAAATTTAAAAGAGCTTTCACGCCAACGCTAGCTAGTTTGTGAAAAAAAAGCCAGACACCTAACAATGTATATAAAAAATAGGGCGGTTAGTGTTAAACCAAAAGTTTATATTCATTTACAAAGTCCGCCATATTTTTAATATGTATTTTAGTAAAAAGATAAAAATAAAATAAAAAATATAGCTAAGTGTATAACCGAAAGTAAGTGCTTTTTAACTGCCCTACTTTCCATATACTAACCGTTGGCGGTAATTAAAACGAGACCCAATCAATGAAGAAAATTGACTTACACATTCATACAATTTCAACTGTCAGCGACTATGATTTTGAATTTGACCTTTCCAAGTTAAAGGAATATGTTGATAAACTTGAAATTGATTGTATAGCAATAACAAACCATAATAAATTTGACTTTAACCAGTACAACATTATAAAAGAGAGATTAGGAATTGTAGTTTTTCCAGGTATTGAAATTGACCTTGAAAAAGGACACCTACTTCTAATTGCTGACAATACCGATATTTCAGAAATAAATGATTTTTCAAAAAAATGTGAACGAGTAAGTAACTTGATAAATACTAAAGATGATCATATTAGTTTGGAGCAATTAAAAGAAATTTTCCCAACTCTTGACAAGTATTTACTAATTCCGCATTACCACAAACGACCTATAATAAAATCAGAAGTAATTGAACAAATTGACACATTAATTTCTGCTGGAGAAGTATCGAGTTATAAAAAATTTAAAAGTTGTATCAAAGATAGCGAAAGTTTAGTCCCAGTAATATTTAGTGATTCAAGGTACTTTGCCGATATGGAAAATTTTTCAACTCAACAAACTTGGGTTGACCTTGAAAAAATCACCTTATCAGGTATTAAATCGTGTTTAACTGACAAGCAAAAGGTTTTCTTAACAAAAGAAGAAGGTAATGATTTTTTTCAGGCTACAGCAGAAGGTCTAATGCTGTCAACAGGTTTAAATGTAATATTAGGAGAACGCTCATCTGGTAAAACTGTTACACTTAATAAAATATACAATACTCACGAAAATATTAAATACATAAAACAATTTTCATTATTGCAGAATGATGCTCAAAAATTTGACGAATTATTATCAAGAAGGCATAGCACAGTTTCTGAAGATTATCTAAAAGAATTTAAAAAAGTTGTTGACTCTGTAAAAAATATCGATTTAAAACAAAATGAAAACGATATTGAGGCTTATTTAAATTCGCTATTAAAATTTGCATCAGACAATGAAAAAGCAGATGCTTTTTCAAACACTAAACTTTTTAGCGAAAACCATTTTGGAACAAAAGATTTAATTGGTCTTAAAAAACTTATAGATGCTACTAAAACCTTAAAAGAAAACACAGAATACAAGTCTATAATTAATAAGCATATTGAATTTAAAACCTTAGAGGCTTTAGAAATTGATTTGATGAAAGAGTATCTTCAAATTCAAGAAGCTAACTTAAAGAAAGAATGGTTAAATAATCTAATTACAAAAGTAAAAGATGAACTTCGTTTTAGAACTTCATCATCAATACCATCTGATGCTGACTTTTACCGAATTTTAATTGAAAATGAAAAAGTAACAAAATTTGTGGATATAGTTAATAATCTCAAAAATGAAAGAGAAATTGACAGAAAAGAGATAAGAGGGTTTAAAATTATTGCTTCAACAAAAAGATTTTCAAATGCTTCGCATTTGAAAAAGGTTTGTAATAGACAAACATCATTGGTCAATGCTTATTCAAAATATCAAAAACCATTTTCATATTTATTAGCTCTAAAAAAAGCAGAAATAGAAGATACCGAACTCTATAAATACTTTGTTGATATAGAATACAAAACACTTAATAAAATTGGTTTTCCAGTTTCCGGTGGAGAAAGGTCAGAATTTAACCTTCTACACGAAATCAATGACGCTCTAAAACATAATATGCTTTTAATAGATGAACCTGAATCCTCTTTTGATAACATCTTTTTAAAAAACGAAGTAAATGCACTTTTAAGAGATATTTCTAAAACAATTCCTGTAATAATTGTAACTCACAACAGTACAGTAGGAGCTTCTATAAAACCTCACTATGTCGCTTGTACTAAAAGAGAAATTGAAAATGAAGAAATTGTATATAAGACATTTTCAGGTTTCCCATCTGACAAACAGCTTAAATCAGTGAACGGAACAGAAACCATAAACAATTTTGAAATTTTATTAAGTTGTTTAGAAGCGGGACAAGACGAATACGAAAGAAGAAGAAACGAGACTTATGAAATACTTAAAAATTGAAAATAATAAAGGACATTATTTGACATCTTCAAATCAGTGGACAGAGATTGACAAAATCTCAAAAGAAGATTTAATGCTCCTTCTAAACAAGGCTGTAAGTGAAGAATTTGAAATGGATGAATATTTAGAAGAAAATATTGGTCATAAGGCACACCAAATTGTATATAAAAGCATACACGAAAAGTTTTCGGAATTGATTGAAAATAAAAATGTATTTAAAGATGAGTGTGATTCAATGTTTAAAAATGCAATTGAAAAATATAAGGTCGTAGAGGAAAATGAGGAAGAATAACTACCGCCAACAATGGCTCTTATAATTAATACGGCTTTGATGTTTAATCCAAAGTTTAGTGTATTTTTGAAGTCCGCCAAATCAAAAGATTTGGCTTTAAAAATGAAAAATTAAAACAAAATAAAAAGTTTTGGCTAAGTGCTTAATCGGAAAGTAATAGCTAATTTACCCCTGTACTAATCATAGCCGAGACGTTAAGCATAATTTACGATTAACTCAATGACGGAACTTCAAACGAAACTTTTACATTTATTCAATGAAGGAAAAGAAAAACTCTTTCTGAAAGAAATTGATAATATTTTGGCTGGAGTTAATGAGAGAAATTTATGCGGACGGTTATCTACTTATTTGGAAATTTTACTTGAAAAATATGACTTAACTGAATACTATTCTGATCCTGAATATAACCGAAAACAAAACGGCAAAATAAAAACTATACTTGACGATGAAATAAATGTTGTGACAATTAATTGTGACATCATAGTTCATAGTCGTGGAAATCAAATTGGAAAAGACAATTTGTTGGCTATAGAAATGAAAAAATCAAATAGACCTGAACACGAAAAAGTAAGTGATAAAAATAGACTAAGAGCTCTAACAAAAGATAGTTATAATAATATTTGGTCAAATGACGGAAAGACCTTTCCCGAGCACGTATGCGGTTATGAATTAGGAATATATCTGGAACTGGATATTCCCAATAGAAATTGCCTTTTTGAAAGTTATGAAAATGGTGTTAAAATGGACGAATGGAATCAGCAGTTTTAAAATTTAAAAAATATGCTTAGTCGAGTAGGTAAAGGGGAATTTCACCCCTAAACCGAAATTAATTGGATTAGTAAATTAACTGGCTACAACACTACATTTAACGATAGCCGTAATCTAAAAAAATCGAGAATATGAACGAAAATTTACCTCAAAATCAACAAACACAAGATGGCTTAATCCAATTAAATGAATTTGAAACTGGTTTGAAGCAGGTTCTGAATTTATACTCATTACCGACAGAAGGTGTATTTGTTAAGATTCCTCAGAGAGTAAGTGTTTTCAAAAATTTAGATACGGTTCTAGGCCAAATTACAGTAGAGGAAAAGGAACAATCACTTTATTTATCAAAATTCATAGCTAGTACTGCTTCTGGACTATTTGATGCATCCCTAAATTACCTTTGGGATGAAACAATTTTGCAAATAAGGAAACGTGTTTCTCAATATGACATTGAATTTTTTTATGATAATGCAGTAACAGGAGATAGAAGAAGACGACTAAAAGATGAAAATGATTTAAATAAAGTAGATGACTATGATTTAATCAAAGGTGCTAAAGAGATAGGATTAATTTCAGACCTTGGTTTTAAACATCTAGAATATATAAACTATATGCGGAATTGGGCAAGTGCTGCACATCCAAATAATAGTGAAATAACAGGTTTGCAATTAGTTTCTTGGCTTGAAACCTGTATAAAAGAAGTAATTACTCTACCTATTTCAATTGTAACAATAAGAATAAAGCAACTTCTTCAAGGAGTAAAAAATACTGCGATAAGTGCAAGTGATGCACAAGAAATATCTGTTTTTACTACTGATTTAACTCAAGAACAAATTAATAATCTAGCATCGGGATTCTTTGGTATTTATGTAAGATTAGAAACTAATAGTCAAACTCACCAAAACATAAATATTTTATTACCAGAAATTTGGGGACGTGTTGAGGAAAATATTAAACAATCCTTTGGATTAAAATATGCTCATTATACTGCTAATAATAGTCAAGATGAAAAGAAACTATCTAGACAATTTTTGCAAATTGTTAATGCAGAAAGTTACATTCCAGATGATTTAAGAGCAATTGAAATTGACAATACCATTGACAATCTTTTATCGGCTCATAGAAGTTTTAATAACTTTTATAATGAACCCGCTTTTGCAAGACAGCTTTTAAGAATTATTGGACAACCATTGAAAATCCCCAAATCTGTAGAAAAGAAATTCATTATTGCGATTGTCGAAACGTTTCTTACAAATGGAAATGGTGTAGCTACTTCTGCAAATGAAGTTTATACCGAAATTCTTTCAAGCCTTGATTCACATCAAGCTAATATTGCAGGACTATCATTTACAGATTCAAGAATTAGTAGTAGACTACAATTCCCACTAGCACAGAGTAAATTCAAAGAATTAGTAGAAATTGTGAAACTCAGTATCACTTCGCCACCTATTAATGACTTATTAAAATATATAACTGACGATTTTAAAGGGCAACTATCTTATCTAATGAATGATAAGACTATAGAAACTTCAGTTAAAAGCTTAAAAACATTACTGAAATAAAAAAGACTACAGTTAATCTAGTAGACGACTCTCCCCATAATTGAGGAGAATGCCCATCTCAAGAAACCAAGCGCAGGGTCACATACTTGGCGTTTCGTTAATATTAATGATGCTTAATCTTTTATGCGTTATTGTTTATTGAAGGTTTAAGGTAGATATTGTTATATCTTAATGCTTCTCTTATCTCAGAAATCAATTCTGTTTTCTATTTTAAATCTCTTCAAATTATACAGGCAAATTCTCTAATGCCAATTCATAACAATCATGCTTTTTTATGTAAAAAAGGCATAAAAAGTCTATAAAATCAGCATAAATCAAGTAAAAAACAACATTTCATAGCTTGGCTATTCAATAAAGAATTGCTTTTACTATGGACAAAATTAATCCTGATTACCACGATCTACAATCGGGAATCGATCAGCTATTAGGAAAGTTTGGGTTACCCAAAACCTTAGAAATTATTCAGAGCTTAACACATAACACTAAGCTTAACACTAAAGGAGATGAGAAATCTAAATTACTATTAGTGTTTTTGATAACTAAGAGCATCGAAGTTTTTCAATTACAAGAAGATTCTTTTTACACAAGCACAGTACAAGAGTATCGAGAAGCTCGAATGTCATGTTATTATTTACTCAAAAAATATACAGATAGTAGTTATGCTATAATAGGTGAACAGTTCCAACAGTCTAAACGCGCCATTCTTTACAACTACCATAAATGTGAAGAGATATTAACCATCCCTCAGTTTTATAAGGACTACATGTCCAAATTCAAATTACTGGAAGACCACACTATAAATTTTATTGCCAAACTAAACTAATTCTATGTCAAATTCAAATATAGCTCAAGAAGTCCAAGAAGTATTAACCAACCCAGATGAAATTCCTTTTGAAGCTATTCAAGGAGAAGAAAGTAGTCCTTTAAATCAACCTGTAATTGAAAAAGACACTGGAGGAGAAAAATCAGATGTTACAAATCCTAATTGGAATGTATGGAAACCTGTAGATTCTAATTTATCTGAAGAAAAAAATCAAGAACCAAAAGATTTTAGGGAAGCAACAGAAGGAGCAATTGCTCATGAAAAAGCCCAAGAACCACTAGATGCACCAGAACAAGAAATTGGAGATGAAATAATAGAAGATGTAGTTATCAGTAATGATAAAGAAGAAGCTTTTATTTCAATGCCTCAAGCAACTCAAGCTGCGGACGCTTTACTTGGAATGGCTAATAACCTCATTGAAGTTGGTGGAGGATATTTTGTAAAAATCAACAAGCACGAAGCATTCTTTGAGTTTGATGAAATCATTCAAGTAATTGATGATCAAAATAGTTCTAATGTAGAGCGTATCAAATTAGATGCAGAAGACCAAGCTTTACTTCGTCCTCTTTTAGCGCAAGTACTTCGAAAAAAAACCAAAAAACTTACTCCTGAACAGCAATTAATAGGTGCAATAGTATCCATTTTAATGAAGAAAGCGCAAGTGATAATGGAAATACGTGCTGAAAATTCTTTACTCGAAAATCGCATTTTACAAATAGTAAAAGATGAAAGGTCAGGAGAATCTGAAAAGTCAGAAGTAAAAAATGATTCACAAGACGAAGCTGAGATCACCGAGAATCAAGAAGAAAAAATAGACGCTAACGAAAATGAATCTGTAGATGAAGTCTGAAAAATCAACAAGAGGAAGAAAACCAATTATTTATTTAAAAGAAGACCTTGAGCGCCAGCCTATGATAATGTTGGTATGTGGCGAAACAGGTGTAGGGAAAACATATCGAAATAAGCTAGAAATTGAACGCTACATGATGGATCATTTAGCCGTTGGAAAAAAAGGAAGAAAAGTACTTGCATTTGACACAAATGATGATGATTACCCAAAATTTAGAACAGTTAGTCCTAATCATTTAAAAGCATTAACCAAAGTAGCTGCTAGACGAATTAGACCTTTCAATTCGGATGGGACACCAATGGATAATGATGGAAAAAAAGAAGTAATCACTAAGATAATGAAGCAATATAAAAATGGTTTAGTAGTCTTAGATGATATTGATCATTATATGGTTGGTGCTAAAGGGCAATCAATGATAGGGGCATTATGTACAGTACGTCATAAAGGAATTGATATCTTACTTACTCATCAATCGATAGCTAAAGTTACTACTTCCGAGTGGCAAAATTGTACATGGCTTCGTTTACACCATCAAGTAGATGATGTAAACAGGTATAAAGAGCGTATTCCAAAATATGATATGGTTCGTATTGCCCAACTTATAGTTGATGAGCAATATGAATTGTGTTCTAATGCATTTGCGAAAGGACAGATTTCTGATAAGGAATATAAAGCCCAAAAGAGTTTTTTTGTTTATGTAAACATGAGAGAACAGAGGATTATGGGATGCAGTAGAGCTGCTTTTATTAGAGCCTGTAAAAAATTTATAGATCAAGAAGAAAGTAGAAAAGTAAAAATGTTACTAAACGAAACTGACTTTGACGGTAACCATGTTTATAAGACAAAAAATGAAGCTATAATAAAGCTTATTTCCGACAGGCTCAAATATCATAGCAGCTTAAATGACAGCCCATTGAATTAATCAAATGGGCTTTTTTTATGCCACTTCATAAGACATTAATTAATACTTCAGTAATCTATATCAAATCTCAATTAGGTTCCAGAGTTCCAATTAAGTCAGCGGAAAAGAGACATTAAGATATCAACTTCGTGGTCGAGATTATAATCAATTAGCCTTAATAAAAAACTCATGGCACAAGAAAACGACATTGCTTGGACACCAATTTTATACTGCGCAGGCGCAGGTTTAGCTGGCTTAGCATTAGGTACTTTTTTAATCGCACCGATGATTCAAAAAATGAAATCTAAGAAGCAAGCTGAAGAAAAGAAAAAAGCAATAACAAACACAGCAAAAAAATAAAGGGACATCTCCCTTAAAGAAAATTAACGTATCACCCTTAATTAATTAAGGAAAAAACAACAAATTATGACAGATTACAACGATGAATTAGCTCGTTATGAAGAAGCTGCCGAAGATCAATATGATGATTTTGACACAGGCTTTGAAGGTTTGGAAGATGGCTACGACGAAGAAGACGATGACGATGGTTACGACGATTATGATGATGAAGATGATGAAGATGATTACGACGATTACGACGATTACGACGAATATGAGGATGAGGGAGCCTACGATGATGACGGTTATGATGATTATACTAGAGCAACTATAGGGAAAATCGACCCAAATGATCGTACACTCACAGTAGTAGTTACCAATAAGTCTGGAGCTGCTGCTGAAGCAGTTATTTTTGGAGGAAATGCGGAGCTACCACAACCACAAGGAGTAACTGTTGAAATTGAAGAGTCTTCTCATAAGGAAGTTCGAGAAGAGAGTAAATCCAATCCCTTCAAGATCGCTGGGATGAAGTATTCGGTAAGTAGTCCATTACAATTTGATAATGTACTACGAATTGAAAGGAGAACTGCTGCGGGATCGAAAACAACCCGTGTGTATCAACCAAGAAATGCAACTTCTCCTCAAAACTTCACTCAATCACTTATTGATGACGACAACTTTGAGATGGACGTAACAGGTCAAGACGCTATGCGCGTTATGGTTGAAGATGGTGTGACGGCAGTATTTACATTTACGATTAAAGCTCGTGCAAATTTAGGCAACTTACTTAAAGGACATAATGTAGCAGAACTTTCTCGTGCACCTAGAACTACAGGATTACCTCAATTAGATTTAGTCCGTCGTAGAAGACCAAGTGCTTTAGGGTTACGCCCAAAACGTCGTAGACGTAGAAGAATTTCAAGAAGAAGATATGTAAGACGTCCAATTCGTCGAGTTTCAAGAATTCGAAAGCGTAGACGTAGACGTTAAACACATATTGTAAAAGATCAAACTCAATTAGTTACTAACAGCCAGAGTCGAGGAATTCCCCAACCCTTGCTTTGGCTGTTTTTTTTTGAATCCTTATGTCACAACCATTTAAACAACTTGCTCAAAACAAGATAGACTATATAGTCTTTCATAGCCCTGAAGCTGTAAGTAAATTACTATATAATCATGGCTTCAAAGTACCCAAAACTCCAAAAGCCTTAACTAAAGCGATTAAAGCTTTAGTTCGTAAAAAAGGAAAGGAAGTTGTAACGGAGTTACTTCAATTACACCCAGATAAAGGAGCAATTTTATCTCTAGAATCAGAAGTCAAATCATCTTGTACTTCATGTAATAAACAAACTTATAACAGTAAAGGACAGTATTGTGAAAGTTGCGGACATGCAAATTACTTAGGTTCAGGAGATGAAGACAGTTTCTTAGGACAGTTTGATAGTTACTCTGATACACAATTGGAACGCTATTACAGAGGAACGGTTAAAAAAAGTAATTCAGAGCCTCAGAATAAAACGTTGGCGCAAGAGGTTCAGCTTATTTGGAACGAGCTACGCCAACGTAAATCACACGAACCACCAAAAGAAAAAGGAATAACAACTAAACCATCTAATGGAGTTTCTAAAGATGAATTAATCTTATTCGGGATGATATTCATTGCTGGAATCTTAGTTGGTCACGGGTTAAAAAACAACATAGGAAATGTCAAATAATATTATACAAAAGCAATATCAACAGGTAATGGACCATATTGCTTATTTGGTAGTACACTACCCCGAAGCTCTTCATAAATTATTAGAAGATTATGGCATTTACTTCAAAGGGAAACCAAGCTCTAAAGATTATAGTGATGCCATAATTACTCAGTTAAAATCTGGTAATAAAAGTTTTGAAAAAGCATTAGAAAATTTAATGATGAAATTAAGCCCCGATGATGAAGATCAGTTTTTAGGACTAATCAAAGGAGCAGTAGGCATTGGTTTAGGCTTAATAAAAAAGGGGAAGCAACGTAGAAGAAATCGAAGAGCTGCAAGAAGAGCTGCAGCAGAAGATCAGGCTTATGCTAGATCACAATCTGCGAAAGCTAAAAGAGATTTGCAATTACGTATTCAGCAGATGAGAGAGCAAGCTCGTAGAAGACAAGAAGAAGCTAGACGCAGAAGAGAAGAAGAGGAACGTAGACGTAAAGAAGAACAAAAACGCAAAGAAGAAGCTATAAAAGCCGCTGCTAAAAAGAAAACTCAAAATATGATTATGATTGGAGGTGGCGCTTTCGTTTTAATCGGTATCGGAGCTGTTCTTTTATTACGTAACAATAGGCCTCCATATCCTCATTATACCCCACCCATGCCAATGCCACCTACACCTTAATAGTTATGGAGATTTTTGCAAAAAACGAAGAAAGAGAAGTTACTAGTGCTGGAGCTTTAAAAGAAGGCTTTTTAGCTGCATCAATCAAGAATATTGGGACGAAAGATGCTCTTGTAAATGGTGTTACACTCACAAAAGGAGAAGCAAAAAGCTACCCTTTTGTGGGTAAAGGTTATAAAGAAATTTTATATGACCCTATGCAAAGTAAATTAAGAATCATGGAAATAAGTTAATGAATATGATAACAGGAGAAATAGAATCCCAAATTGAGAGAGATTTGGAAGATGATGGTTATGATGCTTTTGTCTTTAGGAGAGGTAGACGATTCTCTACAAATAGAAATCTATCTAAGAGAAGAAGACTAACAACAAGAAACAAAAGAAGGCAAGCTCGTAAATTACGAAGAAATAGTAGGGTAAGTAGTAGAATAAATAGACGCATAATTAGAAGAAGTGCGCCTAAGAGAATAAATCGTAGAATAAGAAATAGGAGAATAATTTCGCGTGTAAAAAAAGTAGCTCCAAAAATACTACCTCTTGCAAAACCAATTACTTCTAGCAATCAATTTACAACACCTACTTTTAGCAATACATTATCTAGAAGGTCTTTAACATCAAGAGAAAAGCCTAATAAAGTTTTACTGAAATCAGATCAGAAATCCACATCAAAGGTTGAAAAAAAGACACCTATAGGTTATTATATAATTGGTGGAATAGCTATTCTAGGTACATTAGGAGCGATAGCTGCCATAGTAAAATCAGGAAGACCAAGGCATTAATTAGAGTTTATGATTATCCCAATCCCTTCAGCAAATCAAAGATTTCAAATACGACTAAATATAGAGGCGCTCATGCCTTTTGAATTAGGTATGCGTGTATATGATCCAAGGTTTGCTAACACATTTTATTTTAAAAGAAAAGCAGCTTTTGGAATGCCTAGTTCTAGAGTGTTTACAATAGCGCTTCCAGTATCTCCAGAGGTATTAGAGCTCGAATTGTATGATAAACATTCTGAAAAAGATTACGCTTTTAAGGTCGTTGATTTCAAAATTGAACCTTTACCATTGAAACCTATTTGGGCGACAGAGGAACAGCATCGATTTATGGAATTTGCCGTTAACTTTGCTCAGAAAGCAGGCTATACTTCTCCTGGTTTTTATGATAGTCCTAACCAAGAATTTCTTTTTCAATACTTAACTAAAATTACTGACTCTTTTGGAAAAGAGCTTATCACACCTGCCCGTACTCATCGTAAAATGCCAAGAGTGCAAATTTCTCAACGTCTGTTTTTAGGGTATACAATCCCTGTTCGTATTGCTATTTTGGCTCATGAAGGGTGTCATTGGTTCTTGAATACTAGAAGTCAAACTACAGCTGACTTATGTGGCATTAGACAATACTTAGATTATGGATTTCCAACAATTGAAGCTGTATATGCTGTAACACAAGTTTTTGGTAAAAACCCAGAGTTAGTAGGCCCTAATCATATAAAAAGGACTAAGGACGTTGTTGACTTTATAAATCAGTATAAAGCAAATGCTAAGGGATAGACAATTAGGCTTAATGGCTTCAATAGGTGTAGTAATAGGTACATTTTTAAGACTAAAATTTAGAGAAGCTGCTTTAAATAAAGAAGCAGCTTCTTTTTGCAATTGTTGCAATCCTCATATTAAACTTTCTAATTATAATGAAGAGAAATTAGCTCTTCATTATAATAAAAAAAGTTACTCTAAGCTAGATTTATTAGATGGTAATAAGGATGTTACTAAAAAATCTTCAAAAAAGGGCTTAAAAATTTATTCAACACAAGATTCGGATTTCAAGAAAAATAATCCAGAAGAATATACTACTAAAACAATTGTAGATAGTAAAGCTAAATTACCAATGGCTTCCTTAAAAAATAAAATAGGTCAACAAAAACAACTAGAACAATGGACAAATAGAGAAAAAAAAACAGAAGCTTACCAAACACTGTTAGCTAAATGGGGAACAAAAGAGGGAGTGTTCGAGGTGGGTTATGGAAAAGCTTACTCCAAAAAGGAGATGAATAGACAACAGCAAGATCGCTTAGATCGAATAAAAAAGCAAGCAGATATACTTTCTCTATCTCAACAAATTCCATCATTAGATAATGAAAAAGAGACTTATGAAATTACACAGGTAACTTTAAATAATACTAGTGATAGAGAGCAGGAAGTAAATTTATGGGGAGGGAATTTACCATTGGATGACAATATAATCCCTAGGGAAGTTAAGAAGAGTCATAGTGTGAACGTTGGCTTGTCTCCCAGAGAAATCGGATTTAATCCATTTAATAACTCGTTCTATGTAGTAAATCAGTTGTCAGAAACAATAGAAATATTTAATAGTAATGGAAAAAAAATTAATGAATATAACCTTCGATTTGAAAGTTGTTTTATTGGTGCTATATCTCCTGTAACAATAGTAATAATTGATGATAAAAACAGTAATTACTATGGTTACGCTTACATTGTAGGTTCCGTTTCTAATAAAATATATGAGCTATCACCAGACTTCAAAATTACTCGTGTATTCAAAACTGAAAATAGACCTGTAGATATTGCTTATTGTACAATTAAGCAATCATTAATCGTACCTAATTTAAGAAGCCAATCTCTAACTAACATTAAGCTTCCATCAGGGGATATAGAACTATGGAACAATGCAATGAGTTTCCGTAAAATTTTAATTAATCCTACCAATGGGAATGTGTTTTTGTTAAGCAAAAATCAAAATAAAATATATGTCTATAATAGAAATAGAGAAGAGATAAGAGTCAATGAAATAGGAGTATCTAGAGGTCAATTTGAATATCACACTTCTAATAATAAGGTTTTGTTTTTAACAAATGACAAATTGATTATTCTAAATGGAGAAGATGGCAAAATAGATAAGGAAATAAACCTGACGGAAAGTTCTTCATCTATGCGTTATGATTCTATTACATTACAGTTATACATAGCTAATAGAGACAGTCCTACATATACTATAATTGATCGTGATTTTTCAATCTCCAAAACATTACCTCGATTTAACAATAGTGATGTTTTTTGTTTTGGACAGAAAGAAAATTCTCTTTTTGAAATTAACTCACATAATTCTGAAGGTCGTATAACTGTAAAAAGTAAAGAATCAATTGTAAAAGTAAATCGTAGATATACAGCTATTCGTCAAGACTTTCAACATAGCCCAGCAGTTGTTAAACATCTTAGAGTTATCAATTCAGGAAATCAAAAATTAAACTCAATACGATTAATTTCTAGGTCTATTTCTGGAAAGGAAAATGTTAAGACATATTCATTTCGTAAATACGATAACCCCCGTCACTTTGCAGACATTTCAGAGATAAATGATTTACAAAATGCATTTATAGATGGCAGAAATCGCTGGCAAATTACTTTGCCCCCAAGGGCGCGTATCACTTTGTTAGTTTACCACTTACAATATGACACTTATAGTCTTCTTCCAGAAACAGCTAGAAAATCTACAGGTGTAGAAATGAGTAAAGGAATTTTAAATAATGCATTTATATGAATATAGAAATAATAAAAACTGCCCTTGGAGAATACGGGGTAAGCGAATATAAAAATGAAAACCAAAATCCAGTAATTCTAAATTATTTTAAGGAGATAGGTAAATCTTGGGTAACTACTGACGAAACAGCTTGGTGTTCAGCTTTCGTTAATTGGGTTGCTTTGAAATGTAAAAAACCATTAAGCGGAAAGTTGACAGCTCGCTCTTGGCTAATTGTTGGAGATAAAATTACTAATCCAATATTAGGAGATGTAGTTGTATTTTGGAGAGAACACCCTAAAACATGGAAAGGACATGTAGGTTTTTTTATGGGATATTCTGAGGATAAGAAATTCATTTATTGTTTAGGAGGTAATCAAAATAATCAGGTAAACATAAAAGCATACCCTGTAAAACGATTACTAGGTTTTAGAAGATTATAAAAGTTAGCAACAAAATTATGAACCAAAACACCTAAATGTTACTTAAGCATTTCTAATCTAAATCCTAAACTTCGAGAATAAAGAAGTTAATTGAATGAAAACAGTATTAACATTAGCTGTAGGTTTTTGGATTGGAAGACAAGTATATGTGAATTACAATAGATCTCAAGCAGAAGCAAAAGAATCAGCCATAAGAAAAGAGTTGGAAGCTCTATTTAAGAAACATAAAGGCGTAGGAAGTGATATTAAAAAAGAAGTTCAACGTATACTGAATAAATAATGGCACAAGCAATACAAGCTTATGGGAAACAATTTTTGATTCCAGAAAGTTCAGACCCATGCCCTATTTGGATAGGTTACTACAAACATTTACGGAAAGAGGTTGGAACTGCACATGCAAAGGTATTATGGCTGATTACATGGAAATCAAATGGAAGTGTTAGTTGCCTTTCTGATCCAAACTTTTCAAACTGGTTAAAACGGCACAACTTAAATGTATCAAATATAGCAAGTAAAACCATAGCTGATTTATCTGAAATAAGTGGAAATTTTTTAGGACTAGGTAAACAATTCAGTAAGGTAATTGCCGTAGGTATTCCAGTACTTACGGTGACTATTCTGCTAGGAATGATTTGGATAGTTAAAAATAGTGCTAAAAAGTTAGACTTGGAAGATTTAGCTGCAATTACACCAGTAGGTAGAGGTGTCAAATTATTGAAATAATGCGAGAATTAAATAAGACGAAAATAGCAGTCCTATCATCTAGTATGTTATTAGTATTTGGCGTCGGTCTTTGGCATAATAGAGATCGGAAAAGAGATAAAAAAGCATCTCAATTATTTAATGCTCTTGAACGTATTCTTGATGGAGAAAAAGGTCAAATACAATGGGAAACTGCTTTTGATATTCATTATATCAAAAAATTAAAAATAGATAGAAGTAAAACTCTTTTAGTATTACAACATGAAGTTGCTTTAAAGTATGCCAAACAGATTTATGAAGCATGGAAAATTTGGTATAAAGGAGGCGATGATGAAGCGAAAGTTTTTGGTGTTTTTAGAGAGTTAGCTGATAAAGTTCAAATATCCCAAGTAGCAAAAGCCTATCAAGGTAGTTACAACTCTAATTTAATAGATGTAATAAAAGATCGATTGTCTGAAAATGAAATAAAAACCTTGTTAGAAATTATTAAGAAAAAACCTAATAGCAGTTATGCATAAAGAGATTGAATTATCGAATACTACTTGGTGGGCAATTGGGGGTAGCAGTATAGCCCTACTTTCGATTGGAGGATACTTGTGGTATCAATATCGAAATAAGGAGAAAGATGAAAAAAGTACTTCTATTGTAGCCAAAACTCCAAATACTATTGAACACCCTAAAATTCGTCAAGTCCCTAATTGGTCAAGCCCCTTTGATATGAAATACGTAGATCATGTAAAGGAATGGTTATTACCTAAAATAATTAAGGAGTTACCATCACTTAAGGCAAAACAATATGCGAAGACATTAAAAAAGGCTAAAGGTCTTATTTATGATGATGATGATGCAGTAAAACGTGTTTTTGCCAAAGAATTACAAGACAAAACTCAAGTATCCTCAGTATCCAAAGCTTTTTGGGGACTTTACAAAGAGGATTTATGGCTTTACCTTAAAGGATTTCTATCCTCTAGTGAGCTAAATGAATTAGTCACACAACCAGTAAAGCAATTACCTAATTATAGATTATAACTAAAAAATGAAATCAAAAACAACAAATACTAACCAGGGAATAAAACCTTGGATGATTGTCACAGGCATCGCCACTTTAGGTACTGCTGGTGGTGCTTATTGGTATTTCTCTCGAAAGAAACGTACTTCTATAGGAGCAAATACCCAAATTAACAATTCATCAAATTTACTCAAACCAACTGCCAACAAAAAAACACCTATATATTCCAAAAGAAAAGGTCTAAAGGCAAGGAATTCACTTCCATATATTAAATATGGTTCACGTCATCCTGATGTAAAAGTACTACAACGCTATCTGAAATTTATTAAGAAAGCTGATATAGGTCGATCTGGTAGGAAACGGGATGGGATTGATGGAATTTATGGTCCAAAAACATTAAAAGCTACTAAGAAATATTTAAAGAAAACTAGCTTTTCCAGAGTGGATATGAATGGATTAAGAGCATCATTAAAGAAAATTGGAAAATGATAAAAAAAGAAGATTGGATAAAAATAGGAGTTTGGGTTGGAGTTGCAACAGTCGTAGGAGTTGCAGGACATTATTTACTGAAAGAAAAACAAGTGGATAATAATTTAGAACGATCTGTTTCTTCAGAATCTAAAGCAAAAAAGAAGGAAGAAAAGTTGATGATTAAAAATATAGTTGAACCTAAAACTATTATCATCAAAAACAAGTCTTCAACCTTCCCAGTTGAAATAGGAGATAGTGGCGATCATATTAGACAGATTCAAGCCAATTTACTTAAACATCATGGTTGGGCAGATGTAGAAATGGGAATCTACGATACACTAACAGATGAACGAGTAAAACGATTCTGGAAAGTAAAAGAAATCACTGAGGCTATCTATAAAAGTAGAATTTCAAATCCAGTAAAGTTGAGATGAGCAAGAAGATCAATATAGGTCATTGGTTAAATAATTTAGTGGATGAAAACGGAGTCAAAACCGAAGTAACTCTAACAATGACCGATGAAACTTTAAAACAGTTAATTATAGCCTTACTGGGTTCTGGTATCGCAATAGTTGTATTACATCATCTATTGAAAAATACATTTCCAAATGCACAATTAAGAGCTATATACAACCAAATTAATCAATTAAAAAAATAAAAATGCAAACTATAATTGAACAAATAACAGAATATCTTATGAGTTTAGATTGGAGCTATATTTTAACTCTAATCTTAATAATTTATGGAATTTCAAATTTGAAATTCGTAAAAAAAATAAGAGAGAACTTAAGTTTTCCACAACGCTATCAAGTATTAATCATAGGAATTTTATATGCTGTGATAATATTTTTAGTTAGAGGATATTCAATCGAAAAAGTAGAAAATATTTTTCAATCTTTTGTATTCACCTTAGTATTTCACAAGCTTATAGTGGATAAACTCATTACAGGAATATTTAAAACTTCATCTTTAAAAATAGATAACTGATCTATGAAATTATTTAAAAATATGGTAGTGCTAATCTTAGTATTACTGATTACAGGGTATGTATTTACAGAACTGAAAACAAATAATGTAAATACAGAAATTGAACTATTAGAAACTAAAAAAGTTATGAATGATAGTTTAATTGAATTAAAAGAAAACACAAAAATAAATATTGAAAAAAATATTCAAGATGGGGATAGTATTGAAAAACTTTTGGAAATCATTGCAAATCAAAAACGACACCTTAAAGCAAAGCAATCCGAAAAGAAGATTTCTTTTCAAGATGCTTCTAATATGGAGTTGTATCATTTTTTCTCAAACTTTCACCCCTACTCAAATTGAAATTGAGGGTGAGTCTCAATTTTGTTTTACAACTCCTCAAGCAAAGATAATTGCTCTTCAATTACAAATCGGAGATGATAACCAAGCTTTAAGTACTATTCAAGAAGCTGAAATTAATGAGTTACAAAACTTATTAAAAGTTAAAGATACTATTATCAAAGATATGGTTCTAAGAGAGGGAATTAACGATGAATTAAATACAATAAAAGACGATCTATTAATCGTCAAAAGCAATCAAATAGATGATGTTACAAAAGAATTGAAGAAGAAAAAGCAGCTTAATAAATTTTTTGGAGCTGTGATAATGGTATTATCGGCTCTTGTTATTGGAACTTAATTTTTGATATTATGAAGGGAGAAATTTTACAAGTATTAGTAATCGTTTTTGGAGCTACAGGGTTTTGGAAACTAATAGAGTTTTTAGTGCAATATAGTGCTCAAAAGAAATTAAAGAGTGCAGAAGTAAGAAATCTAGATGCCAGAGCTAATGATTTAGTTGTAGGCAACTGGATGCAATGGTCAGAAAAAATGGAAAAGAGAATTGCCGAACTCGAAGCCCAAAATGCTAAAATGCAAGTAACAATTGTAAAGCAAAGAGAAGAGATTAATGAATTACGAAGAAGGTACGTAAATTAATAATCTGCTAAAAATTAAAAGAAATAAAACAAATATAGTTTATGAATATAAATAAAGGAACTAGAACATTAAATTACCTTTTTGGAGCTTTTGTAGTCTTAAGTAGCATCCAAATTGGTACAGAGTTATATATGAAGTTAAAAAAGAAATCTACAAAGTCATGTGGATGCGGGTGTGGTAAATCTAAAATTTAAATGGAGGTTAAAAAAGAAGAAATCTATGTAGGTATAGGAACAGCTATTATAACTGTAGGCTCTTTTTTTTTGATCCGAAAAATTTTAAGGAAAACAAAAAAAGTTAAAATTGATCTTTCAGTTTTTGATAGCCCCGACTTAAAAGGTTCAGGACAATGTATCGACTCTAAGCTACTAGCTATGCTTATTGATTTAGAAGCTCAATCAGGGTATCCTATCTTTCAATGGATTTCTTCAGGAATAAGAACCCCTTATTGGAATAAAAAAGTAGGAGGAGTTAATAATTCTTCTCATAAAACACCTAAGTGTAAAGCTGTAGATATAAAAATCCCTTCTATTACAATAAGAAATCATTTAGTAACACTAGCTCACAAAATAGGGTTTAAAAGAATGGGCATTGCTAATACTTTTATTCATTTAGATGTAGATGAAGATAAATCACAGTATGTAGCTTGGGGATATCCAAAAGGAACACTCCCCCCTATTAACCCATTTATATAATACCGATAATATCAGCTAATAAATAAAACGCACAAATGTATAATTCAGACCTCGATTGTGTTGAAATGGCCAACAATGAGTTGGCTTTAGCACAAATAATTAGAACATTATCTGATCAAAATGAAACATGTATTCCTGAACAATCAGGAGGTTTTGAGACCATATCTATAGGTAACCTGCAGAATAGACTTACTGTACCTATTAATGCTACTTCAGCTATAGTTATGGTGGAAGCTGATAAAACAGCTTCCGATTTATCAAGAGTAATTCGTTTTAAAGAAAATGGTAGTACTCCAACCATAGCTATTGGTTTCGGCTTGGGTGATAATGATGTTTATAGGATTAAAGGTAGAACTCATTTATTGAATTTTAGAACTATTGGAATAGAAGCAGATAAAACTCATCGAATACAAGTTCAGTATTTTAAGAATTCTAATAATATTATTGCTGTTCAACCTAATGAAAGCGATGTAACACCTCTAGATATAACACCTCAATTTAGTTAGTATGAGAAGCTTTACACCAAGACTAATAAGAGGTAGAAATGTAATAATTGTTCAACAAGAAATTGTGAACGACACTAACAATGAAATCAATGATCAAGTAGCAGTGGAATGGGTTGATTTAAGACGTTTTCCAATCGAATTTCTAGGATTGGAAGTGACAATTGGCACGGAGATTTTTCAAAATACTGAAAGAGGATTATGGGCAGGAGGTACAGGGTCATTTTTTGGAAGAGGTGTTAAATTTGGAAGATTTCCTTGGAGTAGAGGAAGTAATCTTTCATTTAGCTTTGTTTTTAATGTAAGATCAGTAAATACATCTTTTTTATTTGGAATTGGAAGTGAGGCAATTAATGTAAATAACCTAGGTTCACAAGCTTTATTTGCTGGAGAAATTCAATTCTTTTATGACAATGGCCGATTTCAACGTTTAATAGGTGGAGGAGGCGAATCAAATTGGGAACAAAATATAGGAGCAACAGTTATTTTTGAAGAAGATAATTTTTATAAAGTTACTTTTGAAAATTCAGGACAAATAGCTTCTAATGTTACAATAACTAGAGTTGATCAAGATGATTTTAATTATGAAATTGAAAACTTAGGATCATTTGAAGTTATTGATAACCCAGCAGAAGGTAGAAATTTAGTCCCCTATTGGAACGCAATTAATACTCCAGAAGTATTCATTACAGCAATAACAAATAATAATTTGGATGGATGATTAAAGGAAACTTAAAATATTTAATTCCAAAAAATGAAAGGAGTGTTTAAAACACTCCTTTCTGATTGCAACTATTAAACAACAAGCATTGCAATCCTCCAAAAGTATGTGAAGTAACCAACTATCACACTCTAACTCATTGTATCTTAATTAAAATATTCATACTATTGTTACTAGTACTTACTACATCTTTTGAGTGGAGCTTTTTAGATCGGACTTGGGGGGCGTATTAGGGACAGTCAAAAACGGCAATTTTAACCAATCTACTCCACTCGAAAAGATATATCCAACTAATCAAAAACTATAATTCCCTAAACATATAAAGCTTTAAATTTTGATAAAATTCATGTTTGGTATACAGACGCTATTTACCTTTCCTTTAAATTGAATATCATATTTTTTTTTCGCTGAGACATCTTTATTGTTGTAAGATGTATTCGTAACTCTATTTATATGTTTCATATCTTTTAAACATTTTAATGTAAAATTGTTTCGAAGACGTTTCGAAAATTGCAACTATTGTAAGTTTATGTATATTTGAAAAAGAGGTTTTTACTTACGTAAATATACTCCAAAGTTGGAGTTTTTTAAAATATTATACTCCAATATTGTAATTTAAAACAATTACAAATAACTAACTCATGGATTTTACCGAAAGATTACGATTTTTCATAGAAAATAATTATACAAAACCTTATCGTATATTTAAGGAGACGGGAATCTCCCAGACGACGATAGGTAATTATCTAAAAGAATTAACAACGCCTGACCCGCAAAAGGTAAATGCCATAGATCTATATCTTAACGAACTTACCGATGAGTTATATCAAAGTGGAAAAATTGATCCCGACGTTTTACCTGAAAAAGCCCATATCGAAAAAGAGAATCCTTATATCTCGGAATCTATCTTCGAAAATAGAGAAGATTTAAAAAATGGTATTATTTCTGAAAAAGATGCTATGAGCGTTGTAATGGTTTTGAATAAATATGAACATGTTTTAGAAAACTTCAATGCTTTTAATATGTACAAAAATCGCATAAAGAAGCAAGGTGTTCTTGAGTTTTTAAATGAAGCAATAGAACAGAAAGAATCGAAGGACTAGGGTGATAACTCTTTAAGTAATAAATTTTCAAGATATTTATCATCCGAGAGCTTTAAGAATAATCGTTTCTTTTGGTTTATTTCTCTATCTAAATCAACTATTTCATCTTCTAGAAGTTTCTCAATGTCAGTCAACTCTTTGAGAAATTCGATCTCACTTTTAACGGATTCTATAATATCTACATAGAATTTAGTATTTCTTATCTCTTCCGATGTTTTTATACTTCTGATAAGTTTTTTGAGCAAATACATTTTTTTTGTCTGTAAGTGCTGTAGCCTATCTGCTTTTTCTTGTTTTTTAGGTGACACTCCCATACATGCTTAATTTTTTGATAATTCAGTCTTGTGAATTAATTAGAAGCGATTGTTCTTTTTCTAATTCTGCAATTTCATTCAAAATATTGTTAGTTACCTCAATCTGCTCGTTCAATTTTTCACTTGCATCGTCTAGATACATTTCAGAACGGGAAATTCTTCTCCAGACGAGTACCACCAATAAAGTTAAAATAATGGAATACGAAATATTCGCATAAATATTATGTTCAAGATACTTGGTGTAGAGTTCAATAAAGGCTAATATAGAGACAAATGCGACTGGAATTACCGAAGTGTAATATGCTTGAAGCGCAAAACCAACAATAATCATAGCTGCTGTCATCCAAAGCCCGAACAAAACAAAAAATGTATATTGATTATACCATCCAAAATATTCTTCGGTTGAATCATGATCGAATACTAAGTGTAAAAAACAGGGAAAACAGCTAAGTATCATTATAATAGATCCAAATACACGAACCTTTCTGTTAAATACGAGTCTCGCATTATATTTAAGTTTCAATTTGGTACGTGTATTTGAAAACATCTATTCTATTTAAGGTCTAAATCCGCGCCTTCTTGGTAGTACAGGGGAAACGAAATCAACATCCTCTGTTAAACTCTCAAGTTCATTTTTTTGTTCTAAAGCTTCCTTGTCAGGAGAACAGGATACAAAAAAAGTGGCTAAAACATATAATAAAATGTACGGTGCTAATGTGAAAATCAATTTTTTCATAGGGTATGGTTTATAGTTATTAATTTCTTTAAAATACCCTTGAAATAGTAACTCTCTTAAAAGCCCATCTAGTTTTTATACATTAGTTTTTAACCAATTAGCGGTGATAAATATAATATTATTTATGAATACCGTTTAACTTTTTGACATCACTATTTTCTATAAAATTGGTAAAAAATTAAATGAAACATTATTGATTCAATTTTGAAACTAGAAGACCCAAGATGTAATAGAAATTCTAGTTATTAAAGTAGCTTTATAATGATGAATTCCAGATTAAAATGACTGAGATCTTGGGTTCAATTTATAATTTTCAAAATAACCTAATCTGATTCGTCTTTGGCTCTTGGTATTTTTAGCGTTTTAAAATGCTTTTTTTGATGTGTATTCTTTCGTGTGTTTTTCTTTCTAGCTATCAAATATTTTTTAAGCCTTTAAAGACTGTTCTCATTAAAAAATCTGTATTGTAATTTCCTAAACGTTCCTGGTTATATTTTTTAGATTCCAAAATGTGCCATGCGTAGAATTATAATCTTTTTACATGGAAATCTTCAATAGGTAAATAGTCTATTTCCTTATAGTATTCTGAAAGCTTTTTATAAATATCACTGCCTTTATATACAATATGATTATGAACATACTCTTTTTCTCCTATTAATATAGTGTGTCCTTGAAATACAGAATCAATAATTTCTAGATCACTTCTTTTTCTAGTAATAAATCGCTTTGAATTATTAGCTGACAACATGTTTTTGCTAGGGATTGAAGTTTCATTAAGACAAAAACCATTAAAAAAAAATCCTGTTTTTGTGTGTATAATTTCACAGATTTCAATTGATTGTTCTTTCATATTATTTTTTTAAATTTAGATAGAGACAGATATATAGGTGGATTTAAGTTTTTTTTAAAATTCATTTAATACAGTAAAAAAAGGAGATCATTATGAGCTATACTTTTGGAACAATTGGATAAAGCAGTTTCTAAATTTCCATTTATTATTTTCCTTTCTCACGGCTAATTTCTAAAATACTAATTCCATAATAGCTATAGCTTCCTCTTTTTAATTTTGATATAAAATCATCGAAAGATTTTGGACTATATTAATCATTGGCTTTTTCTTGTTTTTTGCGGTAGCATCTAATTTCTGAATGAAGAATTATTATTCTTGATCCAAAAATTCCTGTCTCCCCTTTAATGATATTCATTTTAATTAAAGCTTTAATGTTGGGATTCCTAATAAATTATAGGCATGTATATCGTCTAATGATAAAATTCCATTTTCAAACAATTCACCCTTTGTTTTATTTATTACATCACCGATACATCTTCCATTCTGAGTGAGAATTTTTTTAGTAATATGATTATATGCTCTAATTTGAGTATAGCCAGATGAGCACAAAGTTGAGATAGCCCCCTTGTTCTCCAGTTCTAATAAGTTTTCTGCAAAAGAATTTCGTTTATAATATGAAAATGTTCCCGTCCAACAAGACAAATCGATAAGAACAAAAAGATTACCTGTTTCAAGGCTTTCAAAATCAGAAATCTCTACTTTATGATTCTTACTCCAACCTGTATAAGATGCATGACCTGAAAATTGAAATATCTTAGGATTAGTCTCATTTATAAAAGGAATAATGGGATCTATTTTTAAATATTTTTTTATAATGTTTTGATCGCTATACGCCCTATACTTAATTTCCCATTTTGTTTTTAAATTATTTACTTCTATAGCAGAGATATCATCATAGATGGAATATTTTGAACTTTGTTTATTCAAGAAAACTTTAGTCTTTTTTATAAACTGATTTAGTTTAATAGATGAATTAAAAGGAAGCCTTCCTATTGAAAATTTTGGCTTTGAAGGGTCGACTTTATATGTATAACTATAATCAGTTTCAATTCTCGTATTCCCTTTGTCTTGTATATAATAAAAACAAGGAATGCTTTGTTCTTCACTTTCACTAGCATCTCCTAATATTAAAACATATTTAGGTTGCTTCGAGTGAAGGAATTTTTTTAAGCCATCGGCAGATGGGATACTATTTGAGTAATGATTATAAATGTCATTAACATCAAAAAAAACAGTATTAGAAAATGGAGCAATCTTTTGTAGTAATTCATTTAAAGAGTTAATGTTGTTTTGATTATAATAAAATGAATTATATAATACGATTGAACTACCAGACGTTACATTTTTTAGATCATTAATTACTTTTAATTGTGCTTTATAAGGCTCCTTTTGTATTAAAAAACTTTTTATGTTAGTTGAGTTCTTATCAAGATAATTTAATCCCTTTTCATTAATGCCATAGTATTTATACCTATCATCAGTTTTAAGCTCTTTTAAAGGAACAGAAAAAGTGTACTTTTCAAAATTTTTAGTCTCTAAAATTTTTCTATCACTGTTCGTTGAGTAATATATACTCTTAATTCCTATTCTTCCAGTTAATGGAAGTACTTCAATATTAAAAAGATTACTGTAATCCTTGATCGAAAAATTTATATCCTGATCCTCCTTATATCTAATATTCTTGATATATTCTTTACCATTTATTTTAAATATAATAGGTGTGTTACCTTCACTGAAATTATAAAGTTTAAAAGTCAAGTTTTCAAACTTATTTTCATCCATATATTTTCCTTTTTCAATTTTTATTTTAAATGACTTTTTATCAGTAACTATTTTATGAAACCAGTGATTTAAATTCATTGAGTTATTGAGTGGATATACATAATCATTTTTCTCTGAAATTTTTTCGAAAGGACGAATCTTTGCATTGTGCTTCTTGTAGCCTTTAATTATCTGATATTTACCTTTGTGAGGACAATATACACGAAGTTCATTTTGAGAGATTATATAAGGAACAACTTTACTTTTGTTAAAGCTCACATGAAAATCTTTTAAATCAAAATTTATTGGAAGGAGTATATTATGGATCCCTTCTTTTTGAGCCGTAAAATAATACAAACTTTTAGATTTCATTGAAAATGAAAACAAGAGCATAACTAGAAGTGCTATTTTTCCCATATAATTATTTTATGATAAGTGTTGTTAAATATGAAAAGTGGTCTGAAATATGTCGTAAGTTTTCAGGGGAAATAGAAGATGTATTTATACTGAAATGTTCTGGGGACACAAAAATGTAATCAATTATTGAACCTGACACAAAAGTTCCATAAGTAAAAATATTATCATCTAAGAGCTTTGAGTTTTCTAATGTATTACTGAAATCTTTTTGAATTAATGATAAAAATTCGTTGTTGGTACTGTATGGAATATTAAAGTCTCCAGCAATTATTTTGGGTTCATTAGTTCTTTTCGCAATTTCTAATATTTTATTTATCTGAAGTCTTTTTTCAGCGTTAGTAGAGCCACTAGCTAAATGAGAATTTAGAATTGTAAGTTCGTTATTTTCGGAAATTCTGATGTTAGCTGATAAGCAATTGTTCTGATTATAAAAATCAATAAATCTAGTAGTGTCGTTTGATATTGAAACTATATCATATTTACTCAAAATCGCATTCCCTGAAAAGCCATTTGCTTCAAGATTATTAGGGTTTTGAATTGCAGTATTTACCCCATAGGCATAGTTGTAATTAAGTTTTTTTGCAATATATTCTATTTGATTTTCTACTAGAGTCAGAGCATATTGGTGAGCAACTTCTTGTAAACAAATGATATCGGGGTTTATTTTTTTAATAAGATTTACAATTTGGTCTAATTGATTTTTATCCCCTCCGATATCATCACTAAAAGGGTCACAGATTTGACAAAAACCTAATTTGATGTTCCATGTAACTACTTTTATTTCACCTGAAGATATTAACTCTTTTTTTCTAATGTTTTTAGAGAAATGGATATTTTTCTGATCTCTTCTGAATACCGATAAATCCTCACAAGAAGCCAATAGAATCGATAGAAATATGAATAAACTAACTCTCATAATTGATATCTTAAACCAAATGAAACAATACCAGAATAGCCTAACTTTTTTTTAGGGTCATTTGAAGAAAAATTAAATTTCCGATCTTCTAAAATAAGACCAAGTGAAATGTTACTCTTAAGAAAAAGGTTTTTGATAATTTTTAAATCAAATCCATACCCTAAATTACCTTGAAAAAAGTCAGTTCTTACTTTAGATGCCAAAACTTGTTTAGTATTATTAAAATACTGGAAACTTCCAATAAAAAAGAAATTAAATTTATTTGTTCTATTAGGGTAAAACATAATATCCCCTTGTACTCCTAAAATTTTATTAGACTCAATATATTCCCTTCCATAAATTATTCCTGTTTGAAAATTGAAAAGAGATTTCTGATAACCTAATAAGCCGTAAGTAGAAGTATTTTTAGTTGTAGTAATAGATTCAACACCTAAATATATTTGCCCTTTTTGGGCATATGCTAAAACAATAGTACTAACATAAAGTAAGAAGAGTAGTTTATATTTCATTGACTATAGGCTTTCTATGAATTGCTTTTTCGTAAGTAACATTTAATTTAAGAATCTTTTCACTCAGAAATACCCAGGTTATTATGTTTCCAATTAAATAATAATAAAAAATCATTATTGGCAGAAGAAACAATAAACCAATTCGTTTAGAATACACAATATATGTAATACAAAAGAAGGTTACAGTCAGTATAAAACTTGCAAAAAATAAACTTGAAATACCTGAAAAATACTTGAAATTATCAATTACAATTAAAGGCCCGAATAGGTTAAGCGTAAACGAAAATAATAAGCTTAATATGAAATACGTTGTAGTGACCTTTGTTTTAATATCTAAAACCTTCGATTTATAAAGATCGCCAAGATTTTTAAAGCATGCCATAACATGACTACTCAACCATCTTCTTCTTTGTTTTAACCATTCTCTTGGAGTTTCGGTAATTTGTTCTTCAGAACAAGCCATCCTTTCATAGATCACTTTGTAGCCTTTTAATCCAACTCTATAAGAGTAATCAAAGTCTTCAGCAGGAAGAGTAGGATCAAAACCTCCGACTTCTTTAAAAACATCTTTTCTTA
This sequence comes from uncultured Aquimarina sp., assembly GCA_947489195.1. GTDB lineage: Bacteria > Bacteroidota > Bacteroidia > Flavobacteriales > Flavobacteriaceae > Aquimarina. The sequence continues at coordinate 123,154 of CANLCT010000001.1, read as the reverse complement.
AAACAGCAGCTCTACCTTCAAACATTCCAAAGCCAAGCATATCAAGTGGAACATAAACTGAATGCTGTAGTGAGTATAGATCAAAAGAAGTTAATCGTGAAATTAGATTATTTTTCTCATTATAGAATTTATTTCGTCCTTGCACAATGGCCACTTCTTCATCTTTAAAATAAGGAGTAGTCTTTAATAAAAAATCTCTTTCTAAAAGGGAATCCGCATCAATTATACATACAAGATCACCTTTTAACGAATTAATGTTATCATTAACTCCAGCAGGCTTTCCTCGTATTAAATCATCTTTCGGATTTATCGACCTGTCTATTAAATTAATTTTATTCCCAAAACCTTTAAGTATTTCAAGTGTTGAATCATTGGAAAAGTCATCTATTATATTGATATCATAAAGTTCTTTATCATAGTTTAAACTCAATAAATTATTAATTGTTTTTTCAATTACATCTTCTTCATTATGTACAGCAATCAAAATAGATATAAATGGATGATTGTTGTTATCTCTATTGATTTCAATAGGTTTTTTTTTATTGATAACAGAAACGTAAAAGTAATAAATGACAAACATTAAGAATACTACATTTGGAAGTAGAAGAAGAGAATAAAATGAGACAAACACAATTTTATTATTATAACTAAGCATAAATAATATGATGATAGATAATACTAACAAAATAGGTGTGATTTTTTTATTTACTATTCCTTTAAAAACAAGGCGAGATAAAACAAAAAATAAAAATATAGAAAAAAGAATGCCAAGTGAATTAATCATATTGCTATAGTTTAATTACTCCATCAAATTTGATAGAGTTTATATTTAAATGTGAAATTATTAGAGTTATTTTTTCAGTTCTTGAGTGAACAATTTTTAAAATTAATTTTTCATAAATGACAGTAGGAAGATTGTTCGTTATTTCGTCTAGAATTAATATGTCCGGTTGCTGTAGAATCCCTCGTAAAATGCTAATTAATTGTTTTTCTCCCCCAGAAAGGTTTCTCCCGTTTTCTCCTACTTTTTTTTCTAGATTCAATCCAAAAGAATTCAAATCATAATGACTCATAGCCTTATCAATATCCGACTTTGTTATCTCGCTAAGCATTAAATTGTCCAGAATAGAAGAATTATATAAAAAAGGATATTGACTTACTAATCCAATAGGAGTTTCAGTATTGGTAACACTTATATTTATTTGACCCTTCTGAATTTTTAGAGTACCTAAAATAAGATTAGCTAATGTTGATTTACCTATACCATTCTTTCCTTTTAATAGATATGCACCTCTAGAAATAGATAAACTAAAGTCATCAAAAATGACTTTTTTACCACGATTAAAAGTAACTTCATGTAAATCAATAGATATTTTTTCAGAAACAATTATTTTTCGATTAGAATAAGAAGAATTGTGTTTAGATAGTTTTTGAATAACCTCTTCTATTCTTGTTATAGACGGTGTAATTGAATTTAACGAAACTAAATAGTCACTGATGCTTTTTATAGGCCAAAGTAAAAAAGCAATATAGCTAACGGTTGTTATTACTTTTTCAGTTGGCATCTTTTCTCTAAATAATATAAGAAATATTGATCCTAAGAATAATATTATCATTAACTCAACAAATACATCAATCAAGCCTTTGTATTTAGCATTTTGATTTACTAATCGATCTAATTTTGAGCTTATATTTTTGAAAATTGTATTGATCTTTTTTTCAATTTTAAAGGCAATAATATCTTCTTTGGCATTTAATGTTTCTAGAAACAAACTAGACAGCTTTGCATTTTCTAACTGTGTATGTTTATTTATCAATTTAATTTTACCTGATGTGAGTAAATGAAATAGGTAAATTATTATTGAAAACAGCATTAGATCAATAAAGAGAAGCGGTGATATATAGAAAATGCTGATAACTAAAAAAAGAAAGAAAAAAATATCTTTTATAAAATATATACTCCCAAAAATTAGTTTCCCCTGAAGAAGTCCAAGCTCATTAAAAACTCTTTGGTGAAAATCTCCTGTTTCAATAAAACTATGATGTCCAAATGGAAAATATAAAAATTTAGAAAAAACTTTATTTTTTAAATCAAGAGTTATAATGGCTGATAAGTAATTAGTTGATCTTGACATAAAGTATTGAGCAGCTAACTTGATAATATAAAGGCTTATTAGAGCAACAAGGATATCCTTATCAATAGTTTCTTCAATAATCCTTTTACCAAATTTCCCCGCATAAACAGGAATATATATATTAATTGCAGTAACAATGAAAATCAATAACGTTAATAAAATTATCCCCCACTTATTACTTCTAATACTTTGATATAGAAGCTGGATAAATTTTTTACTATTTATAAGTGTACTAAACATTTTGATGGAAATGTTGTTGTTTTATTGAAGTAAAAAAACAATAAAGTCTAAAACTTACTTCGGATAGTCCAAATCTACCTTTATCAATAAAAGAATTTAATACTAAATCCTTAAGAGTATTTCTTTCTAAAGGCTTATCATTATAAAAAAAATGGGAATCGAAATTCTTTCGAAAAAAATTAAAAGCCTTTCTATCTAATTCTATTTGGGTTAAGGTATCAATCCATACTTCTAATGGTTTTGCTATTTTACAGAGTTGTTTTACATACAATAAAGTGCAAATTAAAATTGATAACATATTGTATTTTTTAGCAATAACAACCAATTGATCTAAATCTAAAATATGATAGGTTTTAATTAAATATTGCTGAATTTCATAGAGTAAAATAAAACCAGTGCCTTCATGATGTAATAAGAAATGAATTGATAAATGAATTAGTCTCATCTCATTGGTAAAAACTAAAAATTTATTTCCATCATTCCTGTCCACTACAGTTTCATTAAATAGGTTTTTAGCATCTAATTTGAATATTGAGTCGAATGCCTGAAAAGCAATCAATTTTTTATGAAGGTCAATGCACATTCCATTTTTATTCAATAAACAATGTTGTCCATAAGCTATATATTCAGGTTTTGAGAAGAAATCAAATTCTTTATTTAACAGCTTTTGCGTTCGTACATAATCTTTCTCCAGAACCATGATATCAATATCACAACTTCTTTTGTACAAATTATGATTAATCGCTTTTTGCATATCCCACCCTTTCATCAAAAGTATTGGGTAGTCAAGCTTAGAAATGATTTTTTTAAATTGATTTTTATGAAATTCATCCCTCCCTTTTACAAGAAGGTATTCATGTTTCATTAATTCTTTTATCCCAGATTTAAGCTTATTAAAATTTTCATTTTCCTTGCAAATGGAAAAAAATAACAAATCTAAATTGTTCTTTTTCAATTCTGTTATAAATGAAACTAGATGATGCTCTTCCCAAGTCAAGAATTCTTTAAAAAAAGAATTAAATCTATCTTCTAAAATTGCTTTTTTAAAATTAATTACCTCTTCCATGATACAAGTTTTAATACAGAAATGAACAAACCATATGTAATAGATTTTATACCATGACATAATTTTTTTGATGGTAAAAAGAAAAGTAGCTTGTTAAAAAAGAAGTCTTCTAATATCGAATATTTGTATATTAACCCTGAATATATGTGTGGCTTTATTTTAGTTCCATTTGGTCTAATGATAAGCTCCACCTTACCTAAAAAAACATGAGGTTGATGCCTCAGAGACTTTTCTGACACAATGTTATTATCCCCCTTAGTAATAAGCTGCTCTTGATCTATTACTCGATGAGTAAGAACTGTATTGTGTTGATTTATAACAGTTATAATATCTCCATTAGATATTCCATTTGTATGGGATATCATTACGGAATCACCGCTACGTATAAATGGGAGCATACTATTACCTCTTACTTTTAGAATCATCTAATAATATCATTTGATTTCATCTCAAATATGAAATTCTCTAAATCTTTTTTGATTTGATCTTCTGGAGCATCAAAATTTTCTCTGACTTTTTGTGTCAAAATTTCAATTGTTACATTTTCATTTTCTTTTAAGTATTTAAGGATAAATGTTCCTACTTCATTTATCGTAGAAATCATTCCCTGTCCAGGAACAACTACTACTGATTCATTATCTAGTTCTTGAATTAGAGCATCCTCACTAAGTAATATTTTGTTCATTTGATATTTTATTTAATAGTTCTTTTGAAGTAGAATTTTTATGGTTTTTTAATTCATACATCATTATTGGAGATAATATTTCATTGCATAATTTTATTGATTTACTATAAGTTTCTTTTGTATAATCAATAAACCACAGATTTGCAATAAATGCATTTAACGATTCCCCTTGACTCATTTTTTTCAACGAAATGCTTGAACTCTGAACTAATCTGTAAAAGCTATTCAATTCTGTAAAAACAGGTTTCTTGAAAGACTTATCTCGCTCAAAAGGTGTTTTATGGAACTTATATTTAGTACCGTGTTTTTCAATTACAACCATGTCATCGGAAAAAATTTTCGACTTGTTAAATTTTTTACTAAGAGTAGATTTTCCAATACAAGAAGGCCCAAAGAAAACAAAAGATTCTTTTTCGTTGATGTATGTTGCTGAATGGAAAAGAAACTTAGATAAAGTCAAACACTTTTGAGAAAATAGGTATATTAAAAATTCTTCAGTATACCTATACGCATTTAGCATAGTTGGCAACAATAATAAAGTATGATTTTCACTAATATGGTCATAACCATATCCATTGAATTTAAATCTGCTATTATCAAAATTTGGATTATTTACTGATACCTTAAAGTCACCCATTCTTATTTCTATTGTATGATGAATAGTCTTATTTTTTTCAACTATAAAGTGACAATAAAATTCATTGAATCTTTCAATAATTCCTTTAATCGAAGAAGAGATTCTAATGTTAATTTCAGCAATAGATAATATTAATTCAGCCATTAAATCAACTCTATAAATTTTTGATTTTTTTCAAAGTACAACTCTTTCATTTTTAGATATGGAAGAAGAGTGAAGCAATGATTTAACACATTTTCATTATAATTTTTAGTAGTGCTACATTGAAAATAATTGAAAGCCCATAGTCCGAATAACAAATGTGTTAATTGTTTATCAATATTCACTTCCTTGATATAAGTTGAGGATTCTTGAAATAATCTATAAAAACCACGTATTTTTCCTTCGAAACTTTTTTTGACATATGGAGTTTTAAAAGCTACAGTTTCAAACTTAAACATTCCATTACCTAAATGAGTCAATAAAATATTATCATCATGTATTATCGCATGTTCACTCATTTCTGCAATTGTTGACTTTCCCGCACCTGATTGCCCTGTAAACAATACAACTTCACCTTCAACTATTATTGCACTAGCATGAAGTAAAAGACTACCGTGTATATATGATCTACTAGAAATGAATAACTTTAAGAAGTTTTCAATTTCCCAATACTCGTATTTATTTGGAAGTATAACATCAATAGTGTTATTACTTTTGTCTGAACGATAATAGAAGAAAGTATCAAAAAAACGAACAAAGTCAAAAATATATTGGGTAGATTCTTCAGGGAAAGATTCTGAATTTACTTTCTTAGAAATTTTATTAAACTTGAAAGTATAATCAGCTTTTAGTCCCGAATGAAAATCCGCCAATGTATTACTTAAATAGTTTGACAATCTATCATCTTTACTAATTAACTCAAAAATCAACTGACCAGAAGATATAACATAGCTTTTTTCTTCTACAGTTAATTTTGTCTTGAAATAGTTATTCTTGTTTCGTTTTAGTTTTAATAACATTCTATATGTGGTTAGGAGTCTTAAAAACATGAGCTATCTTTTAATTTAGATAGCTCATATGAGCTTTCTTGTATTTTATTATGATGGACTTCCACTAGAATTAAATACTCTTGTCTCCATTGGTTGTTGATAAATGATTTTACTTTTCTTTATTAATTATCAACTATTATTAGCTCGTTATTTTCGAATTTTTCCTTGATAACTTCTATTACATAAGATTTTTCATTTGCCTTAGAGTCAGGAACTAAGTAATAATAATGTTTTAAATTATAGTCATATTCGATCATGTTTGTATTAACAGTAGTCATAATACCATTATTATCTTTTTCTAGTACATTAAATCCTAGTATAGATTCATAATCTTTTTCTAATGACCATTCTAATGTGTTATTTTCTTTGATACATGTAGAGTAAGTCAAATCTCCTGTTGTTATAGTAATTCTGCTTTCATTTCCTGCACAAAGATTTTCGTAAATACAACGGTAACCAGATTTTTCATCATTCCCAATCTTCTTCACTTCCCCTAATTCGAATTCATCATACATAAGTCTTGAAGATCCTTTAGTGTGATCCAATCCAACACCATGTCCAATTTCGTGTCTAACAGCAGTTGCTCTATCATAAACAATATCACTAGTGCTAGCATTACCCCAAGAATAAGTAGGAGGTTCCGAGTTTATAATAATATCAAATTCTGAATGTTTTCCATTGAATTTCCCTAATCTAAGTGTTCTTCCTCCTCTATTTCTTTTAGCCACATGACCTGCCCCCATTTCACTTAAGTCATTTGGTTGGGGACTTGTATTTCCCGATGAACCTCCAAAAAAGAGCGGAGGAGCACCTGTTGCATATCTACTAGGACTCATCTCTACAACTGCGTCACTTAAAACATTCTGAAACTTAGAATCAAAAAGAGTGATACTATTTGTATAAAACACTGTTGTTGAACGCCTTTCCAAAGTAGTATCTAGAAGTTTAAAACTAGATAAAATTAATATGACACAAACTGGAGCGAAAATATATAAGATACTTTTTTTCATAATTTATTAGAATTGAATTTGTTCGAAGTTTGACGCTTTTCCATTAACTGTATTTATCCTTTTAATTAACAGTTCAATATCCTTAGAATTTCCAATTATATCCTTGTGAGCATCAAGATAATATCCCGACTTATATTTAAGTTTATCATATAAAATATAATCAGTTTCTTTTGCATTAACAGTATAACCTTGTTGATCTTTTTCATCAAAAACAAACTGTGGTATTGTAGCTAACATTAAAATAACTTCTTCACCAACATAAAGTCTAGGTTCTGAATCGTCTATTATATACTTATCTTTTTCATTCTGACTAATAATCCCTGTAACAGTTTTTACATTAATGAACTCACCTATCGTTACATCTGATTTTAAACATTCATTTACTTTAATCGTATAATCAGTATGGTAGTAACTAGAAGCTTTTTGATCATAAGTCTTTTTTTGAATAACCCCTTTAACAATGCAAGGGCTTACTAGAGAATATTCTTTATAGTTATATTCTCCAATTTTTCTACTTAAAGAGATAAGGTCAATACCACACTCTTTAAGTTCATTGAATTTGTTTAAATTGATTTTACAATCATAGAAATAATCAGGATTACCTTTAAATCCTAGTTCAGTCATTTTATTTCCGTAAGATTCCAGATGCTTACTAACTTTTAATTGTTTTTCATCTGGGTTAGTTTGCGAGTAAAAAGTAAATATGTTTACCCAGCATGCTAATATCGATAGTAAGAGTATTCTTTTTTTCATATTCTTAAATCTATTTGTATTCATAAAGGTTAATTTATGTAAAGAGAATTTCGTTAGTCAATTATTTGAAATACCACAAGGCTCATATAAAACTTTGGCTATTTTAATTTAAAGGAAGAATTAAAAATAACTCTCCCCTTATTTTAGTAATTATTACCTTGCTCCTCCAGATGGCCCTCCTCCAGAGCTTCCTGCTCTTGTCTCCATTGGTTGTTGGTATATTATTTGAGGCTTTGTGTATGGCTTAATATTATTACTTTTCATTGTATAAAGGTTTTTATAAGTAAGTGTCTAGTTTATTTTTAAAATCTCATTCTTTAGTAAATTCTCTTTCACTATTTCTAAATAAATTTCAGTAGCATCAGAGTTATTAAAAAAGCTATAATCAGTCTGTCTATATTCGTGACTTATCAGTATATCGTTGATAGAATAAAAACCACAGTCTCCCGATTTAGCCAAAATATTGAACCCTATTATATTTTCAGGTTCATTTTCTATTTTCCATTTTATAGCTTTAGAATTTTGATTTAAGGAAAAATCAATATCACCACTTATATTAATGGTAATCCTTTGTTCATTATTCCCTAAACAAGTATTCTCAAAAATACATCGATAACCATCTTTAGCATCAGTATCCAGAAGTTTTACCTCTCCAACTATTACTTCATCATACATTAATAATGAACTACTTGTTGCTGAATGTCCTAAACCCATTGCATGACCTATTTCATGTCTAACTGTAGAAGCTCTATCTGTTTTCCTATTATCAAAAGTGGCATCACCCCAACTACCAGGAGGATTTTTGTTTATAGAAATGTCAAATTCAGTATGTTCTGTTCTACGACTAAGCCCTCCATATTTAAAAGTTACTCCTCCGATAGCAGCAGAAAACGGTTTCATATCAATTTCATTAAATCCATTATCTCCTATAGCCACAACTTTATTAGTAGAAGGTGTTCTTCCACCATATGATATACTAGGTGCTCCAAATGCATGAAATGCCGGATTCATTTCATTTACAATTCCTCCCATTATCTGAATAAATGTAAAATCGAAATTAGATAATGTTGTAGTATCATATATAACATTGTTTCCAAAAAAACCATCGAAGGTTTGTGGTGCAAGCTTGTAAGAGCTAACTGTATAAGAAAGGAATACTAAGCTAAATATTTGAATATATCTATTTTTCATTTTATTAGAATTTAATATTTTTAAAATTGTCAGATTTATTAATCTTAACCAGATTAGTAATCACTTTTTCAATTTCACTTGCTTTACCTACAATCTCTTTTTCGGAATCAATGTATATATCAGATTTTTGATAAAACTTTTCATAAATCATATAATCAGATTTATCTGCATTTATAATGTAATATCCTGAACTATCAAAATTTAAAATTTCATCTGAAACATTGAATAACATCACTAAAACTTCTTCTCCTAAAAATAATCTAGGCTCTACATCTGTCTGTACACTCCTGTTATTTTCTATAGGACCAGAAACCGTTTTAATAGTTATCGTTTCAGGTAATTTATAATCTGATTTCAGACACTTTTCTACCAAAAACTTATAAGATGTATGGAAATAATTGTTATTGTTTTCATGATACTCTTTTGAAATGACCTTTCCCTTTACAATGCATGAGCTTAGCATGCAATATTCTTTATAGTCATAACCCCCACTTTTCTTACCTAATTCGACCAAGTCAACTCCTGCATCTTTCAGATCATTATATTTATTGATATCAATTTTACAATCATAAAAATGCTTTGGGTAAGCTAGAATGTCGAGCTCTTTTAATTTCGTTTCATAACTAACCATATGAGCATTTGCTTGTGCTTCCTTTTTTTTAGTTTCTTGAGAATATATTTTGGAAATACCAGCTAGGATAACTATGATAAATAGAATCGATTTTTTTATTATTTTATTTGATAAAATCATAATTAAAATATCAATTTAGTATTAATTGGTCTACCAATAGGTCTTTCAACTTTTAGTAAATAAAGACCTTTAAATTTCTTAAGATCATCAAAAACATTAGAAAACAAAACCTCAGTAATTCCTTTTGGAAGTCTTAATGAACCACTTTCAACAAATTTACCAGAAGCTTCAAATAGAAGGAACTTTACTTTACCGTCTATAGGGTTAAAGAATGAAATCTTAGAAGTAGTAATAATCGGATTTGGAAATACAGAAACAGGCTTTTCAATAAATGGACTAAATGGTTCTTCCGAAAGTTGTTTTAATTTTCTCAAAGCTTCACTAGCTTTTAATCCTCTTTTTTGCTCTCCAAAATGTTTTGCTGAAGCATTTGAATATTTAGCTGCTAATTCTCTTAAATTATCAGTACCTGTAGCATCTCTAACAATTTCAAGACCCGTGTAACCTATTATCTTTGAAAATTCTATATAATCTGTTAAATTATTTAAGGTTACTCTTAAATCTATTGAAGAATCTTTTATTACTCCTTGTTTTAATTTGTTTAAATTATCAACATCTTTTGCACTTACAACAAATTTAGATGGTACAATTGTTGGGTCTATTCTTAAGTTATTATAAGTGATTTTATTCTTAGTCATATATTTTTTCTGTTCAACAACTACTGTTTGAAGTCTTTTTTGAAAATTATTATAATTTCCAACTATATTCTTGTTAATATCAGTAGATGTATAATGACTACCAAGAGCTTCTATCTCTTCTTGATGATAGTCTAACTTTTCTGAATAAGATAATTCTGGAACCGTACTAATCTTAAACTCTCCGCCCACAGTAATGTCTTCATATAGATATTCTTGAAGAATGACTTTGGTTATTGTAAATGACAGCAGTACAAAAGCTGACATTGCTAAAAATATCGTAGTAGTAAACCTTTTCATATTTGTGTGTTTATTTATGTTGATTTGTTAATTGAACATTTTTAATATGTATCAAAAATGGAACCCGAGTATAAATGAATTGTATCTAATATTGTTCCAAATCCATATTGATAATGATTATTTAGGTATAAAAAATGCTAGTTCATAATGAATCCTGTTAAGAGTTAATATTTAAATAGTAAAATTTAGACAAATGTTTTTTTAAGTATATGTAATATTCTAATAGCTAATATAGTACATGCTTCAAACTTGGCTAAAAAAGACTATTTTAATTCACTGAATTATAACACGTATTTCAGGGAATTGCGTGTTATAACTATTAATGCCTAAGACTTAAATAAATGACTAAACCCCTTAAAATGAATTACTTATTTATAAATATTGAATTTTAGACAAATATGATAGCTATTTTTTATAAAAAGCTTCTCTTTATATTTTTTCTAAGAATAAATTGGCTAAGAATTATAAGATCATTCATATGAAATACTCAATAGAATTTTTGATAAACTTCAATACTGATATTTATAATATAATTTTCTATCTAGATTTTTTCGTTGCTATTCATTCTCTAAATTCTAATTAAAGGCTTTTGAATTCTTATTAAATTTTACACAAATCAAAGCCATTAAAAATAACATAGTACTCGTAGGTTAAATTTTAAACAGAATCAAGTTTCTTAATATTTTTACTCTTTAATTAGAAAAAATTCTTCTTTTAATAACGCCTATTTCCCTAAGTGCTTTTTTTAAAATCTTAAGCTAAATTTATTATCTAGAATTATCTTGCCCTATCAAAAAGCAGTATGCTAGCTAATTTTTTTATATATTTATATAGAATTTAAAAGCAAATTCAGACAAAAAAAGCTTACGTACCTTTTTTACGTACCTTTTTCATGCTACGAAATGCTACGAAATGCTATCAAATGCTATGAAATGCATGATAGACGAAATATTCAATAACTTGATTTCAAAGGGTTTAGGTTATTTTTTTTCAGGCTCATAACCCGAAGGTCACAGGTTCGAGTCCTGTTCCCGCTACTAGATCATCCTAAATAACCCCTTGAAATTCAAGGGGTTATTTTTTTATCCAATCTAAATCTAAATAAACAAGGGATCAAGTAATATTATTGGGGAGCCGTAAAAATTAAGCATATAATTTAGTTAACCTGTAAAGGAAGAATTTTACATCTCTTACGCCTCTAAATTGATTTCTGAACTCCTTTATTTTAGCATTGAAAGATTCAGCTGAAGCATTCGTACTTCTGTTATTAATAGTTCAATATATTTTCATAATGGTTTTGTATAGTTCTAGCTATAGTATTAAATAATTTAAAACCTTCTTTTTCAACTTGATTGTACCATTTGGCTAACTTAAGTCTGGCTACATTTTTATCATTATTATTCTCATATATGTATTTGGACTACCTAATAAATGCGGTACAATTATATTATAGACAAATAGTCCTTTTTATAGTATTCTATATCAATATATTAAAAATTAATTTTCACTGAAAACAGGGTAGCATTTTGCAAACTGATTATATAGTTTTATAAAAATCAAAACTCTAAATTAAAACATTATGCTACGTGTTAAACTAATACTACTAACATGGTTCTGTTTATTTTCCGGAATGGTATCATCGTCTCAGATACGATTGGGAAACAACTCAAACTCTAACGGCACTCCAGATGGTTGGAAATCAAATTTGATTATAAACATATCCGATAAATATACCAATAACTCAAACAGGCAAGAGGAACTAACAATTCGAGATTTTTCATTTTATGCACGTCAAAAAGCCGATCCTGTAACTCCTTTTGTGGGCATTTTATTTTTTGATGCTAATGGAATACAAATTATTTCAATAGGAACTACCCGATACTCTTCTGAGTATAATGTTGGTCAAAACACATTTCCGTTTGCAAATGGAAATCCGAAAAAGGTTTATTTAAATCCTGGAGAAACTGTGGTTACAGGTTTTTTAGATGCTCGTTCCGATGGTTCTGGGGGAAATATAGGCTCAGTAATTCCATTTGATAGATCTGGAAATGCAGACAGTATTTGGTACGTAGGCGAACCTTCAGGGAATCAATCGGGAAGCATAAAACTTTTTCATAGAGTTAAATACACCAGTGGACAACAGCTTAATTTAAAACGAAATTACCATTATAACATTACTTTTGACATTGCTCCTGCCCTAGTTCCTCAAGTATCTCTTATACAATGGTTTTCTGAAGAAACTATTTCCATGGCACCAGGAGAAGAAGCATTGATGGCTATAACGCTATTTCCTTTTGAAGGTGCCGATATTAGTAGAAGGTATACTACCTCAGATCCAAGAGCTGTAAAATTTACTACAAACAATGGGCATTATCAAATAACAAAATATATTAATGACACACCTATTAGCGTTACTGGAGCTTCAATTGCAAATCCTGAAATGGCATTTACAACCATTATAACTCCTGTAAAAAGAAAACCAATATATTCCAATAGTGTACCTTCAGATAATATGATTTCTGCATCAAATTTTGATTATGGCAATAAAGGCACAACCTTTTATGATACTAACACCATAAGCGCTAATCAAGTTGAAAGAAATGCGGTTGGCACCCGTTCACGCACATCTACTAGCGGTGGATTAGATGTTACAGATATAAAAAATGGCGAATGGCTGGAATACACATTAGATTTCAAAGAAGATGGAAAATATAATATGGAAGTAATATATTCAGGAACTAACGGAGGAGAAGTAACCATATATAATCAGACTACAGGCACAACCTCTACTCGTACTTCGCTACCAAATACTGTTTCAAACCAAGAATACAACTCAACATCTATATCAATAGGAGCTGCTAATAAAGGAGCAAATATTTTAAGAGTATATTTTAATCGTGGTCAATTTCATTTCAGTGGCTTTAAAATTGAAAAAGAAATAACCGAAACGGTAGAACTCAGTGATTTTAGTCCGTATATAATCAAACAAAATATACAAGAAGCAGGTTGGTATAATCTCTCCTTAAAATTGGCAGCTCCATCTGGTGGCGAATTATTTGTAGACATTCCCAACAAAATAGGTGGCGGCTCATCTAACTCCTACCACCTACCAGAAACGAATTCATCCTCTAATTTTCAAACCGTAACTTTTCCCATTGGAAATTTACAAAAAGGGGAAAATGAATTTCGATTATTTTATGATGGAACCTCTTGCTTACTAAGAGAATATAAAGTAGAAAGAATACCCACACAAAATAAGTCTACTAGACTAGGAAACACAAGTAGCGTTGGAGGTAACTCCGATTCTTGGGATTCTAATTTGGTAGTAAATACAACGGATAATTACGTAAATAACACAGGGATGCAAGAAAAAATTGAGATTAAAGATTTTTCATTTTATGCTCAAAAAAAAGGAGACCCTGTTACTCCGTTTGTAGGCCTTTATTATGGCGGTGATAACATTCTAGTTCTTTCCATAGGAACCACCAGAACATCTTCAGAATATCGAATAGGAAAAAACACTTTTCCTTTTAAAGATGGTGGAGAAACTGTTTATTTGAATTCCGAAATTTTTTATTTAAGAAATGGAGGTATCGATTTTTTTGGCGGTCAAATTGTAACTGGGTTTTTAGATGCCCTTCCAGATGGCACTGGAGGAGGTAACGGATCTGTAATCCCTTATAACACTACGGGTGCTGCTGATCAAATACTATATATTGGGTCTCCTTCTTCTAAAGAATCAGCTGTGATATATCCGTATCGCGAAATAAAACATACCACTGAAATTATAACACAATTAAAAAGAAACTATCACTACAACATTTCTTTTGACATTCAAACAAATACTATTATGCAACTTTCTCATTTGAGATATGCTAATGATGATTCTTCTAATGATCCTAATAGAATTATTCATGTTTACGAAGGTGAAGAAGGGCAATTTGACATTGTTCCAAGACCCCTTGATTTAAAAAGAAACGGGAAAGTTCTTTATGCGTCTTCCGAACCCAATCGACTACAATTTACCTCTGATATAGGACATTTCAAGGTTTTAAATTACGGAGATGGTTCTCCAATAGCAGTTCGCGCATATGCCGAAAGTAATCCTGATATTTTTGTTACAGAACTCATTTACCCTATTCCTGCTAATGCTCCCAGCCTTCCTGGTACTGTAGAAGCAGAAGATTTTAATGAGGGTGCTAATAGCAAAACTTATTTTGATAGAACTCCAGGAAATACTGGAAAGAAATACAGAACAAATAGCGATGTTGATATTTTTGACTGTAGCGAAGGTGGCTATTCCGTGGGTTGGATGGATAAAGGTGAATGGCTGAATTATACAGTTTTTGTATCTGAAAAAGGAAAGTATAACGCAAACGTTCGTTATTCCACAACTAGAAATCGAGGAGCTATTCGTATAGAATTTGATGGCGTTAATAAAACAAATACACTAACATTAACTAATACAGGAAATCCAAACACGTATAAAACAGTCACATCAAAAGAATTTGCGTTAGATAGAGGTATCCATACCGTAAGAATTTACGTTGAAGATTTTGGGATTAATATAAATAAAGTTGATTTCCTTTTAAAAGGGACTTCTAGTCAAAAATTATTCAATGTTATTACTACTGAAAATCTGAATTCAGGAATTGAAATTTACCCTAATCCGGCAAAGGAATTTATTACTATTGAAGGAGGTACTTTTCATGGAGCTTATCGAATTTTAAATCTTAATGGAAAAGTGATTAAAAAAGGAATACTAGAGAATTTGAATTCTATTAATTGTGAAAGTATTCCAAGGGGTATATATTTACTTGAATTCAGAAATATCGATAATCAGGAAATTATTCAAATCAAAAAAGTGATGTTAGAGTAAACTACCTTGGAGCAAGCCTCGGGGTATTATACTTTTTGGTGGTGCCTCAAACTAATAAAATATCTAGATTTATTTGGAGCACTAATTCTTTGATACACTGTAAATAAATAGACACAAGAGATTTAACAAATAATCCGAAGGTCACAGGTTCGAGTCCTGTTCCCGATACTACTTAAAGCCTTTTATTTTTTGAAAGGCTTTTTTATTCCTGAATATTTCTAAAAAAAATTGGTTGGTTAATACACCTCTATAATTCGCTTAGCTTCATTACCAAAGTCGTCTATAACCATAATAATATGTTTACCAATGCTTGGAGTAATCGATGCTTCATGCAGTTCCGTTGTTTTTAACAGAAAAACCTCATCTAAATACCAATATAAATTAGCTTCGGGTTTTCTGTGTGTTGCTTTAATTACTAAAGGGTTTCTGGCTCCATCAGCTCCTTTTGTTAATGAAATTTTTGTTTTAAACTTTACAGGGTATAAAAAATCAATTAACGTATTCTCTAAATTCAAACAACCTTCTTTAAAGTCAGGTAACTTTTGATAGTCTGAATTTTTCTGTTGGTAATAATAAGCAACTAAAGGGGGTAATGTAAACCAGGTTTTTTTTAACATGTAAGCAGTTGATTCGCAATTTGAATTAACTCGATAAGCTCCATTTGGATCTAAAAAAATTTCTTTATGGTATGGACAGGGATTATTTCTTAATCCATTGCTTGGTATTTTTTTAAAAGCCGATGGACAAATAGGCAAAGCCAAATGCCCGCTTATTTCACAAATACGCTCTTCTCTTAAGTCTTGAACAGGTGCTTCAAACCATTGTACCTTTGGTAATACATCAAAAACATCAAACATTAAAGGAGCTGCACTCTGGAGCCCCGTTACATCGGGCCTACCTTCGCCATCTGAATTCCCTACCCAAACACCAACCACATATTTGGGAGTTACACCTATAGCCCAAGCATCTTTGTTCCCAAAACTAGTTCCTGTTTTCCATGCGATTTTTTGTGAAGACTCATAAAACCTCCATGCCTGATCAATTTGAGGTCGATTCACATTAGTTAGTGCATCTAAAGTTAAAAAAGCGGATCCTGCATCTATAATTTTTGATTGCAATATAGATTTTCCCAACTTTACTTTTTCTGCTTGTATGTATGATGGATCTACAAATTCATCTGAATAATATTTGTGATCTAAATCTTTATAATGATTTACGGTACCCGAATATCCCGCCATCAATCGACATAAGTCCCATAAGCTTATTTCTGCTCCTCCTAAAATTAATGATAAACCATAGTGATCAGCAGATTTATTGATATTATGAACCTTATAATCTCGTAAATCTTGTCTAAATTTTTCCAACCCATATTCCTGTAACATTCGTACTGCAGGAATATTTAATGACCTCGTTAATGCTTCATCTGCAGGCACTGCTCCATCATAGGATAAATGAAAATTCTTAGGCACATAGCCCGCTATATGCGTGGGTATATCTTTTACCAATTGTGTTGGCAATAATTCGCCAGACTGTAACATATGTGCATATAAAAAGGGTTTTAATGTACTCCCCGTGCTTCTGGGTGCAACAACATTATCAACATCTTTTTGGTGTTGGTTATCTGTTGGCGAATTCCCTACATAAGACAATACTTTTTTTGTTTTTACATCTAATACCAAAATACCAAGGTTATAAACTTCATTTTGCTTCAAACTATTATAGTGTCGTTTGGCAATTGAATTCACTTTTTGTTGAAGGTATTCATCTATCGAACTCTCAATGTAAGCCCCTTTGTGTTTCTTTAGCATTTTCTGAATAAAATGTGGTGCTGCCGAAGGAAGCTTATGTGGTTTTAGAGGTAAGCTTTCCTCTAAAGCTAGAATATACGTAAGGCTATCAATGATTTGTTTATGGTATAGTTTTTCTAACAGCTTATCTCTTTTCTTTTTAAGTTTTACTTGGTTTTTTCCTGGGTAAATTAATGACGGTGCATTGGGCAACACCGCCAAAGTAGCATTTTCTGCCCATGAAAGATCATTGGGATGTAGGCCAAAGTAGCGCCATGCTGCCATTTCTAACCCAACCACATTACCCCCAAAAGGAGCATAAGAGGCATATAAACTCAATATTTTATCCTTTGAATACCGAAACTCTAATCTAGTTGCTAAAATCAGTTCTACTAATTTTTCATAATAGGTTCGTTTTTTTAGTTTTCGCGACAGCCGAATAACCTGTTGAGTAATCGTACTTCCTCCTCTAACTATTTTTTTTGCCTTACGATTGGTCCAAAAAGCTTTAGCTATAGATATGGGATTAAAGCCAAAATGTTTATAAAAATACCCATCTTCAAATTCGACAATACAATGTTTAAATTTACTGGAAACTGAATCCATTTCTGGAAATCTCCATTGGCCATCATCTGCTATAACTGCTCCTAGTAATTGCCCATTACTTGAGGTAACTACCGTTGATTTCGGAGCCTCGAATAATTGATTGGGTAAAGAAAAATAATAGCCCACCGAAACTAAAACAGTCACAAAAAATATATGCCTTGAAGAAAAAAGGGTTTTAATTTTTTTCACTTTATAAAACTATACAATACCATCTTTAAATAAGAAATTTATATACTATGCTGATTTTATTTAATCACCTTGACCCATTGCCCTTTTGTTCTCGATATATAATCATTATCATACATTGCTTCGGCTTGAATTCCTGGCAAATAATAACTTCCTAAATACGATGCATTTAATTGTATTTTAAAAGTTTTTGTTGAAAATTTTTCTAAAGAAAAATAATAATTAGTGCTCGCATCTTTTACATCTATATAATCGGCAGTACTAGAATCTGTATTACTTCCGAAATCTGTAAATCTTGTATTAATAATTTCCCATCCCGAAGGCAAATAATGGGTTAAGGCTATATCTTGTATCGTATTTCCTTTCAAATTAGTTACTTTTATTTCGGCAATAAAGTTAGTTCCTTGTTGTAATTCGGCTGGCGAAATTCTATTTCCATCTTTTGTAAAATAACTAACGTTCGTTTTAATATTCTTTTCTAAAACTTTTTCTTCGCCAACGGGTAAAACTCCTTTATTTAATACACTTACAAACAATGTACTTTGCGAACTGTTATTAATCGTAAATCTGTTTTCTTTTTCCAAACCTACCAAATCAGTCACAAAAAGAGATTTCGAAATATCTATACTCACTTTTTTAGATTTATTAAAACTGTAATTAGCCACAATCCCCTTATTCTCACCATTGTTTAAAGCAAACTTAGCCATAGCCAACAAACTATAAGCCGTAGTCTGTGTACTCATCCAGTTAGGACTCGATAACTTTGCTGCTATTTCCTTAGCTATTTTTACAGCATTTAACTGATCTCTCAAAAGCGTATACGTTTCTAAAGACATTGCTTTATCTCTAGTTTCTGAACCATAACTGTATCTATACCTGCTTGCACTAGCTCCTTTAACACCTTGTGTACTTAGTATACTTTCGGCAATTGTTTTTTTACCGGCAAGCGCATAAGCTGCTGCCAAACGCTTTTTTGTGGTATTAGACAAGCCTGATGTTTCTCTAAGCCTATTCATTGAAGCTAAATCGGGGCTATTTGCCAAACTCAATGTATAAAGCCTATATGCCTGAGAAAAAGCATCACCATAATAGTAATTACTATTATTTTTACGCCATTTTTTAGCGCGTTCTTTTTGAAAATCTAACCACTTTGCTTTAAAACCAATAGGCAATGCATAGCCTTTTTTTTCAGCTTCTATAATAAAATGACCGGCGTATGAGGTTCCCCAACTATTCGCATTTTCATTGCCGGGCCAATAAGACAACCCTCCATTAGATAGCTGAAATTGTTTCAATCGATTAATAGTTGCTTTTATATTCCGTTCCAAATCAGATTTTTGTTCTTCAGACAAATCAAACAAATCATTTAAGTACAATTGAGGGAAACCTTTTGAAGTTGTTTGCTCTACACATCCATGAGGATAACCTATTAAATATTCTAAACGTTTTGTGAAATTCATGGGGGGCACCGTGGATAATTCCACGATGGCATTGTTCGTTCCTTTTGTTCCAAATGTTTTGAAATCAATTGACTTATTCTCATTAGGTTGCAATACATAATCACTTACCTCTGTACTTATTGGATTAGGATTATAGGCATCGATTTCAACTTCGTAACTTGCCTTATCACTCCCCGAAGTTGCTTCAATTTTAACCTTACTTATCCCTTTTGTGTCATTTACTTTTAATGTAAAATAAGCCATTTTTTCATCTGGTGATGAAAATTTAATATGTTGTGTACGTTCCCCTTGTACACTTAATACATCATCAGTTGTTATGGTAACTTTTACATCTTTAATATGAGGTTTCATTGCAAAAACGGTTACTGGTAATACAACCGTTTCTTTGGGGGTTATTTTACGAGGAAGCGATGCCAATACCATAACTGGTTTCCTTACAAAAGCAGTCGTTTCGGCACTTCCATATGCTTCTAACTCTGCATTAGAAGCCACAACCATAGCCTTTACCGAGCCAACATAATTTGGAATATCAATAGTATGGGTTTGGGTTTCATTAGCTTCCAACTTAAATGGTCCCAAATAACGAACCACAGGTTTAAATCTATTGGCTTTTTTGTTTTTACTTCCTGCCTCTGCTTCGTCACCTCCAATACTTAATATTTGATGTACATCTCCACCATAAGCGCCTATAATATCATCAAAAATATCCCAAGTTTTTACGCCTAAAGATTGCCTTTTATAAAAAACATACCATGGATTTGGGGTTTTAAAACGTGTTAAATCCAATAAACCTTCATCTACCAATGCTATGGTGTAGTACATTGGCTTAGCATTCTTTTCACTTACTTTAATTGCTACATTGCTTTCTGGCTTAAATTCTTTAGGCAATTGAATCTGTGGTGTAAGCTTTGTTTTCTTGTTATATACTTCAATAGGAATTGCTCCATACATGCGAATTGGCAAATCATTTTTGGTTTGCGCATGTGGTTGTAATAATGAGATATTAACAAAAATATTCGGGGTATAATATGCTTGAATAGGGAACGTAAATTCGGTTTGTTTATCTGTTGTTTCTACCCAAAAATGATCCAGTACTTCGGTTCCATTTTCTATGGTTATCAAAGCTCGAGCTCCACTTGACGAAGGAAATTTTATGGTGGCATTTTCTTGCACTTCATAAGTAGATTTATCACTAGAAAAAACCAACATGCTTGCATTTGTTTTATCTTGATTATTCTTTTTGCGTCCATACCATGAAGGCCAATCGAAATAAATTACCTTTGAAGTTATATGATTACTCCTTTTATCTCTAACCTTAATAAGGTATCTGCCCCAATCATTTTTACTTACTTTTAAACTAAACGATCCTCTTCCGTTTGTATTTGTAGTAACTTTTTTAGAAGTATAATATTCATTTTCTCTAGTACCATCGTAGTGAGAAAGGCCATCTCTAGATGAACTCCACCACCATCTCCAGTTCAATTTATAAACCTTTACCTCTAAATTGCTTTGAATCCCTTTTCCTTTTTCACTTACTGCTGCAACATTAAATTCATATTCTTGATCAGTAAACAAATAATTTCTAGATGCTTTCTCTTCTGCAGACTGTATTCCGGCATAGGAAGTATAAGGAGATAATTTTGTAGAAAAAACATCGGTACTAAAATCACCACCATTTTCATACACCTTAGTAATAAAACTTGCTTTTAACATTCCGGGAGCATGGTTACTTAAAATAGGTTTTTTAGAAAAGCTTACCTCTCCTTCTGCATTTAAATTTCCTTTACTAATACTTTTATTGGTTGTGTTAAAACTTCTGGTAATGTCATTAAATTGATAATTTGCAAACCCCGGAAAACTTGTATTGGTTTGTGAGAATTTAGATTCAATATCATATTTTAGGCCTCTGGCAATAGCTCCATGCAACCATTTTACATTTACAGCGCCTTCAATAGGGGTTCCTGCCTTTATGATATCGCTATTGGTTTTAAGTTGTATTTTTAAACGATTCGGTTTTATGGTTTCTACTTTGATTGTTTTTCTAAATACCGCGGCTCCTACTTTTACTTTTAGCGACCAATTCCCTGTAAGCGCATCTTGACTCGTTTTTGGAGTATAGGCGTACATGTTACTCATGTTTTTATTTAAAACTTTTCGGTCTGCAATGACTCCTTTAGGGTCAATTAATTCAAATTTAATTGGGTGATTCAACGGGAGTGGGTTACTCTTATCATTTAACACAAAGGTTAAAAATAGCTGATCTCCTGGCCTCCAAACTCCTCTTTCTCCATAAATAAATCCTTTGAGCCCTTCTTGTATTTTGGATCCAGAAATATCAAACTTACTCATAGACAAAGCGTTTCCATCATTGAGCTTGATATAAGTGATATTATTGTTTTTAGAAACAGCTGCAAAAAAAGCGGCATCATTATCATTAAAAACTGCAATTCCCTCACTGTTTGTAGTTGAACTACTAATTTCTTGTTGTTGCAGATTAATGAGTGAAACTTTTGCACCTTCTACAGGTAAAGCTGATAAAATATCTGTTACCACAACAAAAGACTTTGCGTTGCTTCCTTTTTTAACAATTACCCCAAGATTTGTTGCTAAAATATTTGTTGAAATCTTTTGATTGTAATAATACGATGATTTGCATGGATCTTCCCTTTCACTCCAGTTATAATCATCGTAATAATAGTCATCATAATGGTTACGCGAAGCTAGGTCATACTCTTTGGTATTCACCTCCTTTTTTCCATAAGTAATATTTCCTGTAGCTACTTTACCATCGCAATCATATATAGAATAATTTTTATGAAACAAGAGTTCCACACGATACATAGCTCCATTATCAATTGTAACCAAATCATCTAAGTTAATCGCAAAGGCATTAAATTTATTTAAGCTTAAACCTTTATCAGCTAAATTAATGGTGTATTTAGAAATTGGTCTACCTACATACCTTAAAGAACTTTGATTATTAATATTATTTTGCTGTAAAAACTGTAACACATTATCTTTAAAAACTTTATATATTAAAACATCTACCGCTTTTAAATTGACTGCTTTAAAGTTAATTTTTAAATTATCGGAATCAGGTAAGAGCGTTCCACTCTTTACAAATTGTAAACTCGGTTTTAATTGCTCAAAATATACAGAGCGGATCACATTGTTCTTTAATGTATATCCATTCGTATTTTTAATTCCTTTAAAAACCTCAACATCCAATTTATTGGTTTGGTATGACTTAGGAAAAATTGTTACTATATTGCTTTTAATCTTATAAGTATAGTTGCTTTTTTTAGTGTTTAAAAATTGTATTAGCCCATTTAAATTTTGGTTTTTATCTATTGGATCTGAAAAACTAAGTTCAAAACGTTGTTTATTTTCATTAAATACTTTTATGTCTAATAATTTAAAATTAGATTTCCCTGTAATCGTAAACTCTCGAGCTCCTTTAGAATCTGAATCTATAACATTACCATTCCACTTTACTTTTAAAGATTCATCATTTTCAAAACGCTTTATGCTATCAATTTTAAACGTGAATTTTTTACCAAACTCGCCACTTTTTTCGAAACTTAATCTTGGTTGTTCCCCTTTATATTCGGTAGAAATTACTTTAGCTAATTTTGCAAATGCTATATAGTCACTTGCTTGTAATACCCCATCAATACTATACCAATCTTTTGATAATAAAAAAGGGGAATTTAAAGAAACACTTAAGTTAAGTGGCATCGTTTTTAAAGTAACCACCAAGTGCCTTTTATCTTCTTCTATATTATTGAATAACTGATCTAGGTGTAGTGTAACTTTATATTCTGTATTGTTTTCTAATTTTTCTGTAGGAACAAAAGCAATGGTATTATCTTTTAATACAACTGCACCTTTTATCTGTGGATTAATTGAAAAGGCTTGTTCGTTTACCGTTTCTTTTTCTATAATTTTATTAAGATAAAATGTAAAAGCGTCACTGGTCGAAATAAGCTTATCGGGATATGCACTTACATATTCGCTAAAAAGTTCAATTTTTTCTTCAGAAACTTCCTTCTTTTTACAGCTCTGTAAACAACTGATTACTACAAGTAATGTGGATAGTAAATATGTAAAGTGTTTCATAAATTCAATTTTAATTCGCTTATCAAAGCTAAAAATTAAAACAACATATAACACACAAAACACTAAGTAATTACTACTTAACTTTTATAAAACTCGGCAAATACTTTTATAATAAAATCATGATCTTTAACACCACACATTTCTCTAATACTATGCATGGACAACATGGGGTTGCCAACATCAATAGTTGGTATACCTATTTTGGCCGAAGTCATTGGCCCAATAGTTGAACCACATCCAATATCATTACGACTGCAAAAATCTTGAAAAGGAACTTCTGCCTTTTTACACCATTGCTTAAACTTAGCTACTGAAAAGGCATCGGTTGCATAACGCATATTGGCATTACTTTTTATTACAGGTCCGGCATCAATATGTGGTTTGTGATTTTTATCGTGTTTCTCTGAATAATTAGGGTGTACCGCATGAGCCATATCGGCCGAGATAAAAAAGGAACTTGCTATGGTTTGAAAATAGTTTTCTTCGTTAGTAGAAATAGCGTTATGAATACGTTTTAGCGTAACTTCTAAAAAATTAGAACTTGCTCCATTCTGTGATTCGGAACCAATTTCTTCGTGCTGAAAATAAGCGACCATTTGTATTTTGTTATTTTCGGGTTCCGATAATTTTAAAGCCTCAAAAGAGGCATGCACACTTGCTAAATTATCTAACCTAGGCGCAAAAATAAATTCGTTATTAATGCCCCCTAAACTCGATTTTTCAGCATCAAACAAAAATAAATCCCAACTAAGTATGGTACCTGAAAGCCCAGTTTCTAACTTAATCCAATCTTCAAAACTCATATCTTTATTAAGTCCAATAACAGGAAACATATGCTCTTCGGGATTAGGAGCAAAGCCTAGTTTATTTACCTCTCTATCTAAATGTATTGCTAAACGTGGTATACGTAATCTTTTGTCTATTTTTACGATTTTTTGCTCTAACTGCCCATTTTCATTTTCAATAATCAGTCTTCCTCCAAAACACAAATCCTTGTCAAACCAACTTGTTAATAAGACACCTCCGTATATTTCTACATTTAATAATTGATACCCTTCTTTAGTTGAAATAGGATTATTTTTTATTTTTAGGCATGGCGAATCGGTATGCGCTCCAACAATGTTAAATGCATAGTTATTTGTCCACTTTTTAGGTGTTTTAAATATAATTATAGATCCTTCGGCTCTTGTTACAAAATACTTCCTTCCTTTTTCTAAAGACCAACTTTCTTCTTCCTTTAATTCTTGATAGTGCTGCTCTAACAATTCATTTTTTAAATTTTCAACTGCATGAAATGAAGTAGAACTTGAATCTATAAATTTTAATAAGCTTTGGGCGTATGACATGTAAAATACTTTATTTAATAGCAAATATAAATATATTCGAAGCACTAAATTACACCTATTCCAATTGAACCTTTCTTAAAATACCTCTAATTAAATATCGACTCGACTGCTTACTTTCAATATTAGTTGTTTATATAATCTTTGGGGTTTACACTAATATAAAGCGATGCGCCAAATGTGGGTTGTATATCAAAATTGATTGTATCTATATCTGTTGTTTTGTCTTCGTAATAGGTTAGTATATTCAAAGGAGTTAGACCCGCTTGCAGGTTCAAAAAAAGAGGTTTAGCTAATTGATAACTCAGCCCAAAGGATAGATTAAGCATGGCTTGATTATAATTGGCTCCCGAATCCGAATTTAACACAAAGCGATCATTATCAAGATGCTCTTCAAAACGAAGTCTCCATTTATCGCTCAAATTATATTCAATTATCGTAAGTAGGGGAAATGTAACGCTATAATTCCATTTTTTCTTATTTGAAGAGCCTCTAAAAATAAAAGCTGGTGCCGGAAATCCCAATTCATCAATCATTAGTAGGGAAAATCCAATTTGATTTCCTTTAGTATTATTTATAACAAGCCCAGCTCCATATCGGTAATAATTATTACTAAAATGCCAAGAAACACCACTATCCACTCCTTGACTAATTGCCAATACCCCCAAGATGCTTAATTTGTCATTAACAGGAAATATACCCTTTAAAAAAAATCTTGTCAAGTTTGCTGTTGCAGGCTCCAGTGCCACAGCTCCCCAATTATCAAATTGTTGTCCTAATACTTTATGTGATAATTCTGGCAATATGATATTAGTCCGTTTTCCAAAGGTAATAGGATATCTAAAAGTAGCTTCAACAAGCTGTAGCTTGCGAGTAGTATTTTCAAAGCCTTCAAAACCCGCCTTAGCTACCTTTGTTGTAGTTGAATTTTGATATCGTAAATTAAACGGCTCAAATATTTGCGCATAAGCATTAGCTAAGCTCAAAATTAAAATATACGATGTGATCAGTTTATTCATTACAGAATATCATAGGTACATCCAAAACTACTCATTGTTATTGACATATTTATACTCTTTTTACACCTTATCTGATAAAACTATTTGTATAATAAAAATTAGTCTTCTAAATTTTTTAAATAGCCTTCGGCAATAGAAATATGAGCTTCTCTTTTTTCAGGTGGCATTTTATCAAACATAGAAACAAGCATTCCTAGTCTTGGGTTTTGTTTAAAAAAATCACGATGCTTATTCATAAATCTCCAAAAAAGTCCGTCCCATATAGCTTGCCACTCTCCTTTTTTGTAGTTACTCATTTTCATTAAATAATTACTTCCACTTATATAAGGCTTTGTGGCCATTAGTCCTCCATCGGCAAATTGACTCATACCATATATATTGGGCACCATTACCCAATCGTAACTATCAATAAAAAGTTCCATAAACCATTTGTATACCTCATCGGGATCAAATTCGCAAAGCATCATAAAATTACCCAACACCATTAATCGTTCTATATGGTGACAGTAGCCTGTTTGCAATAGTGTTTTTATGGTATGATCTACAGGATAAATTCCTGTGGTTCCTTTATAAAATGATTTGGGTATTTTTTTTGTAAATCCCCAAAAATTATTGGTACGCTCCTCACTTCCTCGACTTTCATACATACCACGTATAAATTCGCGCCAACCTATTATTTGCCTTACAAAACCTTCTAATGAGTTTATTGGAATGCTATTTTCCTTCGCGAAAGCGATACTTTTAGTAATCACCTCATCAGGAGTTATTAAACCTACATTAAGCATTGGAGTAAGCACACTGTGATTTAAGATAGCATTGCCGGCTACAATAGCATCTTCGTAAGTGCCAAATTCCATAAAACGATGTACTAAAAATTGCTGAAACCATTGTTGAGTTGTTTCAAAATTTGTTGGGTACAATGCATTTTTTGTATGCTGTCCGATATTATTTGAAAAGTTTTTTTCAACATAAGCAAGTGCCTCCTCATAAAACGAATCGGTATCGGGATAGTATATAACTGGGGGTTGTTTTTTTGCGGGATATTTTTTCCTGTTTTCGGTATCAAATGTCCATTTCCCTCCTGTGGGCTTTCCGTTCGGATCAATAAGAATATGCCTTTTTTTCCTTTGATCTGTATAAAAAGTAGTTTGATGGTATTTTTTTTTATCACTTTTAAAAAAAGGTAATAACTCCTCTTTAGTATTTAAAAACAAAGGTGAATCTAAAATTTTTTTTTCAATAGCATTTTGATCACAGCCTTTATCTAATCGTTTTTGAAGCCAATTATCAACCGGATCAATATAATTAATTTTATCAATCGATTTTGATTTTAGGTAAGGAAGTAAGAGTCTTATATCGGATATATCTTGGATAGCTTCTACATAAGTGACTTCAATATTTTTTGAAATCAAATAGGCTTCATAATGCTTCATGCTAGCTCTATGAAATGCTATTTTTTGTTTATGAAAATTGTATTGCTTAAAAAACAAAAATTCTTCGATAAAAAAAACAGGAAATCTATTTTTTAAAAGAGGTGAATATTCAAAAAGTTGGTTTGGAAAAATAAGATTAACTGATTTCATTTGTGTGTTTATTTCTTCGGCAACGTTCGCTACAATACTTAACATTCTCCCAATTCTTTTCCCATTTTTTGCGCCAAGTAAACGGTCTGTTACAAATGAGACATATTTTAGTCGGCAAGTCTATTTTTTTCATTAATTAAAATTTTGGAACTTCTGACACCCGAGCATAAGGATAACTTGCTATTTTTTTTAATTCGTAATAACTATTCAAGCCCGAAATACCTACCCCATTAGTTTGCTCTAAATCAATCATATCATTAACAAATGCGGTTTGTGGAATAATAAGGTGTTCTATTTCGCCAATAACAAGACATGTTCCATTTAATTTAATATCAATAGCTTCTTTAAATCGCATTCCTATTTTAAAAGAACTTTCTTTTACAAAAGGAGCTTTAAAATCGGTGATGTATTCTTCGGTTAAACCACAACGATCAAATTCAGAAACATCTTTATCAAATTTAGCCGAAGTATAATGAGCGTTTTTAATGAATTCGGGATGAATATGGCTTATTGTATACTGCCCATTTGATTTAATATTACGAAGTGTATGCCCAACCTCGGCAGTCTGTGGCCTAGAAATAAAACCTAAAAGTGCTGGATCACTACCCAAATGTACTATAGAACTAAATATGGCTACATTTGTTTTTCCTGTGTTTGAAATGGTTCCAATAAGGTTGGCTGGTTTTATTCCTGTTACAGAATTGATTATTTTCAACCGCTCCACCCGACTCATTTTTTCAATAGCTTGTTTTTTATAATGCATTATTTTTTTTATTTACATGTGTTGCTAAAATTCGATTTTTTTCGGCCAATACTACAGGGTGTTTTTTGTGTCCCCATATTTTATCTCTTGCTGTTTTGGCACTTGTTTTAAGATCAACTATGGGAGAAGGATAATCTAAACCAATGTTAACCCCACAAAAAGTTTGCTCCATTACACTCATTTTCCATGGCTCGTGAATATAAGCTTTGGGCAGGTTAGCTAATTCGGGCACCCATTTTTTTATGAACTCGCCGTTAGGATCATGCTCTTCAGAATTTTTTACAGGATTGTAAAGGCGTACAGTATTTATACCTGTTGTACCGGCTTGCATTTGAAATTGCGGATAATGTATACCAGGCTCATAATCTAAAAATTGACGTGCAAGGTGGTACACACCATCTCTCCAGTCTTGATCTAAATTAAGCGTTAAAAAAGAAACCAACATGGCTCGCATTCTAAAATTGATCCACCCCGTATGTTCTACTGCTCGCATACAGGCATCAATAAGCGGGTAACCTGTTTGTCCTGTTTTCCACGCTTTAATAAACGCTTCGTTAGTGGTATGTTCCAACAGCTCGTAGCCTTTATTTATACAACGTGTTTCGTAGGCACACTCTACTTCAAATTTCTGTATAAAATGACAATGCCAATGTAAACGTGTAAGCATACCAGAAAAAGCACGATTATTGGATGTTCCGTTGGGGTGCGTACCTACAAATTGAAACACTTGCTTTATGCTAATATTTCCCCATGCAAGGTAAGGTGATAACCTGCTACAAGCTATTCTGCTTTCGGTTGGTTTTGAAATATGCCTATGATAATTAAATCCTCTTTTTTGTGTAAATGAATGAAGATAACGCCATGCATTTTCTTCGCCAGCAGGCTGGTATTGCTTAGGGTAGGCTTCAAGTTTTGTAATAAATTCTGAAGATAATTTATAGGGATGCTTAAGCTTGTCAAGCTTTGATATTGAATACTTATTATTAATGATTGGCATGTGCATTTTTGCATGCCAACGTTTATTCCAGTTATCCCTGTTTTTAAGCCCTCTTATAATGCCGTCTCGTTGAAATTCTGTCCAATTAATATGGGTTTTGTTACAAAAGTGTTTGATTTTTTTATCTCGCTTCCATGTAATGTAAATACCACTCTCTTGATAACTAAAGAGCCTTTTTATAGTATAGTGTTTATTAAGAAAAATAAAAACATCAATAGCTTCGGCATAAAAAACCTGCACACAACGATTGTATTTTTCTAGGTTTTTATTAAGTGATATTATAGAATGATAAACGAATTGCAGGTGCCTTGGACTTGTATCTGGATATTGTATAATACTCGGCTCAAATATATATATGATTATATAAGGAAGTCCAGCTAGCTCTGCTTTGTGCAAAGCTTCGTGATCTTGTAATCGAAGGTCACGCTTTAACCAAACAATATTGATGGTTTCTTTATTCAAAATATAATTTCTTTTTTGCATTTTTTCCAGAAAGCAAAAAATGATGGATAATATCCTTTTACACTAAACATCCAATCTCGTGGCACTTCAATACCATAATAATGCTTATTTGTCGGGTGCTCTTTATAATGAATATTTTTTAAATTATAATTAGAAATAAGCTGATCAAATTCGCCCACATATATCTGTATATTCTTTATGTTCTTAGAAAGATCTATTATAAAATCAATACTCTTTTTTGATATTGGATACTGCTTAAAATGAGAGGGCTCTAATAAGAGAATTCGATTAGCCTCTTGTTTCTTTTCCCATAAAGGATCTAAATTGTAAAAATTATAGATATACGTTGGCAATGTATTATTTACTTCAATAGCTTTTCTTTTAGGGAGTGGTGTTGTTAAATCTAAATTTTTGGTAGCCAACAATACTTTAGGTATTTCTAAATCTTTAAAATCGTCGTAAGAAATATCAAGAAATGTGTCTGTTTGATTGCTATAACAAAAGGTGTTTATATTCTCTTGATTAGCATAATATTTTTTATTACTGTTTGCACCAGCTACCCACTGCCAACTCAATGCATTACTTGCCCAATCGGCATCAAGTAAATGATAATACATCCATTGTGCAGGATGCCTCCAATGGTTTTGACCTATATTACAGGCTATTGAAGCAATGTACATTCGCATATGATTGTGAAGGTAACCTGATTGGTAAAAATCATTAATGGCACTATCAATAGCAGTTATGCCAGTTTCTGCTAAACGAATCGCTTTCGAAATTCCGTAAGTAACTACAGGCTCTTGCTTGTGTTTTATATATTGATTTATAGTATTTTCTTTAACCACCCAAACTTGTTGCCAATAGTCGCGCCAGGCTAACTCTTGAATAAATTTTAATATGGAACCAGAATTAAAACCGCGTTTCAATAATTCGAGATAAACAAATTTGGTGGAAATAACACCACGCGAAATATAGGGCGAAAGATAACTTACAGCTCCATCTATATAATTTCTTGTTGGGCCATAAGTAATAGGGTCTATTGTAGCTACTCTATTGAGTACTGCATCATAATCAGTTGGAAAACACACTTGCTTATTTGTGATATCATGCATTAACGCTTACTTATTTTATTTCCAGAAATAGCTCTTTGTCTTGAACATTTAAAACGCGTAATTTCTTGACTTCTTTTTTTAAGGTGTTTAGTACTTACTCCAGAATTTACTCTTTTTCGCCAACGTTTAAAGCTAGATTCTTTGAGTTGATTACGCATTACTTTAATCACCTCTTTTTCGGCTAAACCAAATTGAAATTCTATGGCTTCAAAAGGAGTCCGATCTTCCCAAGCCATTTCTATAATTCGATCTAACTGTCTTTCGGTAAATTCTTTTTCGCTGGTACTATTTACATTACTTTTTCCCATAGTTGATCGGCATTTAAACGGAAACTTCCTAATGAGTTAAAACTGCATTGATTTGGAGCTATAATAGATAAAAAGGTTTCGCCATTATCTCGTTTATACAGGTGATACGTATCGCCTATAACTGGTTCAAACGTAAATTTAGCATCGTAAATGAGTTTATTATACTCAAACTCCTTCATTAACTGCTCATACTGCTCTTTAATTTCTTGGTATCGGGTCTGTACCTTGTGGTTTAACTTATTGATACTTCTATTTTTCCAAGCAATTGTGTCTGTAGGTGTAATTACTGGAGCTCCAACATTTGTTGCATACGACTTTAATGCAGCATCATATTTTTGAGTTTCTTCATTAAATACAATGTCATCCGTTTTTTTTGTATTGTTCATATATTATTAAAGCATCTCTATTTTTTTCATCACCTCTTCAGCCTCATATGTTTTTTGATCACTTAATTTCCTGTTACTTGTTGAAAGTGTGTAGGCTTCTTTTGAAAGTTTTTTATACGCTGCATACAACTTTTCTTTTTCTGTTTTCTTTTTAAAAATACCAAACATATAAAAGGCTTTTAAATGATTAACCACTTCATTAATCTGATGATAAATATATAAAATGTTTAACCATATACTGTTAAAGTTAAACAAAAATACATTTTTTAAAAAAAAACAATAGTTTTAACGCGCGAAACACTAATTAACAAGAGTGTTAACTAACTTTAAATCAGTTATGAAAAAAAATTAAAAGCTGAACACTGTCGTGATATTTTGTTGGTGGTTTGTGTAGTATTAAAAAATTGTAAAAGATAAATTACTACTAATGAAGATTATTTATAAAGTAACCAAAAACAATACTAATCGCAGTCCAAAAAAGTCCTCCGATTATAAACATTATTCCCACAACATAAAACAAAGTATTAGTCCATGAGATTGATTCAGTAAATTCAAAAGCGTGTTTAGGATTTTTTTTGTCATAAACTATTACAATTTCACTTCCTATTTCTCTTGGAAATGTTATTGCAATTTTCATCCTCAGATTTAATTCACCATGATTTAAATCATTCACACTTACTATGGAATGGTAAAAAGTTTTTTCTTTTGAAAAAAATTTTTCATTGTCAATTATTACTCCTGTCGATTTGCCTCCTTCTTTAATATAATGTTTTCTTTTCTTTTTATTTCTTATACCAATATACAGAACAATAGCTCCTATTAATATAATAAACAATCCAGGCGTTAAAAAAAAAGTAGTAATAATATCCATATAAGTTAATTATAAATTTAATGATTGAGTCCGAATTCAACTCTTTTTTTGATGTAATTTAAGAAACTAATCACTCCCTATTATATTTCAAAACTAGAATTCAAGTTATAAGCACTAAAGAGTTTTAGCCAACTATAAATTATTCAGTTTAATAAAACACTAAAAACAGTTTAAGGGAAGGTAATGGTTTGGAGTAACTACTTTTATTGTTACAAATTTATTAAGTCTATAATTAATAAATTTGAATTATGATAAAACGCAAACACAGTACTAATTTTAAAGTGATAATAGTTAGTCTTTTAAAATCAAATAAGTGATTATTACAACTCATTACACGGCTCGTAATTTTCATTTAGATAACAGTCTTATGAGAGTATCAATTTCTTTATTTTTGCTATCATTTAAGCTTTTCTCATTTTTTAATTCTTGCTTTCTAGCTTGTTCGATTAATTTTTCTTTGAGTTCTTCACATCTACTGTGTGCTTCCAAATTATTTGAGAAAATTTTAATTTCATTCGTTCTTCTTTGTTCGGTAGATTTTTTACAATGCTAAAAAACTCCTTTAGTTCTTTTGAAGGATTAAAGTAGGTTGTTGAAACTGGATTAAAATCACCTGTATTCTTATAAAAGATATTTGTAGAATTAGATTTTTTTAAGACTGAATAACAATATACAGGCTTTTTTGAACCCGATGCAGAAATCTTATAGATTGTATCATTAATCTTTTCACCATCTCTCAAATATGCCCCAGTAATGAAAGAATTAATTTGATTGACATTTTTGAAAATCGAGTTCTTTTCTTGTTGAGTTAGAAAATCATTTCCAAAATTTTGATCAAGTCCTTTTTTTATAAATTCAGAAAATAATAAATATTGACTAAGGCTATCTTTTCTGTCTGTAACGTAATTAGGTCCTCTATCAATCCTTTTAACCACTGCATAATTTATTGAGTCTTGACTTATTTTCTTAATTAAGAATTCTGCAATTAAATCTTCTTTATTAGAATCAAAAAAAATATCAATCGGTTTGTTTTTTATATCTAGTCTGGAACCAGAGTATGTATAATGATTATAATTTAGTCCGTATAGAAAAAACTCAAAATCTAATTTTTGACTTTGCCCAAATAAAAAAATAAAGAAACTAATTATGGCTAAGTTTTTCTTTAACATCCCAACTTCTTTTAAAATCTATATCAAAAATGTGTTACCCCAAACAAAAAAAGCCGACTCGTTAAAGTCGGCTTATCCTATGTTGTGCGGGCGGGGAGACTCGAACTCCCACGCCGTGAAGCACTAGATCCTAAGTCTAGCGTGTCTACCAATTCCACCACGCCCGCTTAATTCACTAACAGTTTACTTAGGACTACTGTTTTGCGAGTGCAAATATAATAATATTTTTCTATTTTGATTTAAAAAAATTAAACTTATTATACTTAAAGCTCATTTAAGGTTTCTTTTTGTTTTTTTGTCAGTTTAGAAACCACCAATTCATACGAATGATCAACTAATTGATATAGGATTTTATCTGGGATACTACCTTGGAAATCTACGGTGTTCCAGTGTTTTTTGTTCATGTGATACCCCGGAGTGATTTCTGGATAGTGTTCCCGGTATGTAATAGCTTTTTCTGGATCGCATTTTAAATTAATTTTTAAAGGACGACTATTAATATTTCCTAAAGCAAAAACTTTATTGAGCACTTTAAACACCAAAACGGCTTCATCAAAAGGAAAAGATTCTGAAACACCTTTTTTATTCAAACAATAATTTCTGTAAGTTTCAATGTCCATATTACCAATTTTAGTCGATAAGGATTTGTTTTTTACTAGATTCTTCAGCGTCGGCTAGCTCCAAAGCGGTATAATCAATTTTCCAGCCAATGGATGCAGCTAAGCTTTCTGCTAAAATTATGGTTTTTAAAGCTTCTTTTCTAGCTTCATTAATCAATCCACTTTTAGGAATTTTATCAATAATATATTGTTTTGCTTCCTTATTGATTTCTGTTAAATCATTTGATGTAAAAGGATTTAACCAGCCTTCTTTTTTATCGTAATACTTAAAATCTGTTTCAATAGTTAACAATTCTGGCTGAGGAAAATGAGTAAGTTTTAAGGTTTTTGTTTTGGCATCAGACTCTATTGTTATTTTAGAAAGATTAAAACCAACATGTGCTTTTGCATCAATTAATATAAGTGCCTTTTTTTTACCTAATAGAATATCAAAAAACTTTTCACGCACACTCTCATAATGATAAATTTCGGCAAAATCACCCTCAACAGAAATTAATTTACACACTTGCCTTATTTTATCTTTTAAAATAATTGCTTGGCTAGCTGTACGCTTTTTTTTTCCAACCCATTGGAAACGAGCAAAAATAAAATAGGTTAAAATAGCTCCTGAAACAAGTCCAATAAAAAGTAATTCCATAAAATAAAGTTACAAAACTATCGCTATTTATTGTTTAAAGCATAAAGCATAGGCCTACTCGGACTAGCATCATTTACAAAAGGGGCTATTTGAAGATTTAGCAAATAGGTCCCATCAATAATTTGATCGGGCACATAAATTAATTCGGTTATCGTGGCTTGTTTACGTGTGTTTTCTGGAAATTGCCAAAAAGCTTTATGCGCTAATAATGCTCCATTATCTCTTTCTTTATCTATCGAAGGTAGATCAATTAAGAGGTGTTTAATATTTAAACTAGCAATATATGTTGCTGCAGCCTCTGTTAAGTAAGGCCAATTGGTATGGTTGTACTGTTGTGTTTTTTTTATACTTGTGTTGGGTACTGTACGAATAATAATGGCATCTTTACCCTCCAATTCATCGGCATACTCCTCTATCTGTTCTTTATTTATTTGACGATCTTCGCCAACTTTTATGGGCGCTACACTAATAAGTTCCGCTACAAAATGTGCAGTTTTTAAACTGTCAAGTATATTATTTTTTTCGGCAGTAATGTGCCCCACGCATTCTGTATGTGTACCATGAGCGTGCGGATTAAAACTAATATGATTAAAATTTACAGGTCCCCCTTCGGCTACAGAACCTACCCATTCTTCTTCTTCATTATATTCGGCTTCAATAATTGGCGGTGGTATATACCAAGCGTTAGGGTTTTCAACACCCGTTTGTAGTGCGATTGAAATATCTAGAGGAAGGTCTGTATCGACATGATAATCTTTCCCTCCAATGTTAAGTGTAATCCTCATATGAAGTATGTTGAGAACTCTAATTTATGAAGAATAAATCACTTGCAATACCATCACCTAAAAATTTTCCCTTTTTTGTTAAATGAAGCTGTTTATTTTCTATTTCTAAAAGGCCTTTTTTTAAATGAGTTTGACTTTGATTATTAAGATGTATAAGATATTGACTTCCAAATTCATTGGCTATTTTTAGCAATGAAACCCCCCAAATAGTCCTTAGCCCAGTCATTATATATTCATTAAAACGATCTGTATTGCTTAAAGTTTCCATCTCAAAATTACGCTTATTCGAATCAATCCCTTTTAAATACAATGCGTTGTTAGCTATATTCCAACTTCGTTGCTTTCCATTAAAGGAATGTGCCGAAGGACCTATGCCAATATATTTTTTACCTTGCCAATAGGCCGTATTATTTTGACTAAAGCAATTAGGCTTCCCAAAATTAGAAAACTCATAATTTATGTACCCTTCTTTTTCTAGAGTTGACGTTAGTATGTGGTAATGCGCTTCTGCGGAAGCATCATTTAATGGTGCTATAGTCCCTTTTTGAATAAATTTTTCAAGTGCCGTATTTTTTTCTACCGTAAGGGCATAACTGGAAATATGTGGTAAATCTAAAGCAAGAGCTATGTTTAAATTTTTTTGCCATCGCTCCTGGCTCATTCCTGGTATCCCATAAATTAGATCAATAGAAATATTGGCAAATTGCTTTTTAGCCAACTCTAAACAATGTAAAGCCTCATTTGCATTATGGGCCCGATTCATAAGTTGTAAATCTTCTTCAAAAAAAGATTGAACTCCAATACTCAATCTATTTATATTAGTGCAAGCTAAAGCTGCAATTTTTTCTTCAGATAAGTCATCGGGGTTAGCCTCAAGGGTTATTTCTGGAGCCTCTGAAACTTTGTAATTACTATAAATTGTTTCAATCATTTGATTGATT
Organism: uncultured Aquimarina sp.; assembly: GCA_947489195.1. Classification (GTDB taxonomy): domain Bacteria; phylum Bacteroidota; class Bacteroidia; order Flavobacteriales; family Flavobacteriaceae; genus Aquimarina. Next base: position 86,687 of record CANLCT010000001.1, on the reverse strand, counting down.
TCGGCCACACTACACACCGATGGTGTACCTCCTCCAAAATAAATGGTTTGTACAATATCACCATCCAATTCATTTTTTCTAAGTTCAATTTCAGTACATAAAGCACTTATAATAGCCTCCTTTTTTTTTAAAGAAGTAGAAAAATGAAAATCGCAATAATGACATGCTTTTTTACAAAATGGGATATGAATATAAATGCCTGAAATAATCGATGTATTTATTACAAAAGTATTGTTTGCAAACCCCTAAAACAAGTTTGAACTGTTTTATAATATATACTATGAATAAAAATTAACTATACCCAAAAGTTCTATCAGTTCATATTAGGTCCATTCGCAAAAGGGTAGTTTTATAAGCTTCGAATTGTAATATTTAACATCCCCAGTTACTTCCTTCCCTAACCAATTGGGCTTTTCATAAGCTTCATTTTCATAAGACAGCTCTACTTCTGCAACAAGCAGACCTTGATTGGCATCATAAAACTCATCTACTTCAAAAATATGACCTCCTACTGGTACTTCATAACGTGTTTTATGAATACTCCCTTTTTCGCACAAAGGCAATAAAGCTTCGGCTTCGGCTACTGTAACTTCTTTTTCCCATTCAAAACGCGATGTGCCGCTGGCATTTCCTTTGCCTTTAATGGTTAACACTCCTTTATCTCCTTTGATACGGATACGCACACTGCGCTCTGGGTGACTATTCAAATAAGCTTGAACAATTTTTGTTTGCTTTGTTGCTTCATTTTTAAAGTCCATAGATTTCACTAAGAACTTACGTTCAATTTCAAGCATATTTTTGTAGTATAAATTATTGATATTATTTAATCAATCAACGAAAGTTGAATCCGCTTTCTACTCTCATCAACCTCAACAACTGTTACGGTTAGTTGTTGATTTAACTTTACAATTTCATTCGGATCTTTTACAAACTGATTGGCTAATTTAGATACATGAACTAAGCCACTCTCTTTGATTCCAATATCAACAAAACATCCAAAATTGGTAATATTATTCACTATTCCTGGTAACTTCATACCTGTTTTTAGGTCCGAAATACTACAAATACCTTCATCGAACTGAAATACTTTTAATTGTGCTCTAGGGTCTAATCCTGGCTTTTTTAATTCTTTTATAATATCATTTAATGTGGGTAAACCTACCTCATCACTCACATAATTATTTAAAGGAATCGAATCCACTAAACTAGCATTTCCAATTAAATCATTTAGCGTTACCTTAAGGTCTTTTGCCATTTGACTCACCAATGCATAACGCTCGGGGTGAATTGCCGAATTATCTAAGGCATGTTCTCCATTTTTGATTCGCAAAAAAGCGGCTCCTTGTTCAAATGCTTTTGCACCTAATCCTTTTACTTTATTTAATGCTTTACGCGAAGAAATTCCTTTATGCTCTGTTCTAAATGCTACAATATTACTAGCCAATTTAGGGCCAATACCCGAAACATAGCTTAATAAAGATTCACTTGCCGTGTTTACATTAATCCCCACGGCATTAACACAATGTGCCACTGTAGTATCTAATTCTTGTTTCAATAATTGCTGATTTACATCATGCTGATATTGTCCAATTCCTAAAGATTTAGGATCTATTTTAACCAACTCAGCCAAAGGATCTGCTAAGCGCCTTCCAATAGAAACAGCTCCTCGAACCGTAACATCATAATCTGGAAACTCTGCCCTTGCAATAGGCGAAGCCGAATAAATAGAGGCGCCACTCTCATTAACCATAAACACTTTAATATCGGTAGTAAATGGAATTTTACGTACAAAATGTTCTGTTTCCCGAGCAGCTGTTCCATTACCTACAGCTATGGCTTCAATTTTATAGGCATTGACTAAACTTTTCACTTTCTTAATCGCCTCATCAAGTTTGTTTTGTGGAGGGTGTGGGTAAATGGTTTCATTATGCACTAACTTTCCTTGCGCATCCAAACACACTAATTTACAACCCGATTTAAAGCCTGGATCTAATGCTAAAATTCGTTTTTCCCCCAAGGGAGCCGCTAATAATAATTGCTTTAAATTTTCGGAAAAAACATGAACAGCGGCTTCATCTGCTTTTTGTTTCGCCAACTGTAAAGTTTCATTAGCTATGGCTGGTGCCAACAATCTGGTATAACTATCCGCCACAGCCTCAAAAATAATAGTGGTACAGGCTTCATTATTTGAAGTGGCAAAAAATCGATCAATATGATCGAGCGCTTCTTCCTTATCTACACTTATTTTTAAACGAACAATACCTTCATTTTCTGCTCTAAGCATAGCTAATAATCGGTGCGATGGACAACGTGATAACAGCTCAGTACTATCAAAATAAGCTTCGTAGACTAAGGATTCTTTTTCAGTTTCTTTACCTTTAATTACTTTTGTTGTTATTGTTGCTTTTCGCTGAAACAACCTCCTCAATGAATTCCGAGTAGCAGTATGCTCACTCACCCACTCTGCAATTATATGACTCGCTCCAGCTAATGCTTCTTTTTCAGAGGCTATGGTTCCTTTTATAAACTGACTTGCTTTATACTTAATATCGTGCTCACGCTGCGCCATTATAATTTTTGCCAAAGGCTCCAATCCTGCTTGTTTAGCTATTGTCGCTTTGGTTTGTCGCTTCTTTTTATAGGGCAAATAAATATCTTCGACAGCAGTCAAATTTTCTGCCAAAGCAATAGTTGCTTTTAATTGATCTGTTAAAACACCTTGCTCTACTAATGCTTTTACAATGGTTTCTTTTCTCTTTTTAAGTGCTTGAAATGCCTCCCAATTCTTTTTTATCGATTCAATAGCCACCTCATCCAAATTCCCTGTAGCTTCTTTTCGATAGCGAGAAATAAAAGGAACCGTACCTCCATCATTTAATAGCTGTAACGTGTTTTTTACATGCCTTTCTGATAATGATGTTGCTTTAGAAACATAGGCTAATTCGGATATACTGCTTGTGTTCGTTGAATTCAATGAGATGCTATTTAAAATCGTTATTTAAATCAAATTTAGCAATACCTCTGTAACTCTCCATTCAGAAAAACAAAAAAATATTCAACTCCCTGAGTAAGCTCTTGAGCTACGCTCAAAAACATTTTGTTTCTGAGACGTGTATCTCCGAATAAAACCTTCAATCAAGAATTACATGTCCCCTATTAATACTTAACAATCTGTTTAACGTGTGTTTGTTCGCTTGTAGTTACTCTTAATACATATACCCCTTGACTTAAAAGCGAAACATCCAAGACTTTTTGACCCTCTGCTTTTAATAAAACTATGCCACTCATATCTAATAATTCTATTTGAACAACTTCTTTATTAGAGTTTACAATTACCTTATCGGAAGTAGGATTCGGATATACTAAAAACTCAATAGCATTAGCTTTAATATGGCCAATACCTAAAGTAGCTATAGTATTGGTATTTGAAAACGAATTAGGGATTCCTGTCGGAAAAGAAAAATCACCTAATGTCCAATTATCCACATCATTTATCATTAGCACACATGAATTAATCTCTCCTTCACAATCAGTTAACCCCGAATAAAAACCTCCATTATTTATTACAAAAGCAGTTTCTCCTTTTATTAATCCCGTTCCAGATAAAGTAGCATTAGCAACACTTAAAGATTCATCTTCGCCAATAAATGATAAAAAAACCTCGGGATCGGCTCTTGTTCCTATATAGGCATAAATCTGATCATCGGGTGTTAACACAAAGCCTGCATTGTCTTCTGTAGCCACTCCGAGTGAAGCTGAAATTGGAAATCCTGAGTTGTTACTTGGATTTGTAATCGTAATTACCGTTCCCGATTCGATAATTCCATTGGTATTATTTTCCCATAATATCTGCCCTTCTCTATTTTCGCTATCAAAACTACTCCCTGTCCATTCTTCGTCATCAAATCGAATTTTTGTTCCGACTGGACAGTCATCTAAAAACAAAAAGGAAAAACCTTCATTATTCCCCGATGCTCCGTTAAAAAAATAACCCACAAAGGCTATATCTCCTGGGTCATCTATAACGCCATCCTGAATTTGAGCATGGCTACTAACAAAAAAATGCAAACATAAAAGTACGGACCAAAAAAAATTGATTTTCATAATTATTGTGTAAAAAGTTGGTTTGATAAAACTACAGAATACCAGAAATACACAAAAGCTACATAATCAATTAATTAGTGAATAGTATTTATAATTTAGCAAACTGTCACTTTTTGTGAGTTAAGTAATAAAAAAAGCCCAGTAAATGTAATTTACTGAGCTTTAATACTTATTTAGAGTTATAAACTACACTTTAAAAACAACAAAAATTTTACAAATATTACTCTTTAACTACCTGTTTTACAAGCGTACCCGAACTATTTGTTATACGAACAATGTACGTTCCCGAACTTAATAAAGACGCCTTGTCAATAGAAATTTCATTTTGATTAGTGCTACTATTTTCTGTAAGTACTAATCTACCTTGTAAATCATAAACAGTTACTTTATCAATCCCTAATGCTGTATTTATAATCAAAGCTTCTTGAACTGGATTTACAATAACTACCGTTTCCGAATTTAATTCAAGCTCATCATTGCTAAGTGTTGGATCGTCATAAACAATCGAAAATTGAGTAGCAGCTTCATTACTATTTCCTGCTATATCTTCTGCAATGTTTGCCGCTACATTCACCGTTATTTCTCCATCACCATCTGGAATAATATTTGCCGTAAATAGTGTATTATCCAAAGTTGAAAAATCTTCTAAAACTCCATTTGTAACTACAATATCATCAACTACAAAATTTAGCACCTCTTCACTAAAAGCAACAGTAATTGCAATAGGATCATTACTTGTGGGCGAACTTTCCACTGAAGTTATTTGAACCGTTGGGTCTTCTGTGTCAATAGTAATAATTTGCTCTGCCGATTCCACTAATTGACTCCCATTAATACGAGATCTCATTTTAATTGGCAACATCCCGTCAGAAATAGGAAGTACAGTAATGGCTGATTGAAATGGAAACATCACCGTTTCTGGAATTTCATAACTAAATACTCCCATTGCATTTGCTAGAGTCGTTGCACCAACACCTACAGTATCAAAAGTATCAGAGCCATTAAAAAACAACGAAACTGTACTACCTGGCTCGGCCGTACCATTAACAACAAACCTATTATCACTAGTTACAAAGTCCGATGTGTTGTTGCCCGTATCGTCAGTAATCGAAGTAATTACAACTGGCGTATCATTTAACTGATTAACTGTAATTGTAAAAGTTTGATCTGCCGAGGTATCATCCCCTCCATTGGCTGTTCCACCATCATCTGAAATACTTACTGTGACTGTAGCTGAACCGGTTGCATCGGCTGCGGGTGTATACGTTAAATTCCCAGAAGCATCTATTGCGGGTTGTACAGAAAATAATGCGTTATTATCATTTGTAACTGTAAAACTTAATGTTTGGGTTGCTTCTGCATCTCCATCATCCAATACCGTTGCCCAACCGTTTATTGTTTGTGCTCCGGCATCTTCATTAACAGCTTCGTTTGCTCCTGCTGTAAAGCTTGGTTCATCGTTGATTGGATTCACAGTAATTGTAAAAGTTTGATCTGCCGAGGTATCATCCCCTCCATTAGCTGTTCCACCATCATCCGAAATACTTACTATAACTGTAGCTGAACCAGTTGCATCGGCTGCGGGTGTATACGTTAAATTCCCAGAAGCATCTATTGCGGGTTGTGCAGAAAATAATGCGTTATTATCATTTGTAACTGTAAAACTTAATGTTTGGGTTGACTCATTAGCGGGGCCAGCACTTATAGCTGAAGCCCAATCAGTAACTGTTTGCATCCCGGCATCTTCATTTACTATCTGATTTGCTCCTGCTGTAAAGCTTGGTTCATCGTTGATTGGATTCACAGTAATTGTAAAAGTTTGATCTGCCGAGGTATCATCCCCTCCATTAGCTGTTCCACCATCATCCGAAATACTTACTATAACTGTAGCTGAACCAGTTGCATCGGCTGCGGGTGTATACGTTAAATTCCCAGAAGCATCTATTGCGGGTTGTGCAGAAAATAATGCGTTATTATCATTTGTAACTGTAAAACTTAATGTTTGGGTTGACTCATTAGCGGGGCCAGCACTTATAGCTGAAGCCCAATCAGTAACTGTTTGCATCCCAGCATCTTCGTTTACCATCTGATTTGCTCCTGCTGTAAAACTTGGCACATCATTAACGGCCGAAATACTAAAAGTAATACTTGCATTATTTGAATCGATTGTTCCATCGTTTGAAATAATTGAAATTGAAGCAACATCCGTTCCAAATAAATCTGCTGTTGGTGTAAATGTTGCGGCATCTAAAGCAGTATTTATTGCTGCCAATGTCCCTTGAATGCTAAAACTTGCCGAAGCATTCCCTGAACCTCCAAATGTAATACCTGCACCACCTGTAGTCACTGTACCTCCTGTTACAGTAACAGTAACAGTTTGATCATCTCCTTCTGCATCTGTGATTTGAATATCATTTGCTAAAGCCACATTTGTATCATCTTCGCTTACTATTGGAGTCGTAGGCCCTACTGCTACAGGTACTGTATTAGAAGAAGGCACCACAAAAGTAATGGCGTCAATCGCGAAATAATCCCAATCACCAGTGGTTGTAAACTGTAATTCGTCAATATCAATATTACTAAAATCTGACGTGCCCTCAGTAGCAAAATCTATAAATGTAAATCCATTATTGGGTGTGAAATTTTCCACATCCGAAAAGCCACTGGTTTTAACTATTGTAAATACAGTTATATCATCATTTTTACCTTCAATTGTTAATGTTTCGTCAGTTTGATTCTCAAATGCATGTGTTGCAGCAAAAGTATAAAGTGATATCACTTTAAAAGTGCCTCCGCCAACAATCTCAAATCCTGCAACTGCCCCATCATTTACATCAGAACTCCTATTTTCAAAATAACGTTGATCCGCCGCTGTACCATTCCAACCAAAACTGGTATTTACATCTCCTACTACTCGAAAACTATTATTAGTAGCAACAAAAGTTCCATCTCCTTCACTAAAAGTCAATGAACTATTTGTTTCTGTTTCAAAAGTTTCTAAAGTTTGCGAAAAGCCTATTGTAAATGCCAGCAACCACAAGCAAAATACATTAAAATATTTCTGTTTCATATTATTGTAGTTTTTATTATTAATAATGATTATTATTTTTCAATTCAAGTGTACATTACCTCCCATTGAGGCAACTTCTCTGTTTTATATTTCAGTTTAAATGATTTTTTATTTCTAATGTTCAAAACAGACCCTACACAATAAGGATTTGTTATTAAAGACTCTGCTTTTAATAATGTCTCTTGACCAAAAATTTTCAGCTCTGTATAAATGCAGATATCTAGTTGTTGTTCTATAATCTCATCCACTTCAATCCAATCACTTTCAAAAAAGAAACTCCCCCTTACTTTTGAAAATACCGTGTCTTTATTTATTGAAAACAATTCTTTTATATAGCCTTGTCTATTTAATTCAAACTCTTGACTTATTCTATATTTGCCAAAACCACAATCTAGTATTGGTTCTTTTGAAAACGAGGTGTAATTAAAACCTATTTTTATCTCTTCAGGAATAATGACTCCATTACTTTTTAATTGAGGAATAAGGTTTTCACTAATTGCCACCTGAGGTTCTCGCGTAAGTGCTCTAAACATGGTCTCTGTGATTATAATATCTAATTTTTGCTGGTGTTTATAAACTATTGCATCGGCCACTTTTATAGTTTCAATGCTTTTATTAATCCCCAAATGTTTTACAATCTTTTCAACCACCTGTATTGAATGAGGGTTAACATCAATTAATGTAACGACTAATTGTTCTCTTTTTATAATACTCAAAACAGGGATCAATAAAGCAGCATAAGGGCCACAACCTGCGTATAAAATATGTACTTTATTTCCTTTACTTAAATGAATAGATTTTTGTATTGCATTATAAACCCCTTTTATAAAACTACACGTTCTTTTGTAATCTAATATACATTCAGCAGCGTGTTTCTCACTTAAAGCTAAACCATGCATTAATTGGGTGTCAAATGATGTATTCACTAGCAAAGAGAATTGATTAAAAAAATCAAAAAGCTCCTGTATTACCGAAAACGAATGTTCTTTTTCAGCATTTATTATTCTTTGCGAAATATTCTTTAGGCTATCCACAAAAAATACATTTACAACACATTAAACCTAAAATCATATTAAACCCCAAACAAATCAACTTCTTGAAGGAAAAACTCCTTGCAAAGCAATTATATAATTTATAGCTAAAAAAGGCTGCATATTATTTACTGATTGATTACCTCCTGTTGGTAATGTTGCCCCACTTATTGCCCCTCCTTGTATCTGAGTATTTGGGGTTTCAGCATTAAAACCTAGACTACTCTGAAAAGTTCTTCCACTTATTTCCCCAGGAGTAGCGATTACTTTATCTGGTGCAGGACTGCTCTCTGTTGCATTTCCTGAACTAGCATTAATATTAAAATTAGCACTATAGGAATGATTATGACTTGGCAATTGTGTTATATTGAGTATATTGGTTTGCGCGCCCCCTTTTTGACCTTCTCTATAATCAGACAAACCAGGACCATTCCTCGGTCCTAAAGGTACTCTCCCTCTTAAATCAGGTAAAGCAAAAGTGGTGCGGCCATCCCCTCCGTAAATAGTTCCTAAAATAGAAAACAATGCTGAATTTACACTAATTGGTAACAATTGACCATCGCAAAAAGCCCAACCTCTTGGTGCAAAACTGCCTCCAAATAATTTAATTTCTGCTAAAAATGGATCCATAATATTATAGTTTATTGGTTAGTTAATTTTTCCTATTAATTTGCAACCCCACTAGCTTCAATAACAAGTTCATCTAACTTTATTGAAATAAGAGTTCCGTTTACAGTACTTAATGTACACGTACCTAACATATCAAAAACGGCTATGAGCTGACCTTGACCTTCATATCTGTAATAAGCCTCGGTACTTATTGCTCTTACTAATACTCCTCAGGTTTCATTAATTTCAGGATATCCTGGCAACTTTTTTTCTCCTAAATCCATAAAATTAAATGCTCCAATCCCTGTCACTTCCAAAACCATATTCCCTTGATTATCAAAAGCTTTAGATGTTCCCGATGGAATCGGTGTACCATCATGGGTTTTTAAAGCCCATGAATAGTTATTTTCAACTCTTAAATTGTACATTTAAATAACTATTCATTAGTTACTAGTTCTATATATTTTAATTACTTGCAATCTTATTTCATAATAGTACTGATGCTATTTCCTTTTTTAAAGTATTATCAGGCTTACTAGTAAACTGTTGACCAACGCTAACTCCTATATTCACGTATTTTGCTCCAGTCAAAGTACCTGCATCTGTACTCAAAATATTTATCCTTACAAGACTTCCATATTTACAACACACAAACAAACCCTCTTGCGGATGCGCATGTATAATTTCGCCCGGAGTTCTTCCAAATAAAGGTGTTGGATAATCCACAGCCGAAACTTCTAAAATTTTAACTGCCCCCCCTTGATAATAGGTTGTTGCTCCTTGATATTTTGGATTACATGCATTTATCAAAGCTTCTATTTCATCACTTGTTTGGGTCTCCCATTGTATGGATAAATCATTTTCACTGGGTCTATTATTATAGGTAACTAATTCTTCATTTTGTTTTTTATAATTTGATGTATTCAAAACTAATTCAAGTGCTTTCTTTACTAACTCTGGTAATTTCAATGTCATTTTACTATTCAACATTCCCCATGTTTCCCCAAAAATCACAGGTAAAGAACGATCTATTAAAATCTCGCCAGTATCCCATGAAGTATCCATTTTAAATATGGAAATAGCTGTACTCGATTCCTTGTTTTTTAATGTCCAAAATATGGGATCAGCTCCACGATTTACTGGTAGTTTTCCAAAATGAATATTCAAAAATCCATGTTTAGGAATAGCTAATAATTGCTTAGGTATTTTAACTGAAAAACCACATACAAACACTAATTCAATAGCATATTTTAAACATATCTCTTTCAATTGATCTGAAAATACCTCCTTATTAATCACCACTAAGGGAATATCCAATTGTTTAAAATACTTTTCCCAATTTAACAATTGAGTCTCGGTATATTTTCCCTTTTCCACACAAACCGTTTTAAGGTGATTTTCTGCTAATAAATAGTCACATAAAATACCACAAAGAGGAAAGCTTCCTATAACTAATACATTCATTTTTCATTAACTTATTTTTGTAAAACTCCTTTTTGCTGTTGCAGAAATTGTAATCGTACCACCTGTTGCATTAGTAAATTGAAATGAAGTATTTTCTAAAACTGTATTACTTTTAACACTTACGGGTTTCAAAAAATCAATTAATTCATTACTTAAATCTGTTTCCGAAATCTGATATATGAAATTATCTGAAAAAAGTACTAATTCATTTAAGAGGTATTCATTTAGAATAGTATAATTATCCTTAGTAAGGATCAATAAAGCTTTTTTATTATTTAAAAAAGAAGTATCATTAACAAATAATACAGCCAATGCATTGTTTCCTAGACTATATACTTCATTATTTGTTTTAAACCCTTTACAGTATAATATTTCATTAGCAACACTAAATTGTTTTTTAAATCCGACCGACAAATTATTTAATGAAAGTCCTTTAATTTTTTTAAATAAATTTTGGAATCCTTTACTTACAAAAAAATCAAACCCCTCTATTGAATCCAACAGTAAAACAGTACTAAACACCATTGAAATCGATGTAAATCCTATTATTGCATTAAATAAAAAATTTCTTCGTTTCAAAATATCAATTTAAAAATAATAAAACATTACAATACAACAAGTTACACATTTATTTGCTCTAAAAATTAAATTACAAAATATTTATTTAACATTTTGTAATTAAATTAGATAAAATACATTTTAATCAGATTAAGTGTAAGTGTCGTTTTTAATATTGTCTTTTTTGCTCGATGTTTAGAATTGATAAGTTTTTAAACAATATGCCCTTAGCTAATTTGTTTAAGTTCATTTTTTGTGAATAGCATTAATAAACTAGTGAACAATATTTTTTTATGAGTAAAGCGATAAATTGAAATACGTGTTGATCGACCAAATACCAATTTACCCACATTAAATACCAACATACCCACATAAAGTGTGGAAAAATTCCACACTTACCCACACTTTCCACAACTAATCAAAATATAACAAAATCACTTAAAAAAACTCCAAACACTTGTATTTACAACTCTTTCCAAAGGTTTAATACTTCCTAATAAAATATGGCACAACTATTTCAATGTAATTAGTACTCAAAGTTATTTACACAAGATTAAAACATAGACTCATGAAAAACTTAAAATTAACAGCTCTTGCAGCTATCGTCGCTTTCTCAACACAAGTGTTTGCAGCAAATTTTTCAGTGCAGTCAACAACAAATAATGAAATGCAGTTAGTATCAGAAGATTTTTTAGAAATTGATGTTGCTACATTACCAAAATTAGTTGTTGAAGCTGTACAAAAGGAGCATGAAGGAGCTACTATTTCCAAAGCGTTTGTGAACCAAGATGGTGCTTACAAGTTGGTTCTTGATACAAAAGATGAAAATTCCACCATTTTGTACGCTAACGCTAAGGGAGAGTGGTTAGACATGGAAGCTAAAGAAGAGTAGTCTTCCAGTGTTTCAAACAATATCAAATCTAAAATCGCCTACTGTTCAAGACGCGTTTTTTAGATATGATATAGTTTATATGTTTAGTTCGGTTAGGTCGTTCAATTTTTTGGACGACCTAACTTATTTATTCTATTCTGTAAATTAAAGAAATTTCAAAACATAAATGAACGAAAAGTACTATCTTGAAATTTATTTAGAAATCAACCCCGATTCAACATTGAATCGCTATTTTTCTTATGGAGTCTAAACATATTTTAATTATAGAAGATGACGTTTCATTTAGCAATTTACTAGAAACTTTTTTAACAAAAAAAGGTTTTCAGGTACACATTGCGGGGTCATTTGAACAGGCAAAAAAAGAATTACTACAACATAAAGTTGATTTAGTAATTTCGGACATGCGCCTTCCTGATAGCGAAGATTTGGAAATTATTCCCTTTGTTAAAAATGAAAGCAAAGCCAAAATAGTTATGATGACCAGCTATGCTGAAATTAATTTAGCCGTTAATGCCATAAAATTAGGGGCAATTGACTACCTCGAAAAACCTATTCAGCCAACCGTATTACTTTCTGTAATTGAAAAGGCATTGAATACTAAAATCACTGCTGCCGCACCGAAAAAAGAAACCAACACTAAAGCAGCCGAAACTTCATTACCCAGTAAATTTATAAAAGGAACTAGCCCTGCTTCAAAAAAACTGCATGAATATATAGAATTGGTAGCTCCTACTCCGATGTCTGTATTAATTATTGGTGAAAGTGGTACAGGGAAAGAAAATATAGCTAAAACCATTCATGATCTTAGTATTCGTGCTAATGAAGCATTTGTCCCTGTTGATTGTGGTGCTATACCTAAAGAAATTGCCTCAAGTGAGTTTTTTGGACATGTAAAAGGCTCTTTTACCGGAGCTCTTTCTGATAAAAAAGGCCATTTTAGTACTGCAAACGGTGGAACCTTATTTTTAGATGAAATCGGAAATTTAAGTTACGAATTACAAGTACAACTATTACGCGCCATACAAGAACGAAAAATTAGACCTATTGGCAGTCAAACAGAACTTAATGTTGATATCCGCATTATAGCTGCTACAAATAGTAATTTAAGTAAAGAGGCTGAAAACGGAAATTTTAGAGAAGATTTACTACATCGCTTAAATGAATTTTCAATACAAGTGCCTTCGTTAAGAGACAGGCATGAAGATTTATCACTTTTTGCTAATTCATTTATAGAAAAATCAAATACAGAATTAGGAAAAAGCTGTATTGGATTAGATGACAAAGTGCTTCAAGCTTTTAAAAAATACAATTGGCCGGGAAATCTAAGAGAATTACAAAATGTGATTAAACGTTCTGTACTCCTTTCCACAAATAACCAACCCATTCAAATAGACACGTTACCCGAGCATATTAAAACTGCTAACTCACCAACCGAATCCCTACCTCCTCTACAGAACTCTGAAAACGAAACCGTTCTTATAGAGCGTGCATTAAAACTAACTAATGGAAACAAAGCCAAAGCGGCAAAATTATTACAAATTGATCGAAAAACCTTATACAATAAATTGAAACGATACAATATAAATTTGAACTAAACACATTTATAAATTCTGTAGAAATAGTTCAAAAATTGTTTTAGTTAAATCAAATATGATTTTTAAGCAATTAAAAGTTGTTGTTGATGAGTAACATTTCGTTCAAGCATAGTTAAACTTTCTCTCATTTCATTAATATGATTAACAAGCCTATTATAAACCGCTCCTTTTGGATCTAAAACACTTATAATTTTTAAGTAATAACCTATAAAATCTTGCTCTATGTCAATCAATTGTAATAAATAGGCATCAATATTTGTTGTATTAACCATTGAGATGGCAAAATTAATTTTAAAGTCATCGTAAACATTTAGATCCACTTCAGAATACTCCTTTTTCAAACGATCAATTTCATAAACAGCACTGTTGTAAAATCGTTTTTTTTGATTTCTTAAAAATGCTAACGAAGCTCCCATTACTTTCAATTCATTATTTTGAATTAGAGTGTTATAATGCGACATCATTTTAAAATTAATATCTTTAATAAAACCTAATTTTGAAATACAATTCTGTATAGCATCCATGCTTTTTTTGTTTAAAGATAACTTTAATAAGCTAAACAAAAATATGTTTTAGCAAATATTAACATACGTTATTTTTGTTCGTTATTTTAGTATTTTAATAATATAGCAGATATAGATGCTATATAAAAACTCGTTTATTAAAATTTACTATTTAATACCTAACTTTATAAAGAATATGGCAATAATTTGCGATAATACAGTTTATATGTTTTATTAAAATTTTAAGAAAAAAAATGAAATTTCTAGGTAACATACAAGAATATTTACAATTGGAAATTATAGACTTTAACACCTGTTATGAGCTAAAGCAGTCAATAGAAGAGGGTTTAACAGTGCTTTGGTTTACAGAAGACGCTAATGAGCTTATTATTGACGGTATGCCCTATTTTTTTAAGCAAAATCAAATTGTTTTTTTAACCGAATTTCATAAAATAACTGCCAAAAAAATTGGCAAAATTAGATTACTTCGTTTTAATAGACCTTTTTACTGTGTGCTTGATCATGATACTGAGGTAGGCTGTAAAGGCATTTTATTTTTTGGAGCTTCGCAACTACCTATTATTAATATACCTTTAGGCGAGCTTAATAAATTTGAATTGTTGTGGAATATGTTTTCTATTGAAATGGAATCGAATGATAGTTTGCAAATTGAAATGCTACAAATGATGCTTAAACGTTATTTAATTTTGTGCGCCCGAATCTATAAAAATCAGAAGAATTACCCAGATAAAAAAGAAGATTCGGATATAGTTAGAGAATTTAATTTTTTAGTTGAACAACATTTTAAAATAAAACATTCTGTAGCATCTTATGCAAAATTATTACATAAATCTCCTAAAACCTTATCCAATGTGTTTTCTAAAATGGGATCAAAAACCCCATTGCAATACATACAAGAAAGAATTATGCTTGAGGCCCGAAGATTATTACATTATTCCACATTACATATCAAAGAAATTGCCTTTGAAATTGGATTTGAAGATATTCAATCATTTAGTAGATTTTTTAAAAAAAATGAAGGCATTTCACCTTCCGAGTTTAAACAAAATAAGATTCGGGAAAAATTGCCAACTCTTAAGGAATAGTTACCTATCACTTTACTAGCTCATCTACCGACATTTGTATTATCAAATTATATGTTTAATTTAAAATAATGCATTATGAAAAAGATAGCAATAAGTTTACTAACAATAGTATCGAGCTTAAATGCCTTTGCTCAATTACCCGATCCTGGATTTACAGTGGATGCACAAACCGCAATAGTAATTACCGATCCTCAAAATGATTTTTTAAGTCCAAATGGAGTTACTTGGGGAGTTGTTGGCAAAAGTGTTACCAAAAACAACACTGTCGAAAATTTAGATTCTTTATTTAAAGTGGCAAAAGAAAAGAATATGACTGTTTTTGTATCTCCACATTACTACTACAAACATGACCATAATTGGAAAATTGAAGGTGCATTAGAAGCCCTTATGCATAAAATTAATATGTTCGATCGTTCACATACTTTAAAAACAGATGGTTTTGAAAATTCGGGAGCTGATTGGCTAGATCAATATAAAAAATATATTGAAGCAGACAATGTAGTGGTTACTAATCCGCATAAAGTATATGGCCCAGAATCTAATGATTTAGCACTACAATTGCGTAAACATGGATTTAACAACGTAATATTAGCAGGGATGTCTGCCAACTTATGCACAGAATCTCACATGAGAGATTTAGTTGAGTCTGGTTTTAGAGTAGCTGTAGTTTCCGATGCTACTGCAGGTGCCATTTTACCTGATATGAATGCTTACCAAGCCGCTCTGGTTAATTTTAAAATGATCGCTAGTCACGTTTTTACAACTGATGAAATTGTAAAAGAAATAAAAGCGGCTAAATAATAATAATTTAAAACAAAAAGAGTCTGAATTTATTAAATAAATCCAGACTCTTTTATTAATTATAATTAAAAATTTTAGTTAGATGCGTTTACTAAAATTTCTTTTTCAAACTCTGTAACTTTAAAACTATTAAAATTTAATTCTGTACATATTCTATTTAAAGATCCTGTATCACTTTCTTTTTCAAAAGGCTCAAAACAAATAGTGAAATTCCCGTTTTCTGTAAAGTTATATTGAAATAAAGATTTTATACTCGGGGTATTCAATTGCAATTCTCCGTTAACATACCAATTGTAATTTAAATCCAAATATTCTATATTACTTGGTGTAAAGGCATAAAGTGCCGATTCTTTACTTTTCTTTATTGAAATTGCTGCAACATTCATATCATTAAAAGTAGTTGCGTCTACATCAGAAAAATCATCTTTTTTTTCACACGAACACAATAACAAAAAGAGAAATACACTCAGATACAACGGATTCAATAAACTATTTTTCATGATACTTACTTTAATATAACCTATTAAGTTAAACGTTTAAAAACTAAATAACTTACATACATTCTAAAAATAAGCTTTAAAAGCAAAAAAACCTCTTTTTTAAATATGTAATAATAGATGCTAAAAAAAACTTTATTTTTAAATATTAAATCACTTTAATTTTATTAAGAATGAACTATCTATATTCTTTTTTATTTGAAATAAACAAATTAAAGATGTTTAATTTAGTAACTTCAAATAAAGGAAACAAATTAATATTGTAAGCTTTTAAAATAAATACGATTAATTAACTAAAACAAGTACACATTGAGTAATTACTACGACCCAGCTGATTTGCGAAAATTTGGTAAAATTAGCGACTGGAATAAAGAATTAGGTGATAAATTTTTTGATTACTACGGAAGCGTTTTTAAAGATGGGGCCCTATCAGCTCGAGAAAAATCGTTAATTGCCTTAGCTGTATCACATGTGGTTAAATGCCCTTATTGCATTGATGCCTATACAAAAGATGGCTTACAACGTGGTATTACAAAAGAAGAAATGATGGAAGCAGTACACGCAGGAGCAGCAATAGAATCGGGCGCAACATTAGTACATGGAGTGCAAATGATGAATAAATATGAAAAGCTATCCATGTAAGTAATATATTTGATTTTTATTTATTAGTAATTTTAATACCCCCATATGGCTACAATTTCTTTACAAAAAAGAAAAAATGAACTTGCAAATGCGGAACGCCAATTAGAAATTTTAAGTAATGGAATTTTTAAAAATGGAGAGCTTCCTACGTTCAAAGATAAAATTTCAGAAATCAATCAATTTCCTTTAAAACCGAAAAAGACTGAAATTCTGCAAATTAACGTAGGCTATATGTGTAATCAAGTTTGCGAGCATTGCCATGTCGATGCTGGTCCAGACCGAAAAGAAATAATGACTAAAGAAACCATGCTACAATGCTTGGATGTTATTAAAAATACTGGGGCGCACACACTTGATTTAACTGGTGGCGCACCAGAAATGAATCCAAATTTTAGATGGTTTGTTGAAGAAGCTGCCAAAGCAGGAGTAAAAGACTTTATTGTACGTTCTAACCTTACAATAATAAGAGCCAATAAAAAATATTACGATTTACCCGATTTTTTTAAAAAACATAACATACACGTAGTATCATCTATGCCCCACTGGACACGAGGCAAAACCGATAAACAACGTGGTGATGGTGTTTTTGATAAATCAATTAAAGCCCTTCAAGAGTTAAACGAAAGGGGCTATGGCATGCCTGGTAGTAATTTAAAGCTCGACTTGGTGTACAATCCTTCGGGAGCATTTTTACCTGGAGATCAAATGAGTATGGAAAAAGACTTTAAAAAAGCATTGTTAGATGATTTTAACATCCAATTCCATAATTTATTTGCCATAACTAATTTACCTATTTCACGATTTTTGGACTACTTAATAGCCTCTGAAAATTATGAAGATTATATGTATAGTCTAGTAGAAGCTTATAATCCTACGGCAGTAAGTAATGTGATGTGCACAAATACCATATCAGTGAGCTGGGATGGTTATTTATACGATTGCGATTTTAATCAAATGCTTGGATTAGGTGTAGCATCAAAAATCAAACATATAAGCGAATACAATGAAGACATACTAAATAATCGAAATATTATAATTTCGCAACATTGTTATGGGTGTACTGCTGGAGCAGGAA
Source organism: uncultured Aquimarina sp. (assembly GCA_947489195.1). Lineage (GTDB taxonomy): Bacteria > Bacteroidota > Bacteroidia > Flavobacteriales > Flavobacteriaceae > Aquimarina. The sequence goes on along the minus strand of CANLCT010000001.1, from coordinate 68,740 downwards.
GTAGTTGCCAAGGAACAGTCGCTTAATAAAAATTACATGTATGCAAAGCCCCAAAACTAAAAATCTATTACTTATTTTTACCCGTAACCCCGAATTAGGCAAGGTAAAATCGCGTCTGGCTGCCGATATTGGACAGCAGAACGCCTTAGATATTTATGTGTTTTTATTGAACCACACACACAAAGTTACCAAACAAATAAACGTAACAAAACAGGTGTGGTATTCAGAAACTTTAGGCAAAAATGACATTTGGAATGTAGGCGGTTACCAAAAAAAACTACAACCAGATACTCCCGATTTAGGCAAACGCATGGAGTTTGCTTTTAACGAAGGCTTTAAAAACGCTTATGAACATATTATTATTATCGGTAGTGACCTTTACGATATTACACAAAATGATATTGAAATTGCCTTTAAAAAATTACAACACAACGATGCTGTTATTGGACCTGCCACTGATGGTGGATTTTATTTATTAGGACTTTCAAAACCTATTCCTACTATTTTTAAAGATAAAAATTGGGGAACTAATACCGTGTTAAAAGACACACTTAATAATTTAAAAAAATATAGCTTTGAGCAACTTCCTCCTAAAAATGATGTCGATTATTTAGACGATATAAAGGATGTAGCAGCTTTTAAAGCATTTATAAAATACGCAACAAATGATTAAATTCATTAACGAAACAGCTGAATACCTAATAAGCAAAGGTTTTAACAAACCCGAAATTGGTATTATTTTAGGCACAGGACTAGGTCAATTAACTAGCCACATTGAAGATCCTATAGAAATAAGCTATAATCATATTCCTCATTTTCCAACTGCAACTGTTGAATTCCATAAAGGAAAACTAATTTACGGTACTATTGAAGGAAAAAAAGTAGTAGTAATGCAGGGAAGATTCCATTTATATGAAGGCTATAGCCTGCAGGATATTACTTATCCCGTTCGTATTATGAATGAATTAGGTATAAAAGCTTTACTAGTTTCAAACGCTGCCGGCGGAATTAACCTCAACTTTAAAAAAGGTGAATTGATGCTCATTGATGATCATATCAATTTACAAGGGAATTCTCCTTTAGCTTTTAAAGGAGTAGAACAAATGGGAACACGATTTACGGACATGTGTGCTCCATATAACAAAGATTTAAATACGAAATTAAAGGCAATTGCTAAAAAAGAAAATATACAATTACATGAAGGAGTGTACGCCTCTGTTTTTGGTCCGCAATTAGAAACTAGAGCAGAATACCGTTTCCTTAAAATTATTGGTGCAGATGCGGTAGGAATGAGCACTGTTCCCGAAGTAATTGTTGCCAATCATTTAAACCTTAAAGTTACTGCAGTTTCTGTTTTAACCGATGAATGTGACCCAGATAATTTAGCTCCAGTAGATATAAACGAAATTATTGAAATGGCACATAAAGCCGAGCCACAAATGATTACCTTATTTAAAAATTTAATTGCCCAATTGTAAATAATTAGGGAATTCCCCCAATACTAGGACCAGGTTATACCAAAACCTGAATACCTAACTCTAAAAAAGAATAAAGAAAGAGAACTATGAGTTATTTAGATACCACACACGATGTATATAAAGAAGCCGCACTTACACCCGATGTAGGTTTATGTTGTACAACTAATCCTATTTGGGAGTTACCAGGTCTTTCCATTCCTAAAATAATGCAGGAAATGAATTATGGCTGCGGAAGCACCGTACATGCTCGCGACCTTTCAAACAACCCTAAAATGCTTTATGTAGGTGTTGGTGGGGGTATGGAATTATTACAATTTTCATACTTTAACCGTCAAAAGGGAGGTGTTGTAGGTGTTGATGTCGTTGACGAAATGTTAGAAGCATCTCGTAAAAATTTTATTGAAGCCGAAGCCACTAACGATTGGTTTAAAAGTGAATTTGTAGATCTTAAAAAAGGAGATGCACTTAATTTACCTGTTGAAGATAATAGCATTGACGTTGCAGCTCAAAACTGCCTATTTAATATTTTTAAAGCCGAAGATTTAAAACGTGCCATTGAAGAAATGTACCGCGTATTAAAACCACATGGCAGGTTAGTAATGAGTGATCCAACTTGCGAACAACCCATGAACGAAACCTTAAGAAATGATGAGCGCCTACGTGCCTTATGCTTAAGCGGAAGTTTACCTATTGCCGAGTATGTAAAAGCCTTAACTGATGTTGGTTTTGGAACTATTGAAATTAGAGCAAGAAAACCTTACCGCATTTTGGACCCTAAAAATTATCCTACCGATGAATTGATTTATATTGAATCTATTGAAGTTGCTGCTATAAAAGATCCAATGCCCGAAGATGGCCCTTGTATTTTTACAGGAAAAGCTGCCATTTATTACGGTAATGAGGGTTATTTTGATGACAAAAAAGGACATATTTTATTAAAAAATCAACCTTTGGCTATTTGCGATAAAACTTCGGATGCACTAAAAGCTTTAAATAGAGATGATATTTATTTTAGCGAATCTACTTTTCATTACGATGGAGGAGGATGTTGCTAAAACACACAAAAAGCTATTATAAAAAATAATTAGGTTTCATGTTAGTTAGCTTTTTTTAAAAAGATTAAAATGCGAAAAAATATTTTTTCGCATTTTTTCTATACGCTAAACACCAAATGATTGAACAAAATACTAAGTCTTTTAATTTTTTATTTTAATCATTTTGTAATAATTGAGAGTTACTTCCGACAAAAAATACAGATAGATTAAAAAAAATTATTATGAAAACCATAAATACTATAGCAAGTTTTCTTTTTGTTTTTATAGCTTCAGTACAATTAAGCGCACAAGAAAACAAATTGGCATCAATAGATGTTAACAACCCAATATATTCAATAAGAGCATACACTCCTAAAGCCAAAAAAAGCTCAAAATACACTGCTAAAAATTCTAAAGTTGATTACGAAATTTGGGGAACATTGTTAAAAAAGAATGTATCGGCTACAGGAGAAGTAAACTACAAAGGCTTTCAAAATGACATAAAAAAATTCAACGGATTTTTAAGACTTTTGTCGAGCACCAGAATTGATGGCACGTGGACAAGAGCAGATAAAATTTCTTACTGGATAAATGTATATAATGCCTTTACAGTAAAATTAATTGTAAACAACTATCCTGTATCAAGTATAAAATCATTGAACTCTCCATGGAAGCAAAAATTCTTTATCATAAATGGTGAATCAATGAGTTTAGGACAGGTAGAGCATGAAATATTAAGAGGTTTTAATGAACCAAGAATACATTTTGCCATTAATTGCGCATCGGCATCATGCCCTCGATTAATTCAAATTCCTTATACTTCAGAAAACTTAGAACGTCTGTTAGATAGACAAACTACTGAATTTATTAATGATCCATTTTACAATACTATTACAGGTTATACAGTAAATGTTTCAAAGCTATTTGATTGGTACAAAAAAGATTTTAAAGCAAAATCTGGCACTGTTATTAATTTTATCAATCAATATTCAAAAGTAAATATTAATAAGCAAAAAGAAAGAGGCTATAAATCTTATGACTGGTCAATAAACGCATCAAAATAATAGTACTTTTGTATTAGTAAAAAAAAGCCCTTGAATCTAACGATTATTATACCCGTATTTAACGAAGCAGCTCATATTAATGAGTTGCTTTTTCATTTACAAAAAAATCTTAAGCACCCTCAAAAAACTCATATTTTAGTTGTTGATGGAGGAAGCTCTGATGGAACACAACAATTGGTAAACGGTTTTTCAAACTCAAATAACATAACATTACTAAATTCGCCTAAAGGAAGAGGCGTGCAAATGAATTTTGGCGCTAAATATGCCCAAGGAAATGTGCTCTATTTTTTGCATGCTGATAGTTATCCTCCTCAAAATTTTGATCATTATATTAAGCAAGAAATAGCAAAAAACAACTTAGCAGGCTGTTTTAAAATGAAATTTGATCACAACCATTGGTGGTTGCGTTTAGCTGGGTGGTTTACTCAATTTAATGTGAAATTTTTTCGCGGTGGTGATCAATCCTTATTTATTGAAAAAACCTTGTTTGAGCAACTTAATGGTTTCCCGGAAACACATCTTATTTTTGAAGATTTTAATCTTATTAGAAGGCTGTATAAGCAAAAACAGTTTGTGGTCATTCAGCAATGGATTACTTCATCGTCCCGAAGGTATATAGAAAATGGCATTGCAAAACTACAATATCATTATTGGATGATGTATATAAAAAAATGGCTTGGCGCCCCTACAGACAATTTAGTTGCTTACTATAAAAAAAATGTAAAGTAAAAAATCTTCCACCTATTATTCCTTCTCTTTTAAAGTACTCGCTATTTAAAGCTAAATGCATCTAGGTCGACTTACTTTATTATATTTTACACACATTATTATTCTTAATTTTCACAATAATATTACGAGAAACAATCTTAGCATTGCAAAAAAAGAACTTCCGTTTTAATGGGCATTATAAATTATAATTAACTCCTAAAAAAAGTGCTAATACACCTTGATTTTTAAGGAATGTACTAGCACTTTAGTTATGTAATAAACAGCATTTATATTCTAATATAACGTGAGTTCTATATCACAAATTAAATAGTACATAACTAGTTTAAAACCATGATAGGTTTAAAAGCTAATTGTTCTCCATTTTCTAATTCAAGTATAATAAATACCGTATTAGTAAAAGTTCTTGGGCTTCTGCTAACATCAATTGCTATTTCATTTGCTCCTTCTTGAATATCAACCACCGTTGAAAAAATCGTTCTTCCACTTTGAGTCATTGCTCTAACTGTTAAGTTTTCGAAAGCCGTATTACTTGTAATAAATGCAGTTGTTGTACCCGTAGTCGCTGGGTTAGGCGCAACAATAAAATCGATATCAGCAGCCTCTATAAATGTATTAACTGCCCATTGTTGGAACCTGTTATTTCTTGAAAAGTTTCTTTGAACTAAAAAACCAGCTCTGTTTACAGATAAATACTTCCCTGTTTGTACATTTTGAAATCTTGTAGCACTTCCACTTCCAATTTGTCTCCATAATTGAGCCGAGTTTCCGCTATTATTTGCCTGTTGGCGTACTGCATTTTGCCCTTGAGCTGCAATGGCATTACCCGATACAAAATTGATAATTTGCACTGCATTATTTGCCGCACTAACAAGTCTCCAGGTTTGAAAATCTTTAGTACGTCTTGTTTCTATAATTTGTCTTGCTGTTTGTGCTACTAAAGTTTCGCCAATAGCAGTAAATGGAGTTTGCTCAAAAAATGTACCTGCCTGACCAAATGATACAAATTCTTCATTAAATCTAGGCGAAGCTAATTCTCCAGTACCTGTATTAATTAAAGAAGCTCTAGATTGAGCATAGGTATTAATACCTAATAGTAATGATAAAATAAATAGTGATTTAGCAAAATTAGATGATAATTTTGACATTGTAAATTGCTTTTTCATAGCTTGAAAATTTAAAATTATTAATAAGTTAAAGCGCCTCTAATTTTTGTGTTGATTATTAGAAGCTTCACAAAATAACATCAAAATAATTTGTAAATATTTAAAATTTTGTGAAAAAAAGATGTCAAATGTTAGCTTCACAACATAAGTAGGAATAATCTTTAATTTTTTGATTTTCAAACAAATAGAGCAAGTGTTTAGCTATTAAAAACACATTAAAACTGTTTACCTTATTTATAAAGAAAACACCTCATTTTAATTAAATGAGGTGTTTTCTTTATGCTTAAAAAAAGGAAATAATAAGGCTGCTTTTTTAAGTTAAAAATATTGCCCTATTCCAAATACAAAACCATTATCGCCATTGCCAGTAACATTAACTCCATAATCAAAACGAATTACTGCATTAAATATACGTTTGTGTATAAAACGCACCCCCACACCTGGATATACCCTTAACGTTTCGTCGCTAAACGTATCCCCAAAATCTTGATTTGGTCGTTGCACACCACTAACATCTACAAAAGCATTACTCTGTATTACAAACCATCCTTTTTCGTATACTGTATGTCTATATTCTGTATTTAATGCAAACAAACTAGTCCCTCGATCAACAGTATTACCCGAGCCACGAGTATTTAATTGATTATCTACAGTTAAAGGTACAAAAGGAGTGTTTTCAACAGCATTACTAATTTGAACTTGTAATTGTGTCGCTAAATTCCCTTGTGTTCCAATACGTTTATAATACTGACTTGTGTTGTTTATAATGTAATCTGTTTGCAAAAAACCTTCGGCTCCAATAAAATAATTAATATCTGTAAAATTTCTAAATCCCGATAAATTTTGATAGTTGATATCAATATCTACATATTCATAAGATCCTCTAATTAGTGTTTTATTTAATTCTGGTTCAATCAAATCAGTAAGCCCCTCATTTTCTGGATCACCTTGAATAACACGATAACGTTCTTTAAAAATTTTTGTGCCTAACTCAAAACGATTATTAAAATTCAATTCGTAAAACAAAGTTAATTCAGGACCACGTCGGGTGTAAATATAATTTACTTGATCGTTAGGAAAAAAAATAGGTTGTTGCGTACTGTCGTCCTGATAATTAAAGCCTAGTCCAAGTTTATTTGTAAATAAATAAGGATGCTCTAAAAATATTCCAAAAGAATTAAACACTTCGCGTTTGTAAAATCCTCCAAAAATTATATTTCTCCCTAAACCATTAAACTCAAACAACGAGGCTCTAAATGAAAAATCTCCGTTATTTGCTTCGCCAATTCTTAAACCAGGAATGATGCTAAAATTTTCTTTTAAATCATAATTAACTTTGTAGCCGTTACCCTGTTTTTCAACTGTAAATGTTGCATAAGCAATACCATCTAAACGCTTAATTCGTTCAATATCTGTCTGAATTTTCAAACTATCTAAAGTGCTATCTACCTTTACCTTAGCTATTCGATATAAAAAACTAGCTTTCGTTTTTTTGTTCCCTGTAATTGTTAATTCATTTATTTTAAATTTTTGTTGAGAAAAAGAGCTGAAGGCTCCGGTAATAAACAATAATAGTAATATTCTTATCTTCATATTCATATCAATCACTTTTTAATTCTTTTTAAATTACTGTTCGATAAGTCGAGAATGTTTCTGTATGATTACGCAGGCTAGTCGCAAGGGTTTTCCAAAAATTACCAAAACAAATTACTTTATAACCCTTCTAAATTATGTTTATGAGCATAAGTATTGTAATTTATTTTCGACATAATTCCTAACTTGAAAATGCTAATAATTAAGATATTCAACTATGGAACACGTAGTCATTATAGGAAATGGTATTTCGGGGATTACTGCTGCCAGACATATTAGAAAACTGTCTGATAAAAAAATCACAGTAGTATCTGCTGAAACAGATTACTTTTTTTCGCGCACAGCGCTTATGTACATTTACATGGGGCATATGAAATTTGAACACACACAGCCTTATGAAAATTGGTTTTGGAAAAAAAACCGTATCGATTTGAAGAAAGGATATGTAGCTCATGTAGACACCGCTGCAAATGAACTTCATTTTGCCGATAAAAGTACATTAAGCTATGATAAACTAATTATAGCAACAGGCTCGAAACCTAATAAATTTGGATGGCCTGGTCAGGACTTGAATGGAGCTCAGGGCTTATATTCTAAACAAGATTTAGACATGCTCGAAAAAAATGCTCCAGATAACAAAACCTGTAAGCGTGCTGTAATTGTTGGTGGTGGCTTAATTGGTATTGAAATGGCCGAAATGCTACTGACCCGCGATATTCCTGTTACTTTTTTAGTTAGAGAAGATAGTTTTTGGAATGGTGTATTGCCCCCCGGAGAGTCTGATATGATTAACAGACATATTAGAGAGCATCATATTGACTTACGCCTTGGGGTAAACTTAAAAGAAATTAACGACGACGGAAAAGGCAATGTAAAAAGCATTGTTATTGCAGAAACAGGTGAAGAAATTGAATGTAATGTAGTTGGACTTACTGCGGGTGTATCGCCTAACATTGATTTTTTAAAAGCCTCAAATATAGAAATTGGACGTGGGGTTAAAGTGAATCGTTTTTTAGAAACTAATGTTAGCAATGTATACGCCATAGGCGATTGTGCCGAGCAGCACGAAGGTATTAATCAACGCCGACCTATCGAAGCCGTTTGGTATACTGGTCGTATGATGGGAGAAACCTTAGCCCGAACAATCTGTGGTACGCCAACAAAATATAGTCCTGGTCATTGGTTTAATAGTGCTAAATTTTTAGATATTGAATACCAAACCTATGGTTGGGTATGGGCACAGCCTAAAGATGGAGAAACAAATTTTTATTGGGAACATGCCGATGGAAATAAATGTATCAATATCAATTTTAATAAAAATACAAACAAATTTATTGGAATTAATACGTTTGGAATTCGAATGAGACACGAAATATTTGACCGCTGGCTTACCGAAGAACAAACCGTGGATTATGTATTAGAGCACTTAAAAGACGCTAATTTTGATCCCGAATTTTACAGTCAATACGAAAAAGAAATTGTAACTAAATACAATAGCGAAAATAACAAACAAATTAAAGTCAAGTCAAAAAGCTGGAAACGCATTTTTGCATAAACAATAAGAATACAAAGACATGAAAGCAATTAAATACACAGGTCTAGCAATTTTTATTGCTGCACTAAGCATTTTTACAGCCATTTTATTTCTTGGAGAGTTTAGTGCCTCTAAAGAAACAGTTTCTAAATTCATTAATGACAATGGAATAAAAAGCGAACTACTTGAAAAGGAACTACAACAAACCGTAACGGATAAAAATTTTACAAGTCCCTTTACTTTTTCTTCAGCCGTACGCTCAGCTTTAGAAAAATCAAATAATGTTCATAAAGAAAAGCAAGAATGGGACAAAGTAATTTGGAAAAAACCACACACTTTTGGTTTTGAATTAGCCAAAAAATCGGGTAAAGGATTCGTTGTTGAAAATCAAGGCTTATTATGGTGGCTTACCTTTGGGCTAGGTATTATTGGAGCTTTATTATTCATTCTTCCTAACCTAATATTATTAGGTAAACCCGGAATTAAAAATGATCATATTTATCACAATGCAGCTACCAACCGCGGTTGGATTGCCTGGGGAGTATTGGTTTACTTAGTCGTATTTTATTTATTATTATACTTTGCCCCTGATTATGTGGTCAATTGGACCTTTATTTTAGACCCTATTAGTAAAGCCTTAAATGGCGGCCCTGCTAGCCAATGGTTTGTTTATGGTTTTTTATACTGTACTATTATGATTGTAATGGGAGTGCGTATGTATATCAAATACCGACATAATAAATATCAAATTATGAGAACAACATCTGTATTGTTCTTTCAAATTGTATTTGCCTTTTTGATTCCAGAAATTATGACTAGCTTAAATATGCCCGGCTATGATTTTAAAAATGCTTTTCCTTTAGATTATGATTTCTTTTTTGAATGGAATATAGATGCTTTAACAAGTAGCGGTGGTATTGGTATTTTTATCTTAGTTTGGGGTATTGTACTCACACTAGTTGTTGTTCCATTAATGGTTTATTTCTTTGGGAAAAGATGGTACTGCTCATGGGTTTGTGGTTGTGGTGGTTTAGCCGAAACTTTAGGTGATCCCTACCGTCAAAACTCAAACAAATCTCTTTTAGCTTGGAAAACTGAGCGTTGGATTATTCATGGAGTATTGGCTTTTTCATTGATTATGACATTGGTTACCTTATATTGTTATTTTTCGGGAGCCGATTCATTTATTGGAATTAAATCGCAGTGGATAAAAGATACCTACAGCTTTTTTATAGGGGCTTGGTTTGCAGGAGTTATCGGAACAGGTTTTTATCCAATTTTTGGTAACCGTACTTGGTGTCGTTTTGGATGTCCATTGGCAGCTTACCTTGGTTTGGTACAGCGTTTTAAATCGCGTTTCCGTATTACTACTAATGGAGGGCAGTGTATATCATGTGGTAACTGTTCTACCTATTGCGAACAAGGGATTGATGTACGTGCTTATGCGCAAAAAGGAGAAAATATTGTGCGTTCAAGTTGTGTAGGTTGTGGTATTTGTTCAGCCGTTTGTCCTCGTGGTGTATTAAAATTAGAAAATGGTCCTGAAGAAGGACGTATCAACCCTACCGAAGTATTACTTGGTAATGATGTTGATTTAATTGAATTAGCAAAACAAAACAAGAAAGCATCATAAGAGTATTATAAAGCAGTCATTTACTTTAATATCAATTACTGTTTCTAATGACTTTATTTTAAAACAGCGTTATCTGACTATTTAGATAACGCTGTTTTTTTATTTACTCTAATGACTTCAAAGCTTATAATACTACAACATTATGAGTAACTAATTTTTATAAGTCTTATAACTTTTGTTCCCCGATTTTATAATGTATAAACCTGCCTTTAGTTCATTTTTCACTGTTTCTTCATCATCTTCTGATTCAATTGTTTTTTCAAGAATAATTCTACCCGTTAGGTCGAAGATTTTTAGTTGTTTTGGTTTATTCTTTTCTTCCAAACTACTTAACGTTTTAAACCCTGATGCTGTTGCAGAAAATCTGAATGGAACTGAACCTATAACTTTACCATCAATTACAAATAATAAGTTATAATTACCAGGCGTAAAAGTATCAAATATAATATCTGATGCAGATATAGTAACACTTCCTCCTCCAACATTATTAGGTCTTAAACTTGGTATTGTAACATCTCTAAAAGCATTTTTATCTCCACTATCTAGCTTAGTATCTCTTGACCCATAAAATTCTAAAGTTGTATTATTTGAAGCTGCATTACCTGTATTTCGAATTGAAGCAGAAATATTAAAAGAACTAATAAAACCACGTAATAAATGACTATCGTTCACAAATGAACAGCTACTACAATCGCTAAACACTGTTGTTTGATTTTTATCAAGAGTTAATTTTGGTTCTCCTGATGGTGTTGGTGGTGTTGAAGGAGGTGTAACTCCCCCGCCAGTACCTGGATTTGAATTACATAAATTTACAGCTTCACTCAACACATCTACATTATAAGTTTCATCCGCATCTTGATTAGATCGACTACTAGAACTTTCAATGTAATAATATGCTGCTCTAGATAAATTTTCTTCTAATTTCAATTTATATACCTTACCCTCTTCAAGCTTTCTTTCCAATATTAAATTTATTTTAAATGTTTTTCTGGGGAGTGAACTATTACAATAGCTAGCTACTTCGGATGCTGTATGTGTTAAGAATTTTAATCTGTGGTATTTTCTAGACTGCCCAAAAGCAATACTAATTGATGTTAATGCTATTAGTAAGCACAATAATTTTTTCATAATGAATTAAATTTTAAGTTATACTCTAAGGTATTGACTACTAAAATCTTATTCACCACAACACTTATTAAGTGATTATTAAATGAGTAGTTACATATTTTATAATAATTTAAAGTGATCTACTTGTATGTTATTTGAAATAATTTGTATTCATTACACAGCATGGACTTAATATGAAACAAAAAAAGACCGCGAATTGCGGTCTTTTTTTTGCTATACAGTTATATGTAATTACAAATTAGTTGATAAGCTTTTCTAAGAAATCAATTCCTGAAAAATCTACTGTTTCTTCAGCATCATACTTTGCATTTACATCCGCATCAGCTCCTTCAATTTGCACATTTGCAACTGGACCACTTTGAGGGAAATCTAAAACTATATCATACCCTGATAATGAAAGCCCTGTAATTGTTGCTCCTGATTCTTTTTTAAACTGTAGAGCCGTTTCAAACTCATCAACAGTCGATACTGCTGTTAAATTTTTAATTGTTGGATTTTTGTTTACTCCATCAGCCTCAACTACTGTTGAAAATTTAGATTTATGAGATACATATGCATTCTCTAAAGTACCATTCCAACCTTCGGTCCAATCAATAGCGTCATCTTCAGCTCCCTCAACATAAAGATTTTTAAGACTTACTGTACCTCCAAAAAATTCAACACCATCATCTTCTCCATCAATAATAGCAATATTCTCTAATACAGTTTCCGAACCTACTGCATACAATGACAAACCATTAAATTGACTATCACCAGTGATTATAGCTCCAGAACCTACGATCTGTAAATTTTTGATACTTCCCGAGTTATCTGCATCATCATTACCGCCATAGTTTAAATTACCAACCTCAGCTGTAGCATCAACACCTTCTGTCGTAGTAGCTTTACCAGTGATAACTAAACCTCCCCATTCACCAGCGTTACCTTGTTCCGAGGTCATTATGACTGGATTATCTACAGATCCTTCAACATTAATTTTAGCTCCTTGTAATACTACTAAATAATTCTCTTTATTATTACTACCATTAGCAATGATACGTGTTCCTGCAGGGATCGTTAATGTTGCTCCTGATTTTACAGAAGTAATACCTGTTAAATTATAAATTATATTAGCATCTAGAGTTGTGTTTTCTGCTATTTCACTTGGTAAATCATTAAAAAGCTGAGTTTCTGCTCTTATGAAATCCCACTCATTTGAAGTAATATCAACAGTCGCTGCATTTTCATAAGTTTCCGCCTCTACTACAGGAGCTCCTTCAATATTAATATTTACCAATTCAGAGCCTTGTGGTCTATCAACACTAATATCAAAACCTGTTAAAGATAAACCAGTAATGGTTGCTCCAGATTGCTTTTTAAACTGTAATGCAGTACCACCACCTAATGAAGATTTAGCAGTTAAATTAGTAATTGTTGGATTATTATTGATACCATCTGCCTCAACAACAGTTGAAAATCCATTCAATGCCTGGTCAACGAATGCATTAGTAATAGATCCATTCCATCCTTCTGTCCAATCAATAGCATCGTCCTTTGCATCTTTTACATATAAATTTTTAACAGATGCCGAACCTCCAAAAAATTCTATCCCATCATCATCTCCATCAATAATAGCTATATTTTCAAGTGTTGTTCCTGATCCTACAGCATATAATGATAACCCATTAAATTGACTATCACCAGAAATAATTGCACCAGCTCCTCTAATCACTAGATTTTTGATACTTCCCGAATTATCTTCTACATCTTCACCTCCATATTTTAAATTACCAATTTCTGCAGTTGCATCAATTCCTTCAGTGGTTTTAGCTTTACCAGTAATAACCAATCCTCCCCAATTTCCACGTCCTTCTTCTTCTGAAATCATTAAAACTGGATTGTTAACAGTACCCTCTACATTAATTTTAGCCCCTTGTAGTACTGATATATAATTTTCTCTGCTATTTGAAGCATCTGCTGTTATCTGAGTGCCCGCAGGTATTGTTAATGTTGCTCCTTCTTGAACACTAAATATACCTGTCAATTTATACGAAACAGATGCATTTAAAGTAAAATCTCTATCGATATTTCCGTTTAAAATCCCATTATTAAGATTCTCAAAAACATCTGCTACAGTTGGCACTTCACCTGATTGTTCATTTCTTATATCATCATCATCACTGCAGCTTGTAAAAGTAATACCTGTAAGTAATGCAGAAATTAATCCTAATTTAATTACTGAGTTTTTCATGTTATTAGTTTTGATTATTTTGGTTTTATTTAAAAATTATATGATAATTTAACATTAAACACATTTCCCTTTCTGTACGACAATACAGTTTCTTTTGAAACCACTCCATTTAACGGATTTGTAATTAGTTGTGTTTGCTCTATTTTTGGATTTAGCAAATTCCTTCCAACAACAGTTAACTTTAACCCTTTAGCAACTATTTTACTTAAAATCATATCCAATGTAACAAAGCCTTCTTCAATAATCTCATCATTAAAGCGTTCATCAAATGCATTAACATCTTCAGAATTACCGAGTGCAAATATTTTTTCTGATGAATAATTACCAGTTAACGTAGCTACAAATTCTTTTTCTTTTTTATCAGAAAATGTTAAAGAAGAATTTACAATCCAATCTGAAGCCCCTTGCAATCCAGTTTCAGTTGTATTACCATATCTAAATTCTTCATTTTGACCTATTTCAGAATTTGCTGCTTTTAAATCTTGATTATGATCCATAAAAGTCACATTCGACAACACTGCTAAATTTGCCCCATCTGTTTTTAAATCAAAATCATATTTTCCTTCAAGTTCAATTCCTAAAATCTCAGCTTTTTCAGAAGTATTAAAGAATGATAAATTATTTGCGGCTCCTCTAGCTTGAGCCTTATTTATAGGGTCTTGAATTTGTTTATAAAATAGTGTTCCTGAAAGTACTTTACCTGAGCTTGGGAAAAACTCATATTTTAAATCTATATTGTAGTTCGTAGAAGCTATCAAATTTGGATTTCCTTGCACTTGTCTTCCATTTGGAGTTGTATATTCAAAAGGTGCAATTTCCTTAAATTCAGGTAAAGTAATTGTTTTACTTCCCGCTAGCCTTAAAGCCATTCTATCATCTTCATCTAGAGAATATTTTAAATTAAAACTTGGTAAAAAGTTTTCATAATCACTAAATAAAAATCTATCTGCACCTGGTGTTTGATTAGTAACATCCCATTGTGGTAAGTTTATTTCATCTTCTTCATACCTCACTCCTAAGTTTCCAGAAAATTTACCAAATGAAAAATCAGTACTTAAATATCCAGCTCTAACTTTTAATTCTCCGTCGTATAAATCTGATTGCGGATCTTCTGGAATTTCAAGGAAACCTCTAGTTATATTATCTAAATTAGATAGCCCTTCATCAAGGTTATCAAAAGAACTTACAGATAGAATAGTTGGAGCATCACCTAAATTATAAGATTCAACTCTTGAGTCGAACTGTCTATCTTTACTTCTGTAATTTCCACCCAAATTTACTTTTAAGGTATTTTCATCAGAATCAATAATGACTCTATTATAATTTAAATAAGCATTTAGCTCCTCATCTTGTATAATTTGAGCAGATTTCCTTTGCTGAGTTGCTCCTTGTGTACCAAAACGAATATCATTATCTCCAAAAATATTTACTTCATTTCTTATTCTATTCGGCTCTCTTGCATCTACAACATTAAAACCTACACCCCATTCAATTTTATCATTATCTGATAACTTATGCTTTCCAGAACCTTGTAAAACTATTAATTCTGTTTGCTTTGTATTTTGATCTCTTACAAATTGATTACCAACACCCGTATCAGTTTCTTCAAAAAACACAGCTTCACCATTTCTACCAAATTCATTTACTTGATCATTCAAATTATTTATGTAAAGTCCTGTAAGCTTCAATTTATGACCACTAGCTACTTTGAATGTATTATTCAACAAAGCACTGGTAACAACAGTTGTATTGAATGTTTCAGCATCTGAAGCAAAATCATTAATAAAATTTTCTTCATAAATTTTAAAATCTCCTTTTTGATCAGAATGAGATACAGAATGAGAAACAGAAGCAAACACACTCCAAACATTAAATAATTTGGCACCTGCTGTTGCTGAAACTCCTATATTAATAGGATTATCTTCTGTAGTAAAGTTCCAAGACTCTTGTGTTAAAGCTTGTCTGTTTGTCAAATCACTACTATAATTCCCTAATGATGTATTATTAGCATTCTGCGTTCTTCTAAATTCACCTGATATTGCATTTGTATTTGCCCCAGATGTTAAACTAATACTAAATTTGGGCTTACTACCACTATGCTCTTTTGGAACAATATTTACATTTCCAGATGCTTGATCTGCATACTTATCAACTGCATACGTTTTACTAATACCTACGTTTTGAATAACATTAGATGGAAACAAACCTAGACTAATATTTTTATTTTCAATATTATCAGAAGGTATTGGTAATCCATTTAGTGTCGTAGACAAATATCTATCACCTAACCCCCTTACATAAACATCACCAGAGGATTCATTTCTAGTAACACCTGAAATTTTAGCTGTAGCAGCAGCAGCATTTGAAATTGCTAATTTTTTCATTTGCTGAGCTCCAATACTCTCCTTTATAACTGTTGCCTTCTTCTGCTCAATTAACAAAGCAGATTCACTCTCCTTAACAGCAGATGTTCCTTGAATAATCACATTACTTAAAGAGGCTGCTGAAGCACTTAATGTTGCATTCACGGTTAAGGTTTCACCATCTGTAACTACTGTATTAGGAAACTCTTGCGCTTCGTAACCCACAAAGCTTATTACTAAAGTATAAGTACCTGGATCAATATTTTCGATTAAGTAGTTCCCATCAAAATCTGTAGTTGTTCCTTTTGTAGTATCTTTAAGATACACATCTGCAAAAGGTAATGGACTTCCGGCCAATTCTTTGTCACTAACCACTCCTTTTATATTCCCTTGTGCAAAGGTAGAAGCAAATGCTAATGATAGTAAGAAAAATAAGGCTTTTTTCATAATAAATAAAAATTTGATTATTTGGTTTTTCAATTCGGTGCAAAGAAACCATTACAATGTTACCCCTATGTTACTAACTGGTTACTTTTATATGATGATGCAGTGTGAAAGTTATGTTAATGTTAGTGAATTTTTTTAATCAACTATTTTTTCATATTTTATATTTATCTGATAATCAAAATATAACAAAACCACTTACTCCCATTTTTAACAAACAGGTTTAACAATAGCATAAGATTGAGTTTACACATAAGACTTGACTATGTAATACATTTGATAAGATTTTTAAATACCCAGAAAAATAGGTGTTTATGGATTTTTCAATTCACTAAAGGCTTTCATTGTACAATGAAAGCCTTTTCTTTTCATCCTATTTTTATGTACTTTGTATATCATACGATTTACTAACAAAAATTTCGCATATATGCTGTTTCTTTTTCACTATTCCAGCGTTAAAAAAAGCAACCGTAGCTAAGGCTATGCTTGATTTTTTTGCCTTGGGTTAGCAAAAAATAATTCAACATATTTATACGAAATCATTATCAGTAAATCGTATCACTATAATTTCATATTTAATAAACCACAATAGACTACAAATCCACAGTTTCCTTTACCACCGAAAGTCACCATCTTTTAAAACATCCGTATTTGCTATTAGCACTTTGATAATTATATAAAAAGCCAACAGCTGAAAGCTAACTGCCAATAGCTCTTTTTAATAGATCATATGAATTCCAAAAAACTCCATACTTATACCAAGCAATGTAACATCCCATTTAATACTTGTGTAAATAAACAAAAAGCGACCTAGTAAATAGGTCGCTTTTTGTTTATTTATATGTTAACTAATAGCTATTTAATTGTTGCCTTCTACCAAAGCGGCCAATTGTATGGCTTCAAAGTTTAAAGCTTTGGAAACTTCTAAATAAGCATCAACTTCTTTTTTATTATCTGCTACTTCTATTACTACTTCTTTTGTTTCATAACCTAAAAAACTGTACTGTAATGTATACGTGCCTTGCTCAAGATTTTTAAAAACATAGTTTCCTCTAAAATCAGTAATGCTTGTTACATCAGTACCTTTAATGGCTACATTAGCAAATGTTATGGGTTCATTATTATTAGACTTATCTAAAAGCTTTCCTTCAATTACTCCAGAATTTTGAGCATTTAAAAAACTTGTTATACAAAGTGCCATTGTAATAAAGAAGTATTTCATTTTAGGGTTTTTATTTACTGCAAAAGTACACAGATACTTCAGTTTTAATGTTTCCTAATGTTTATCAAATTTGAATTTTAAAGTTATCTTATTGTTAAGCACTCTTATAAAAAGCACATTATCAAGCAATAAAAAAGTCGCTCCATGGAGCGACTTTTTTATTGCTTGATATATACTAAGTAACTTAATTATTAATAAAGTTTACTGCTACATTACTATTATTTTCGTGTGTTTTTATACCTGCTATGTTGTTGTTGGTGTAATCAACTTCAGATAGTGTATTCCCATCCCAGAAAAACCATTTTCCAGATTTTTTTCCATTTTCGTAGTTTCCAATAGCTACTTTTTCTCCTTTGACATTAAAAGATTTCCATTCGCCGTGTAATTTCCCTTCTTTATTATAAAGACCACGTTGCTGAATTTCACCATTTTCATGATAAAATGTTCCCTGAATTAAATCCCCTTTAATTTCGTAAGTAGGCTTTTTTGATTGTGCAAAAACAAAGCTTGTCGCCATTAATGCTATAAGTACAATTATGTTTTTCATTATATATATTTTTATGAGTTGTAATTCTTTAACACTACAAATATATAAAAATATTTACTTTAAAAAAACATTTTGGTAACATTAAGTTAACATTGAATTCATAATCAACTGATTTTTAATTAATTGAAATGTTACCTAGCATGCAATTCAATACTTTGTTTCCTTATATTTATACCTATAATTTAAACAAAAAATAGATTCACAAAAATAGTTTTGCTTTTTTTTATAAAAAATAACGTTACAATAACACATATCATAAAATTAAATATCACTTTTGTGCCTTGAAATTTTAATACCCCTATGGATAATATTTACATACTTATGATTGTGGCGCTTGCCATGTTAGCCGTTGCAGATTTAATTGTTGGAGTAAGTAATGACGCTGTAAACTTTTTAAACTCGGCTATTGGTTCAAAAGCGGTTTCTTTTAAATCAATTATGATTATTGCTAGCTTAGGTGTTGCTGCTGGCGCTATTTTTTCAAGTGGATTAATGGAGGTGGCTCGTAAAGGAATTTTTGTACCTGCCGAATTTCATTTTGATGAAATTATGATCATTTTTATGGCAGTAATGATCACTGATATTCTATTACTAGACTTTTTTAACACCATGGGAATGCCCACTTCCACAACCGTGTCTATTGTTTTTGAATTATTAGGTGCTGCGGTATGTGTAGCGTTAATTAAAATTGGAACTAATGATGCCGAAACCATGGCCGATTTAGGTAAGTATATTAACACTCAAAAGGCCCTCCAAATTATTATGGGAATCCTACTATCTGTAGTTGTTGCCTTTTCCATAGGTGCTTTGGTGCAATACGTAACTCGATTATTAATTACATTTAACTTTAAACAAAAGGCCAAATGGGTTGGTTCTTTGTTCGGCGGTATAGCTTTAATGTCTATTTTATACTTTATAGTAATAAAAGGAATTAAAGGAACCAGTTATGCTAGTTTAATTGTTGATCAAAATTTAGGCGGAAACCCCCTTACACTAAGTGGTTTTATAGATACTAACCTTGTTCAAATAAGTAGTATTGGTCTACTGTCTCTATCCTTAATTTCGTATGTACTTATAAGCTTTTTTAAAGTCGACATTTATAAAATAATTATTATTGCTGGTACCTTTGCTTTAGCTTTGGCTTTTGCCGGAAATGATTTAGTAAATTTTATTGGAGTACCCATTGCTGCTTGGAAATCATATACCGAATGGGTAACCTCGGGCATACCGGCTAATGAATTTTCAATGGCGGTATTAGGCCAAAAAGCAGAAACACCCACTTTACTACTATTAGCCGCAGGTATAATTATGGTACTTACCCTATGGTTTTCTACTAAAGCAAAAGACGTTGTTAAAACATCTATCGATTTATCTCGACAAGGCGAAGGTAGTGAACGCTTTAAAGCAAACGCATTATCCCGAGGTATTGTACGCTCTATAATTAGTATAGGCGAAGGTCTTTCGGCTATAGCACCAGAAAAGTTTAAAGCATTTACCGATAAGCAATTTGATCAAACACAAGTACCTGTAACTACACTGCCCGAAGATGCCCCTGCATTTGATAGTGTTAGAGCTGCTGTTAACCTAATGGTTGCTGGTGTACTAATATCTATTGCCACCTCTATGAAATTACCATTATCAACAACTTACGTAACTTTTATGGTGGCCATGGGTACATCATTAGCAGATAGAGCATGGGGAAGCGAAAGTGCCGTATACCGTGTTGCTGGAGTACTAAATGTTATTGGGGGTTGGTTTTTTACTGCTTTTAGTGCTTTTACTGCTGCTGCAATTTTAGCTTTTTTAATCCATTTAGGTGGCCCAGCGGTAATTGCTGTACTATTATTTGTAGCTATCTTTTTATTAGTCCGAAACTCTTTAAATTACAGAAAAAAGACCATTTCGGTTAAACAAGATGAAAGCCTACTTAAAGCCGAAAGCAGCTCGGTACAAGGTGTAATGGACGAAAGTGCAGGTAATATAAAATCCTTTGTAAACAGAAGTAGTAAAATTTATTCTGGTGCTATTGATGGTTTAGCTACTTATGATTTGGCTGCATTAAAGAAAAACAGGAAAGGAATTCATCGTATTAATAATGAAGTGGAAGAATTACGTGATAATATCTTTTATTTTATTAAAAATTTAGAAGATTCTAGCGTAAGCGCCAGTAATTTTTACATCAACATTTTAGGCTACCTTCAAGATATTTCTCAATCTATTGAATACGTATCTAAAGCCAGCCATAAACATGTAAACAACAACCACAGAAAACTTCGTTTTAATCAAATAAAGGACTTAAAAGAAATTCAAGGACTTTTAGAATCTTTTTACTCAGAAATTAAAGAAGTATTCGACAAAAAAGATTTTGATAAAATCAATACAATCATACTTGAAAAACAAGACTTATTCGATTTTCTTACTGATAAAATAAACAAACAAGTAGAGCGTACTCGTAACGAAGAAGACAGCCCAAAAAATACTACCTTGTATTTTGGCCTTCTGTTAGAGACAAAAGATTTGATAACCGCTACAATGAATTTGTTAACTACTTTTAAAGATGGAAAAGAGATCAAGTTTTAAAAAAACGCAATTTACTACCCTTCAGATAATTGATTTTAAAATATACATTTATGCATATTTCTAAGGTTAAATTAAGGTTTTCTGCATTGTTTGTTATGTTAGCATATTGTTACTAAGCCATTACAAGTATATTTACTTAGTATTAAATAGTATATTTATACATCATTTGTTACAAAATTTTATAATGAATAAAAAAGATACTACCATACTTTTAGTAGATGATGAGCCTGATATTTTAGAAATTGTTGGCTATAATCTTACTGATGAGGGCTACAAAGTTGTCACTGCCGAAAATGGATTAGAAGCTATAAAAAAAGCCAAAAAAATAAAGCCTCAGCTTATTATTTTAGATGTAATGATGCCTGAAATGGATGGTATTGAAGCATGTGAAAAAATTAGAAAATTACCTGATTTAGAAGATACTGTAATCACTTTTTTAACTGCCAGAGGCGAAGATTATTCGCAAGTAGCTGGTTTTGATGCAGGCGCCGATGATTATATTACCAAACCCATACGCCCTAAAGTACTGGTTAGTAAAGTAAAAGCTTTATTGCGTCGCTTTAAAAAAGAAGAAGGAAATTCTGAATCTTTAAAAATTGGCGAACTCATTATAAATAGAGACGAATACAAAGTAATTCACAATAAAAAGGAATTAATTTTGCCTCGCAAAGAGTTTGAATTGCTTTCGCTACTGGCTTCAAAACCTGGAAAAGTATTTAAACGCGAAGATATTTTACACCAAGTATGGGGTGAAGAAGTTATTGTGGGAGGCAGAACTATTGACGTACATATTCGTAAACTACGCGAAAAAATTGGCGATGATAGCTTTAAAACCATTAAAGGAGTAGGCTATAAATTTGTGGTTTAAATACCGTATTATTTTAAACATCAAATTTACATGACATAATTACAACATGTATTTACAAAAGGCTTAACTTTAAGTAGTTAAGCCTTTTTTCAGAAAAACTAATGCTGTTTTATTGTAGTATACCTATTGGAGTATAAAACAGTTCAAATTAAATTGAATGATTACGACTATCAAAACACCTAATGTGTTTTCTTTTAGAACCGCTTTGTATACTAGCCTTGTACTTACTTTGCTATTAACCGGACTATTGTGGTTTTTTCTTTTTATAAATTGGTATTTAATAATCACATTTGAAATACTTTCATTTGTTACTATTTATTTATTGGTGCAATTTCGAACTCAAAAATACATATACAATCGTGTAAATCGTATTTACGAAGAACTAGATATGATTGAAGAATCAAAATCTACCTTGGTCACCACCGATATGGAACTGTTAATGGATCAGGTACGTAATTATGCCACCAAACGTAAAACAGAAATAGAAACGCTAAAAGGACGAGATGCTTACCGTAAAGAATTTTTAGGCAATGTTTCGCATGAATTAAAAACACCTTTGTTTACTATTCAAGGTTATATATTAACCTTATTGGATGGCGCAATGGACAAGCCCGAACTGTGCAAAAAATACCTTAAAAGAGCCAGCAAAGGTGTTGATCGTTTAAACTATATTATTGAAGATTTGGATTTAATAACCAAATTAGAAGTGGGTAGCATGACTGTTGAGTATGAAAATTTTGATATTGTACTACTTATCAAAAATGTTTTTGAATTATTAGAAATAAAAGCAGGCAAAAAAAATATAGCCCTCATTCTTGATCGAAGCTATCAAAAACCTATTATGGTAAAAGCAGAAAGAGAACGCATTCGTCAAGTGCTCACTAATCTTGTAGTTAACTCCATTAAATACGGTCATGTCGATGGCACTACAGAGGTGAGTATTGAAGACTTAATTGGTTCAAAAATTATTGTTCGTGTAACGGATAATGGCGAAGGCATTAAAAAGGAATTTATTCCTAGACTTTTTGAACGTTTTTATAGAGTAGACAAAAGCAGATCCAGAGACGAAGGAGGTTCTGGTCTGGGATTATCCATTGTAAAACATATTGTTGAAGCCCACGATGAACATATTTATATAGATAGTGTATATGGCATTGGTAGTGAATTTTCATTTACCCTCGAAAGAGCTACCCCCTCCGAAACAACATCCTAAAAGACAACAAAAGTTTTTTAACTATTTTGAAAAACTTTAGAATGCTTATAGTTTTAAAGGCACCCTTTAATTACTATTGTTAATTAAATCTTGCAAACATAATGGATCTAGTGTTAGTAATTCAAAGCTAGAGTTCATATCGAGATTAAATATATTATCAAAAACAGCACATGATCTCGTTAGACATTTTTTGATTGCAATGACCATTACCTCTACGTTGAAATTCAACCATAGGACTCCCCTGATCAACTAAACCTAAATAAATAAAATGCTTGAAATCAACAAATTACCCTGTATTCAGGGGGTTACAAATCACTGAAAACAGTGTTGTATTGTTCTGTACTTTTTTTCATTTTTAACTTAATTAAGTTAAAAATGAATCTTACCCTAACAAACCTAATGTTATAGTAAGGTTTTATTTAAGTACTAACCAATTAATTTACAGCATTATGAAAACCAAAACATTTTTATTTTTTCTCGGAATTATTCTGAGTTTTTCATTTGTTAATGAAATTCAGGCTCAGATTAAAATTAACACACCTTATACATTTGAAGGACCTTCACCAAGGCCCGGCGCTACTTATACCTATAAAATTAAAAACTTTAGAAGTCAACTCAGTAGCTACATAAAAAGACAACCCTATTTATACATTCAAATTCATGGTAATGTCTCAAAAATTAACGGCAAAAACCCAAGTCCAACAATTCGAATACCAGCCTCAATGGATGAGCTCGATTTTAAAATTACCTGGCCTAGTATCTGCAAATTACCTACTACCGCTTTTCTAACTATATACATTTATAAAAACCCAATTTTAGGTTCTTCTAGTACTCCTGGAGATCAACCTCATTTAGGCGACTTTTTTATTCCAGTAAAAAGTGATTATTGTAGTACCACCGAAACTTCATTAAACAATTTTATTCGTTATTCTGGTGTATCATCATGCGAAGGTTTTCAGAGTTTTTTAAATTTTGCGTATAACGGATTAACTATTGAAGAGTTAAAAGATTGTTGCGGAATAGAGTTTCCTATTTGCCAAAACATAGATCCTTGCAAAAAAGCTCAAAATGAAATCAACTCAATAAAAACAAACAAATCATTATCTCTATTACAAAAATTAACCAATTTAACTACAATTGTTAAAGAAAACACTACCTGCAATTTATTAGTTTTCTAACTACTTACTTTGCAAATTTTATTGAATAAAAACTATCAAAAAAAACACATTATTTACTTCATTAAATGCATTAATAAATTACTTTTCAAAGTATAAGATGCTCATGAATTTAGTATTGAATAATTTTTTTGATAGTTTTTTTAAAGTTTTTTTCCAAACAATGATATTACACGAGTACTTTTGACTGCAAAAACTTTTTTACTGTGTTTTTAAAATAGTCAACCTCAATAGGTTTCGAAATAACAGCTTCGCAACCTGCATTAAAGGCCGCCTCAACATCTTCATCCGAAGAATAAGCCGTATGGGCCAAAACCACCAATTCTGGTCTTAAATCTTTTATAATTCTTGTAGCCTCGTAGCCATCCATTACTGGCATTCGGATATCCATAATAACCAAATCTATTTCTTTCTTTTCTTTTACATAATCAACAGCTTCCTTTCCATTTTCGGCATGCAAAACAGTAAAATCAAAAGGCTGAAATTTCTTTAATATTGAATTAACTAGTAAAAAATTTATTTTCACATCCTCTGCTACTAAAACAGTATAACTTAAACCCGCTTGCTTCTTATTTAACACATCTGTTTCCCTGTTTTTATTAACTACAGACTGGTATGGTAGTTTTATAATAAATGTTGAGCCTTTGTTTTTTTTTGATTCAAAAGAAATTGACCCCCCTAAAGCCAATGTATTTTCTTTTGCTATTGAAAGCCCTAAACCTAAACCACTAAACTTTCGCGAAATCTCATTTTCTAATTGCAAAAAGCTTTCAAATATGATTTCTTTTTCATCTTCTTTAATACCTATACCTGTATCCTTAATTTTAATTTTAATCTCGCTTTCATTTTTCTCGTACGACAAAGTTACCGAGCCTTCAGAGGTAAATTTTATAGCATTATCTATAAGTTTATTAACTATAGTAATTAAGCGTTGTTTATCTGTTTCTATTATATCTTCTTCTCCCGAAGAAGCAAAGCGGCTTTTTAATTCTAATTTCTTTTGATTTGCTTTCGGCTTAAAATAATCGATAATACCATTAAAAATCTCAACTAAATTAATTTCTTCCGAATGTATGGCAATCTCTTTGGTTTGTAAATTCGAAATTTGCAAAATATCATCTACAATATAAATTAGTTGCTTTCCACTATGAATTACTTTTTCAATATAATTTTGCTGCTCGGTAGATAGGGCCCCTTCTTTTTTAATTAATTCAGAAAAACCAAGAATACTATTTAAAGGAGTCCTTATTTCATGCGAAATATTATGAATAAAACTGGTTTTTAACAAGCTACTTTGCTCGGCTTCGTTTTTAGCCAAAAGCAAGGCCTGAGTGCGTTCTTCAATTTTATATTTTAAATATTTATTTAAAAATAAACTTAAAAACAATAAACTAATTGATGTTAACAAAATAGTGATCCAAAAATTCACTTTTAAATAATAGGGCTCCACTTTTCTTAATAACCAACGATCAAAAAGTTCACTCTTCTCTTTCAAACTTATATCTGCAGAAGCTTTTCCTATAATATTGCTTAAAATGGGATGTTGTTTAACCACGGCTATTCCTGGCGAGTAGCTATACGGAATTTCGGCACTAATTAATAAATCTTCAAACTTTTTTGCTTGTATTAAATAATTGACAACTGCTTTTGCTCCAATATATGCGTCGTATTTACCTGCACTCAATGCTCTTAAACATTCCGTTTCATTCTCTTCCATTTCGATTTTTAAACTTGGATGTTGTTCCTGTAAAAATTCTCGAATAGCATAGTCCTTAGGAATCACTATAGTCTTATTGCTCATGTCCGATAAACTATATATATCGGTATCTTGCTTGGTTACAATAACGTGTTGTGATTCAAATAAAGGCTCAAAAAAATTAAGATAAGCTTGTCTCTTTTTAGTTTCTTGAATTTCAAGAATCATGTCAATCCTCCCTAATTGAGCATCTTCAATAACATTATGCCAATAGGTATATTTTTTTCTTTGAAACTTGTAATTAATTTTTTTTTCAAGAAGTGTTAAATAGTCTACAAATATACCTTCTACGTCTCCATACTCGCTTGTAAATTGATATGGCGGGTAGTATCCAAAAACAGATATACTTAAATTAGGGTGAGCCTTGAGCCAAGCTACTTCTTCTTCATTTAGTATTGTTTTGGTTGAACATGAACCAAAAAATGATAGAAGAATAATGTATATTGGAAGGATCTTACACATTTAGAAGAAATTTATCTTCTAATATAGCATAATTTTAACATTTACAAAGCATTATTAACTATCAACAACGCTTATAATTAATAAAACAAAAAGCAATTACGAAATTGTAATTGCTTTTTGTTTTATTTTACGGTACTAAAATTTATAATATGCCTTTATTAGCACTGCATTTTATTACTGTTTTACTATTTTCTTTATGACTGTTTTATTATTTTCTGTAGTTATTTTAACAAGGTAAGTTCCTTTTGCTAAAAAACTTAAATCAACACTAGTATTGATCGATTTTAATTCATTATCATTCACTTCATACATTAAAGAACCTTTCAAATCATAGATCCCTATTTGATTTATAGCTACTACATTTTTATGTTCTACTTGTAAAAAACTACTTGTAGGGTTTGGATACATGAATAGCTGCGGTGTATTTGCATCAGTTTTAACATCTAAAACTGACAATGTATTTTCTGTAATTTCAAAAAAGTGAATTTTCTTTTCAATATTCTCAGTAAAATTAGCTCCTACCGGACGAATACTAAGCACCAATTTGTAATTTGTAGCTTTAGTTGGTAAGGCTGTTAAATTTACTGTTAAGCTAACTGTTCCATCACTTTCGGCATTTACCGTTTTTGTTACCGAAGCAATTTCCTTATCTGATGGATTTTTTATAATTAAATTTACATCCCTTTTTTCATTCGCCGCATATTTAAATGTAAAATCATAAGTCGATTTTTGTTCTAATTTATCTGAAGGGGTAATAAAAGAAACCGTTTCATCTATTGAAGGAACAGGTGGTGTAGGAGGTGTTGTTGCTCCACTACAGGTTTCGCCTGGCAAATTGTAACAACCATTCCCCGAAGCACCTAAAGTAGCATCCCAATCTATTCCTGTTTTAAAAGGCGCAACTCCAAACTCGTAAGCACCTGCATCGGGCTTATTTCCAACAAAACCATCTGTAAATCCATCAATAACTCTTCCAAAGTTAACTGCTTTTGCTCCTGTTTTTAATTGGTAATTATTGTTTTCCCAATCTACAAAAGAAGCCCTGTCAACTAAATTATTCTGCTTATCAGATTGCGGCTCCCATGTACCTTCGCTTTCTTGATTTCCACCTTGATCGCTAGAGAACTTATCGGTAATATTATTCCAAACTTTTACATTACTAAACATAGTCCCTGCCTTATGCCAAGCTCCCATAGTAGCAGATCCTTTGGCAAAAGTGTTATTAAAAATATTCAAATTAATCCCGTTCCAATTGATCTGAATATTTGTCCATTTAATATTCCAAACTACGTTGTGATGCACATCCCAGTTTTGAGAATCGTTATCTAAGTATATGCCGGCACCTTTAAATCTACCGTTTCTTGCTTGCGAATCGTGAAATGTATTGTGATGAATTGATGATTTTTGATCTCTTGGATTAGTGGTATACAAAAGTCCACCATCATCAGCCACAAAATTATTTAAACTAATATCGTTATAAGCATACTCACCCCCATCAACATAAGCTTGGATCACATCTTTACCTGCTCTGGTTAAAGTATTATTTCTATAGCTTCCCCTTTTGGCACCACGTGTGTTTAATACACAATCGTAATTTCCTAAATAATTAAAATCATGTACATATGAGTTTAAAAGTTCATTATCATCTCCTCTATCATACACTCCGTTTCCACCTCCCCAGGCAATTTCACAATGTTCAACTTTATTACGCTTACCTCTCATTAACACACTTTGCCTACCCGAATCAAAACCTCGAATAACTCCCAATGTATGATTTCCATAAAAACTAGAAACTTTATACAACCTATTATCATTACCCGTAATATCAATAGATCCACCAAATACCGCTAAATTTTCTACATGGATATAATTTTTATTCAATTTAATTGTTTGTGTTCTCCTTCTAAAACGCACTGTATTTTGTTCAGGTGCGTCTCCTCCTTCAATTTGCACAAATAAGGTTTTATTATCTTTATCGTAATACCATTCGTTTTTATAATCAAGTGCTTCTTTAATTCCTTGAAGAAAAAATTCACCCTTTCTAATACCGTGTCCCGTGTAACCAGGATTATGCCTTAATCTAATCCAATTTTGAGCTCTTTCTAATTTAAAATCTATTCTATTTGGTGTAGATTTAGTAACGTAATCTGTCCAAGCTAAAAAACCAGCTCCTCCATAAAAATTTAACGAACCTCCGTTTTCCCACTTGCCAGCATGCGGAATTGATTTTTCATGACCATTGCCTTGGCTTCCGTTATAATTCATCCAGGTATTTCCTCCCCCATCTTTTCCTTTATCACACCCAGGCAAATAATCTCTTTCGAAAACATTTTGAGGTACATTATTAGGCCATCTAGCTAAATCCATTAATTTATCATTATGCAATACCATATTATCTTGCCCTAAATCCCAATTTACAGAAGCTTTATATATATTACCACTATCAAGCGACCAGTTATTAATGGCCTGCATGGCTGTTATAATTACTTTATCGCCAGATTTTCCTTTAAAAATGATTGGGTTTCCTGCGGTTCCTGATCTTGCTGGTGCGAGTAGCTCTTCGTAAGTTCCTTCGGATATGATAACAACATCACCCGCAACGGCAACATTAGCCGCTTTGGTTATTGTTTTGTACGGTTGTGCTTCAGTACCAGGATTGTTATCATTACCAGATTTTGAAACATAAATATCGGTTGCAAATAATGAATGTAAACAACAGAAAAGCCCCAGAGCAGATAGTTTAGTTTTGTGCATTTGTTAAAAATTAAGTGTTTAGTTAAACACTTAACCATCATTCAATAATTTTATTGTTTTCCTCTACCTTGACCCCCCTGCAAAACCACTAAAACAGGCCCAAATTAATCAACTTACTTATTAAGGAACTGGTTAAAAAAATCAAAAAAACAGCTAAGAATCTTCATTTAATTAACAGTATCAAAATCGTTGATTTTTATGTACGAAAATTCTCTTTATCACTAAAAAAAGCCTCTCCATATTTGGAAAAGCTTCTCGTTGAAAAACCATTTTTGGTTTTACCTTGCCATATCACCACAATACGGCACAACACAACATTTTACAAAAAAAGCTTCAAATTTCTTTGAAGCTTTTTACAATACTTGCGGTCTGGACGGGACTCGAACCCGCGACCCCCTGCGTGACAGGCAGGTATTCTAACCAGCTGAACTACCAGACCAGTGCGTTATTGCGTGTGCAAAGATACGACCTTTTTTTACTTTACCAAGCCTTTTTCAAAAAAAATAAATATTATTTTATTCTGAGTAGCTTTCAAAACACCCAATCCCCTATTAATCAGATGTAAAAAAAATCGTTTTTTCAATAAAAAAAATATTGCTGTATTGATACTTTCTTTAATTTAAATGAACTTTTGACGCTGTACTAAAAAACGTGTCAATATAGGATGAAAATTTTCTTGAATATCTACCGGTACGTAATGGATACGGTATTGCGCACACTGTGTTTTTAATTGGTCCGAAAACGCCAACATTGCTTCCTTATAGGCATCCTTAGCGTTTTCTGCATATAAATCTAGATGCTTCCCCGTTTCTACATCAATAAACCGCTGTGGCTTCGCATCAAAATTAAAATCAACTTCTGTTGCATAATCTAATGTATGAAATAAAATAACCTCGTGTTTATTATGCTTCAAGTGTTGTAAGGCTTCAAACAGCTTATCCGTATCTGAGCCTGTCTGAAACATATCAGAAAACAACACTATCATAGATCTTTTATGTAATTTTTCTGCAATCTGATGTAAAATAACATAAGTCTCGGTTCCCTTTTGTTCTTCTGGTTTATGGATTGACAAGTCTAACTGATTCAATAGCATAGCATGATGACGCTCGCTGCCTTTTTCTGGAGCATAATAATCATAACTAGTATTATATACACTTAACCCAACAGCGTCTCGTTGCTTTTTTAACAAATTCATTAAACTCGCAATAGCTAAAGTCGCAAAACCAATTTTATTATAGTTATCTAAATTTTGTTTTTTCAATATTGGGTAATGCATGGACGAAGAATTATCCAATACAAAATGACAACGCAGATTAGTTTCGTCATCATAACGTTTTGTAAACAATTTATCGGTTTTAGCATACAGTTTCCAATCAATATGGCGCGTACTCTCGCCTTGATTATATACTTTATGCTCCGCAAACTCTGCCGAAAAACCATGAAAAGGACTTTTATGCATTCCTGAAATAAATCCTTCAACTACCTGTTTGGCTAAAAAATCCAAATTCCCAAAACCAACACCTTGTTGTACTGCATCTTTTATATTCATCCTTCTAAATTATGAATTATGAACTATGAATTATGAATTTTTGCTGTTTTTTTTAAAACCTGAATAAAAAACACTTAAATTAACACTACACTTGATCATACCGAAAACAATCTACTACATGATCATTTACCATCCCTGTGGCTTGCATATGAGCATAACATATAGTTGGACCTACAAATTTGAAGCCTCGCTTTTTTAAGTCCTTACTCATTGCCTCGGATATCGGAGTTGTTGCGGGAATTTCTTCCCAAGTTTTCCATGAATTTATTATAGGTTTATAGTTTACAAACGCCCATATATATTTATCAAATGAACCAAACTCATCTACTATTTTTAAAAAAGCTTTGGCGTTAGTAACTGCGGCTCTTACCTTTAATTTATTTCGAATAATCCCTGGATTTTGAAGTAATTCTTGGATTTTTTGATCGTTATAATTTGCCACAATATTCGGATCAAAATTATTAAAAGCCACGCGGTAATTATCTCTTTTTGCTAATACTGTTGACCAACTAAGCCCAGCTTGAACTCCTTCTAAAATTAAAAACTCAAAAAGCAATTGATCATCATGTAAAGGAACTCCCCATTCTGTATCATGGTAATATTTTTCATGTGCCGTTTTACAAGCCCATTGGCAACGTGTTTTCATAGTAAATTTATATCCAATCTTTTCATAAAGTAAATTATACGATTTACTAACAAAAATTTCGGATATATGTAGTTTCTTTCTCTGCTATTCTTGCGTTAAAAAATGAAACCGTAGTTAAGGCTATGCTTTAATCTTTTGCCTTAGACTAGCGAAAAATAAATCAACCTATTCATACGAAATTCTTATCAGTAAATCGTATTAAATATATCAACATTTGGACACACTTCATAAAAAAAGACTTAGTATTTACATACCAAGTCTTTTTTATGGCTCAAAAACAAGAGCGCTATATTTTAAAAATTCTAATTATAGTAAAGAATCAATTGCATCTGCATACACGTTCTTTGGAGAAACTCCAACTTGACGCCCTACAACTTCTCCGTTTTGAAAAACTAATACTGTAGGTATGTTACGCACACCATATTTTGCTGCAAATTCTTGATTTGCATCTACATCTACTTTACCAACTACAGCTTTACCTTCATACTCGCTGCTTATTTCTTCAATGATTGGACCAACCATTCTACAAGGACCACACCATGCCGCCCAAAAGTCTACTAAAACAGGTTTGTCGCTTTTTAAAACTACTTCATCAAAAGTAGCGTCCGTGATTTCTAAAGCCATATATCAATTATTAATGGTTATTAAATTTTATTACACAAACTTAGTCAATTATTGTTCGATTACTTACAAAACGTAAATCATATTTATCTATATAACCATTGTTTGGGCTTATATATAAACCTCTATTTTTTGTTACAAAAATAAATTTTTGATCATACACATATGATCAAAATTAGTTGTAAAACAATACACAAGTAGGTGTTGGTGCTTCTATTTCATCAACAAAAGTTAGTGTCCCAGTAAGCTGATTTCTTTTAAAAGATACTAAATTATTTGTTTTTTTATTGGCCACAACTATAAATTCTTCGGTAGGAGAAATAGCAAAATTACGAGGCACCTCTCCTTTTGTTGACTCAATTCCTACTAAAGTTAATGCCGCTGTAGTTTCGTCAATTTTAAAAATTGCTAATGAATTATTAGCTCCTCTGTTTGATGCATATAAAAATTTACCATCGCTAGTAATATGAATATCTGCAGCTGTATTTTTTCCTGAAAAATCTTTTGGTAATGTTGATATTGAAGAAAGTACTTTATACTTGTCTTTTTTAACATTTTTTACCAATGAAACTGTATTGTCTAACTCGTTTAACACATAAAGTAGGTCTGATTTTAAAGGATGAAAAGCTAAATGACGTGGACCAGCCCCTTTAGCCATTTCTAAATTTTTACACTTTAAAGGAGTTAAACTACTTTTAGCACTATCCAATTTAGAGAACCATAAATGATTGGTACCAAGATCTACAGAAATTACCGTATCTGAATTAGGCTTAAACCAAGCAGAATGAGCATGAGGTGCATCTTGCCTATCTATTTCTCCTTTTCCTTCGTGCTTTTCTGTTGACAATACATCAGACAACTTACCAGATGCATCCAGCTTAAATAACTCTGTGTTTCCGCCATTGTAATTTGAAATCAATACGTGGCTATTTTTAACCGACACATGACATGGTATTTTATCTGTTTCACTTTTGCTCACAGAAACCAAACCTTCAGGAGTAATTGAAAAAGATTCCACTTTACCGTTACCCCAATTTTTATCCATATTAGCTGAAACTAAAAACTTTTGATCATCGCTAAAAGCTAAGTACGAAGGATTATCTGTTTCTGCAACCAACCCCATAGACTCAAATTTCCCTTGATCATCTAGCGTATACTTGTATATACCTTTGCTATTTTCATCAAAAGTTAATGTTCCTACAAAAAATTCGTGTGATTTACTAACCTGAGCATTCACTTGAAATAAACTTAACATTAAAAATGTTCCTAAAAAGGAACGATACATTTTATTCATATAATTTTAATTAGTCATTGTTGTTTCAAAAAAGTAAATACTTTACGTTTTTTGAAACAACAATTATGATAACTATTATTACTATTGGATACTTAAAAAACTCAATTTAATCCAAGTACACAATATAACTAAAATTTTAAAACAAAATACATGTCGGGTGTGGGGCTTTAATTTTGTCAACAAAGGTCAATTCCCCTGTTCTTTCATCCCTTTTGTAAGAAACCAAATTATTGGAATTTTGATTAGCAACCACTATAAATTTTTCATTGGGTGAAAAAGCAAAATGACGCGGAAAATTACCTTTTGTATCTTCGAACCCAATAACAGACAATTCGCCTGAATACTGATCTATTTTATAAATGACTAACGAATCACTCTCTCCTCTGTTTGAAGCATACAAAAACTTACCATCGGCAGAAATATAAATATGAGCCGCCACATTATTTTTGCTCGACATTTTTTCGGGTAATGTACTTATTGACGAAACTAGTCTATACTTATCTTTACTATTAGTTGTTACAAGTGATATCGTGTTGTCCAACTCATTAATTACGTAAATCCAATTGGGATGTTGAGGATGAAAAGCCAAATGCCTTGGACCTGCCCCTTCATTCATCTTCAGCTTTTTTTGTTTTCTAGGTTTTAATTTATCTTTATTTGGATCCAAGTCAGAAAACCATAAATGATTGGTACCTAAATCAGGAGAAATAATCACATTTGAATTTGGTGTAAACCATGCAGAATGCGAGTGTGGTGCCTCTTGCCTAATGGTATTCGCCCCCCTACCATCATGCTCTTCTTTAGATAAAGAATGTGACAGTTTTCCGTTAGCGTCTAATTTAAACAACTCAGTATTCCCGCCAGAATAATTGGCTACAAGCACATATTCCCCTCTAGCAGACACAAAACCTGGCGCCTTATCTGTAACGGTTTTACTCATGGATTTTAAACCTTTTTTAGTTACTCTAAAAGATTCTAAATTACCTGGTCCAAAATCTGGATATAAATTAACGGAAAGCAAGTATTTTTTATCATCGCTAAATGTAATATATGATGGATTTTCTGTTCTACACGCTAAACCTAGCGATGTAAACTCTCCTTTACTATTAAGCTTAAATTTATAAATCCCCTTGCTTCCAACTTTCCCTTCAAAAGTACCCACAAAAAAATCATAAGATTTTTGCTGAGCAGTTAATTGAAAAGTCAAAATACATAAAGCGATCCACAAAAGACCTTTAACTAATTTTACTGACATAACATAATTATTAAAAATTCCATATCTCTTCATTATTCAATGAAAAGATAAAAAACGTAGGTTACTAATTTGGGTTGAAAACATTTTATGAAAACGTTTTCGTAATACTGACAAAAAAAACATCCATTTTGGGAATAGATGCTTTCTATTACATTATTACTATTAAAGCATAATACTATTCATTAACTTTTATCAAGTTTATATCAAAAACAAGGACAGCGCCTCCTGGAATACCCGTCCTGCCACTATTACCATAAGCTAAGCTCGATGGTATTATTAACATGCCTTTTCCTCCTTCTTTAAAAAATGGAATCCCTTGGGTCCAACCAGGAATAACTCTATTCAAACCAAAAGAAATTCCTTCTTTACTTTCATCAAAAACATTACCATTCGTAAAGTAACCTTTATATGCTACTGTTACATTCGAAGAAGTATTTGGTTGCTTTCCTTCGCCAGGTTCATCAATTACATAATACAAACCAGTCTCCGTTTTTTCAGCCATTAAATTATTTGCCTTAATAAATGCTTGAATTTCTTGCTCATTTTGAGCCGTAAAATCTACTGTATTTAAGTTATTTGTTATTTTTTCTTCTGAATCATTACAAGAAAATAGACTAATAAGCAGCAAGGCCTTTAATAAGAATTTCATAAATTTTTTATGCTAATTTAAGTATTTTATACTATACATTAATAATCAACTTTTCTAATAGTACGTACATACATTGGTTATATCAGAATAAAAAGTAGATATTTGTGATATAAAAAGGATATTATGCTGGAACAAATTGAAGCATTAGACACTCAATTATTTATCTACCTAAATAACCTAGGATCAACCACTTGGGATTCTTTTTGGCTCATTTACACAGAAATACCAACTCACTTACCACTAATGCTTGTTATTGGTTTTTTACTCTATAAAAAACTAGGACAAAAAAAGTTTCTTTTGTTACTATTATTTATAACAATAATGGTCACATTAACAGATCAATTGACAAATTTAGCCAAACATACATTTCAAAGACCACGCCCTTGTAGGGTTCCAGAACTTGAAGGCGCTATTCGTTCTATTGCCAAATATTGTGGCCGTTTTGGTTACTTTTCCGGTCACTCATCAAACAGTATGGCCTTAGCCATATTTATGGGACTATTTTTAAAACCCAACTATCCTAAATTATTTGTTTTCTTAATCATTTGGGCTTTAGGAATGGGATATAGTCGTATTTATATCGGTGTACATTATCCTGCAGATTTACTTACAGGTTTTACTGTGGGCGCATTAGTTGCACTACTTTTTTATAAATTATTTCACAAAACTGTTCACAAACTAAACCTTCAGGGAGGTAGTTAAGAAAAAATCAACTCCTCAATCAATTCTTTACGCAACACTTCTAAATCAGTATGTTCATAATATTTAGCCCAACTGCTAGTAGTTAACAGCTTTTTAACTTTTTGGATTATTTTTTGAGTATCCTTTGCTGTTCGGTATATTGCTTGCGCGGAAGCATCTCTTGACCTATGATCGTATGTAACCACTAAATTCTGATAATCTACTTTTATAAAGTAAGACTTAGTTGATTCATTATTTTCATAAAAATCAGTCCATTGCGCAAACCCAATTCTTGAGCGCCCTTTCGACACATATATTTTACCCGCAGCATCTAACACCCATCGACATTTGGCTGCTCTACCCCAATGATTAGAAAGCCTATACACACCAGCTTTAGTGTAGAAATAAGCACTACCAGACTTGCTGTGGTAATGCCAAATAGAAAAAGGCAAATCCTTTGGATTTACCTCTTTAAAAACCGCATACGTATTGCGGTAATAATTCTGTTTATTATAATTTTTTGTTTCCAAAAAATAACTTTTTAAGAAATGTCAATGACCTCTTCAATTTGAGGTGCATATTTTTTTATTGTCATTTCGACACCCGATTTTAATGTCATTTGATTTACATTACAAGCAACACATGCGCCCTGTAACTCAACCCGCACACGCTTACCATCTTCAATATCAACCAAACGAATATCACCTCCGTCACTTTTTAAAAAAGGACGAATTTCTTCAAGTGCCTTTTCCACATTTTGTTGTAACTCTGTAGTTGTCATAATCTATTTTTTCACAGCAGCACAACCTGCCATTGTTGTTATTTTAATTGCTTCAGTAGGTGGTAAATCTTTGTTTCTTTCCACTACTTGTTGCACCACATTTTTTGTAATTTCATCAAAAGAGGATGCTATAATACTAGCATCTTGTAAAGCTGCTGGTCTACCCACATCTCCAGCCTCTCTAATACTTTGCACCAATGGCAATTCCCCTAAAAAAGGAACTTTTAAGTCCTCTGCTAAGTTTTTAGCACCATTTTTACCAAATATATGGTATTTGTTATCTGGCAATTCTTCAGGTGTAAAATACGCCATATTCTCTACAATACCTAAAACAGGTACATTTATACTTTCTTGCTGAAACATGGCTACTCCTTTTTTAGCATCAGCTAAAGCAACATGCTGCGGCGTACTTACAACAACCGCACCTGTAATTGGTAACGATTGCATAATTGATAAATGAATATCACCTGTTCCTGGAGGCAAGTCTAACAACAAAAAGTCTAACTCACCCCAAGCTGCATCAAAAATCATTTGGTTTAATGCTTTAGCTGCCATTGGCCCCCTCCAAACTACAGCTTGATCTGGTGACGTAAAAAATCCTATAGAAAGAATTTTTACTCCATAACTTTCAATTGGCTTCATTTTTGAACGCCCATCCACCTTTACAGAAAGAGGCTTTTCATTAACTACATCAAACATTATTGGCGCTGATGGCCCATATATATCTGCATCCAATAAACCAACTTTAAACCCCATTTTACTTAGGGTTACTGCTAAATTTGCTGTAACTGTTGATTTTCCAACACCTCCTTTACCCGATGCTACTGCAACTATATTTTGAATCCCTGGAATTGGCTTTCCTTTTATTTCATTTGGCTTTGAGTTTTGCTCTTTTTGCGGTTGCTGTGCTACAGATATATTTACTTTTATTTTAGCCTTAGCATATACTTTTTCATGAATTACCTTTAACACATCAACTTCGGCACGTTTACGTATATGAAGTGCTGGGTTTGATAATTGCAAATCAACCACTACCTCATCGGCAAAAGTGATTACATTTTTTACTGCACCACTCTCTACCATATTTTTTCCTTCACCAGCAACAGTAATGGTTTCTAATGCCTTAAGAATATCTTCTTTTTTTAATTTCATTTTGCCGTAATCTCTTTAAAATCTAAAGCTTTAGTTACTAAAATCTAGATATACTTACATTCAGGTTATCTAGATTTAATCTAAGTGCAAATATAGTTTGATTATACGTCAAAAAAAAGACTTATAACCATCACTAATAATATTAAAATCACTTTAATTAACAAAAACACAAAAAGCTCACAGCAAAAAATGCAGTGAGCTCTATATCAATAAAATTGATTCAATTATGCCTCGAAAGGAACTATTGAAACGTAAGACTTGTTGTCTTTCTTTTTTGTAAACTTCACAAGACCATCAACTTTTGCATGTAATGTGTGATCTTTACCAGCGTAAACATTTTCACCTGGTCTGTGCGCAGTTCCTCTTTGACGAATGATGATGTTACCTGCAATTGCAGCCTGACCTCCAAAGATCTTTACACCTAATCGTTTCGATTCTGATTCTCTACCGTTTTTCGAACTACCTACCCCTTTTTTATGAGCCATCTTATTTCGATTTATTTTTCGCGCTAACGCGGAAAGGATTAAACTTTAGAGTGGAATTACTTCCCTCCGTCTAACTTGTCTTGTAATACTTTTAACTCATCCCAGTTCCCATCAGCAGCTAACTGTGATTGCTGTGGCCATGTTCCTGGCTCTAAATGAGCTAAACGAGAACTAGCTGCAACTAAGATTTCTTTGATGTTAGCTGGATCTGCTTTTGCTAATTTTGCAAAAGTATCGATCCCTGCATTTACTAAAGCCTCTGCTGCTTTTGGTCCAATACCCTCAATTTTCTTAAGGTCATCTCCCTTTGCTGCTTTTTTTGTTGCTGCTTTTTTAGCTACTGGCTTAGCCGCTTCTTTTTTAGCTGGCTTTGCTCCTGTAGACACGATACTCTCAATTACAATTTCTGTAAGTGACTGTCTGTGTCCATTCTTTTTTCTGTAACCTTTACGTCTTTTTTTCTTAAAAACGATTACTTTGTCACCTTTAAGGTGCCTAGAGATTTTTGCTCCTACTTGAGCTCCCTCTATAGCTGGGGCGCCAACTGTTATTTGATCTCCGTCTGCAGTAAGTAATACATTATCAAATGTAATAGAATCACCTTCATTACCTGCTAAACGATGAACAAATACCTTTTGGTCTTTTGCAACTTTAAATTGCTGCCCTGCTATCTCTACAATTGCGTACATAGCGTTAAGTATTATATATTTTTCCAATAATGGTTTGCAAAGATACAAACAATCTGCTAACCTACAACGACCTACTTTAAAAAAAAACAAAAAAAGAAGCCTTGTATTTAAATAAAACAAGGCTTCCACTTAGTTGTTTCTTTATTTATCTGATAAGTTTCCTGAATTAAATAACTTTATAAAGTTAATATTGAACCTATAGTAAATAAACAACAACTACTTAACTCTTAATATTTTTACGCTATCTTTTTCAATAGCTCATACTTCTAATTTAATATTTTTAATTAAATACTACTTAAACCTACATTCGTTTTTGGCTGCTGTGTATTCCAACTTTGCTTAAATAATTGCATGTATGCCAAAGTCAACATCATTGTTGTCGCCATACCCATTACAAAAACCACAAATACAACTAAACCTTCAGAAGTATTATAATGCGTACTCCAATTACCTAACATTGTCGAAATATAATTTGGCTCAATTAAACTACTATACAATGCAAAAAAAATAGTAAATATTACCGTGGCATTTAATCCTGTTAAAAAAGTAGCTACAAAGCCTTTTTCATATTTGAATGATTCCGCCTTTTCCTTCTTATATTTTTTTATCGCCATAAACATTCCATACGCCATTACAACTCCATTAAACAAACTAAAAATTGGATTAGTATGCAATCCAAAGGATGCAAAAACTAAAAAAAATAAAATGAGAAGTACTGATATACCAATACCAAATACTACCGGAAGCTTAGACTTATTCATAATCTTACAAATTATTTTTTTAGCTGAAGCAAATAACGCCTACTTTTCTAAAATATTTATATATAAATTTACAAAAACAAGCATTACAAAACAGAAAAAAATATGTTAAAATTCTAAAAAACAAGTATTTATTTCTCACTCCAACGAATAGTCTCCATTAAATAACGCATATCTCTCTGCAAATATTTAGCGGCTGGATACAACGAATCGTAATTTGGTTTTACATTAAAATAAATAGATCCTAACAAAAAATGCTTTAAACTATCTGTAACATAAAACTGAGATTGAGAAGCAGCATTACCCAAAACATCATAAAACATACCATACACCCTATTTTCTTTATTTATATACTCCTTGGGTATAATTTCATCTGCTTTAACCACATGCTCCTGTGTTAAATTTTGAGCATCCATTAATAATTTTCTCAAATCATTATTTACTTCTCGATATG
The DNA here is from genome assembly GCA_947489195.1 of uncultured Aquimarina sp. Taxonomy (GTDB): domain Bacteria; phylum Bacteroidota; class Bacteroidia; order Flavobacteriales; family Flavobacteriaceae; genus Aquimarina. Next base: position 28,756 of record CANLCT010000001.1, on the reverse strand, counting down.
TTAGATACATTGAAGCATTTAATTTTGGGTAATCTATAACATAACCACACTTGTGTTTTTTTGCCCCTTTTTTTAATACCGCATATTTATTTTTTTGAAAACTAAATCCACAGGTGGACTCACTTTTTTCATAAACAGGCGAACTATATTGTAAACTCAACATTCCTTTCGGCTTTGGCAATACCTCATTTTTACAACTAAACATTCCAAATAAAAACAACAATAATATGCCTAAAGTTTTATTCTTAGCACTAACAACAAACACCTTCTTAATCATTAAAAGATTCAATTAATTTAATTTTTCCAAATTCCACCTTAATCTAGAATGGCAAATCATCCTCTTCTATATTATGATCAGAAACCACATCAGGCCTTTTAACCGAAGAGACATTAGACGAATCACTATTTACTGCAGCTGCCATATTTTGATTTGATTGCACCTCTGGCTGCTGTATTAACCCTCCATTATGTGCGTTTTGATTTTCACTTTTAGGACTTAAAAAAGTAAAGTCTATACATTGAATTTCTGTACTATATCGATCCTTACCTTCAGCATCTTGCCATTTTCGAGTTTTTAATCTTCCTTCGATATACACTTTATCTCCTTTTTTTAGATATTTTTCACAAATTTCAGCTGCTTTATTACGCACTACAATATTATGCCACTCAGTATTACTCACCCGCTCACCTGTACTCTTATTTACATAATCTTCATTAGTAGCTAAAGGAAAACGACCTATAGACCCACCACCTTCAAAATACATCATTTTAACATCATCACCCGTATGCCCTATAAGCATTACTTTATTTAAAGTTCCTGCCATAACAAAAGTTATTTATTAAAATTTCACAAGAAACACTTGTAAAACTTATTAAAATTAAAAAGTAGTTAATAATAGTAAATTTACAAAAACAAGGCTAGCCTAAAAAACATAGCCTTCTAAAAAGTTTGAAATAAGCACTGGCACCGGATAAGCTTCAACTTGATCAAATGGCACCTCTTCAAAATTAGATGCATTTGGCAATTTTATCAATTCCACTTCATAAAAACTAGCAAATAAATGTTGATGTGATAACTTATGTGCTTTTTCATTCTGTTGCACCAACCTAACAACACTACAATTTTTCCCTAAAAGCTTACTGGCTTGTTTTTCTACGTCTCTTTGCTCTAAAACCTTTTCCGAAACCACTAAAGGAAACTGATACAAACCTTGCCAAATATCCTTAGGCCCTCGTTTATGCATCCACATTTTTTTTGTGTCCTTTATTATATAATAAGTAAAGTATCTTTTTTTTACTTTAGTTTTATTCAATTTCACCGGCAATTCCATTACCACCTGCTCTTTATAGGAATAACAATTTTGCTGAAACGGACACTCTATACATTTTGGTTTTTTTGGCGTACAACACAAAGCACCAAACTCCATTATAGCCTGATTATGAGTTGAGGCATCCTTTACATTTAATAACGAATCGGCTAGCTGTTTAAATTCTTTTTCACCCGCACTACTATTAATAGGAGTAAAAATGCCAAAAATTCTAGCCAACATACGATACACATTACCATCAACAACTGCTACTGGTTCATTTGAAGCAAATGATGCCACCGCACTGGCAGTGTATACACCAACTCCTTTTAATTTAATTAATTCTTTATACGTTTTTGGAAATTCTCCATCATAATCACTGACTACCATTTTGGCTGCTGCATGTAAATTTCTAGCCCTAGAATAATACCCCAAACCTTGCCAAAGCTTAAGCACCTCATCTTCTGAAGCCGATGCTAAATCAAAAACTGTCGGAAAAGCTTCTGAAAATCGCAAAAAATACGGCAATCCTTGCGCTACTCTAGTTTGCTGCAATATAATTTCACTAAGCCATATATAATAAGGGTTATCAGAATTTCTCCAAGGCAAGTCCCTTTTGTTTTCTAAATACCAGAATGACAATATTTTATAAAAATTACTAGGCCACATACTTTTTTTGCAAACATAATCGTTTATATAACATAAAATAATCGTTAACTGTTGATATTTTGAGTTTTAAATTCTTATATTTGCATGCAAATTAACCCCAAAAAAATAATTACATTATGACAAAAGCAGATATTGTTGCAAACATTACAGAAAAATTAGGAATGGAAAAGACTGATGTTCAAGCTATCGTTGAAACATTTATGTCTGAAGTAAAAACATCTTTGGAAAGTGGAGATAATGTTTACCTTAGAGGATTTGGTAGCTTTATTATCAAAACAAGAGCTGAAAAGACTGGAAGAAACATTTCTAAAAACACAACTATTAAAATCCCAGCTCACAACATCCCTGCGTTTAAACCAGCAAAAGTTTTCATCGAAGGTGTAAAAACTAATGTTGAAGTACAATAAATAACCAATAAATAAATTAATATATGCCAAGCGGTAAAAAACGTAAAAGACATAAGGTAGCAACTCACAAACGTAAAAAGCGTAGAAGAGCTAACCGTCACAAGAAAAAGTAGTCTAGTACTACTTTTTCTTTTTTAAAAAAAGAACAGTTCATTGAAATAGAACACATGTCGATCATGTGTTTGATAGAAAATACAATTAATATGTATTACATATTCATTACGAATATAGATTATGTATTATAGCTATTTCCTGTGATTAAATTTGTAATAACCGCGTTGTAGATACAAAAACAACAACGCTTAAACCTAATAAAATGAATAAAGAATTAATTATTAGGTCGGGTTCATCTACAGATTTTGCCTTACTAAAGGATGGAAAACTAATTGAACTTCATAAAGAAGAAGATAACAGTGATTTTTCTGTTGGCGATATTTTTATTGCCAAAATAAGAAAACCTGTTGCTGGGCTAAATGCTGCTTTTGTAAATGTAGGTTATGAAAAAGATGCCTTTTTACATTATCATGATTTGGGTCCGCAAATCAACTCTTTAATAAAGTTTGTGAAACGTGTAAGCACAGGTAAACTAAAAGAATATTCTCTTGAGAATTTTCAAACTGATAAAGACATTGAAAAAAGCGGTGTAATCACCGATGTTTTCAAAGCGAATCAGTCTGTATTAGTACAAATAGTTAAAGAACCCATATCCACAAAAGGACCACGCTTAAGCTCCGAAATTTCGATAGCTGGGCGTTATATTGTTTTAGTCCCTTTTTCAAACCGAGTATCCGTATCACAAAAGATTACGAGTAATGAGGAAAAAGATCGCTTAAAACGATTAGTAAAAAGCATAAAGCCTAAAGGGTTTGGGGTAATTATTCGTACTGTTGCAGAAGGCAAAAAAGTAGCAGAACTAGACAAAGATTTAGAAAACTTGGTGGAACGCTGGAAAAGCATGTGTAGCAAATTACACAGAGCTGAGCATCCTTCAAAAGTTTTAGGCGAAATGAATAGAGCTTCTTCTATTTTACGCGATGTTTTTAATGATACCTTTACAGGTATCCATGTGGATGAAGAGGAACTATACAACCAGGTAACTGATTACCTAACTGAAATAGCCCCGAAAAAAACATCAATTGTTAAACACTACAAAAGCAAAGAGCCTATTTTTGAACGATTTGGCATTGAACGCCAAATTAAAACAAGTTTTGGACAATCTGTCTCCATGAGCAAAGGCGCATACCTTGTTATTGAACACACTGAAGCACTTCATGTTATAGATGTAAACAGTGGAAACCGTTCAAACAAAGCCCGAAATCAGGAAGACACCGCGCTTGAAGTAAATTTAATTAGCGCAAAAGAAATTGCTCGTCAACTAAGGCTTCGCGATATGGGAGGAATTATTGTAGTCGATTTTATAGATATGGGAAAATCAGAAAATCGACGTAAATTATTTGAATGCCTCCGAGACGAAATGCTTGATGACAAAGCAAAACACAAAATTTTACCACCAAGTAAATTTGGACTGGTACAAATAACGCGACAGCGTGTTCGACCCGAAACAAACATTAAAACTCGTGAAAAGAACCCTAACGGTACTGGCAGCGAAGTAGAAGCACCAATTGTATTGGTCAATAAAATTGAGGTTGAACTTAAGAAACTCATTAACAACAACAAAAATAAAAGTGTTAGTATTACAGCTCACCCTTTTATTACTGCTTTTTTAACTAAAGGCTTTCCATCCATCCGTGCAAAATGGTCATTAAACCACAAGCAATGGATTAAGATCTCGCCAAGAGACGCTTACACGTATTTAGAATACCATTTTCATAATGAAAAAGGGAAAACTATAAAATAATAAAAAGCCGTTTGAACTAAGTTCAAACGGCTTTTTTGTTTTAAAATCACCACTATCTATCTGATCATTTAATTTCTTTAAAAATATTCATATATGCATATTGCAATAGAATTATTGATTTTCCATCGACAATTTCCCCTTTTGCAATCATCGCATAAGCTTCATCAAAATCCATCTCTAATACTTCAATATTTTCCTGTTCTTCTGATAACCCACCTCCGTCTGTTATTTTCATACCTTCATTATATTCAGCTATAAAGTAAGACACTTTTTCCATTACTGCGCCTGGTGTCATATATGCTTCAAACAAAAAATCTACCGTATTAATTTTATATCCTGTCTCTTCTAAAGCTTCTTTTTTTGCACAGGTTTCAGGATCCAAACCGTCTAAAAGCCCAGCACACACCTCAATCAACATTCCGTTTTTTTCGCCTTCATTAATATAAATTGGCAAACGGAATTGGCGTGTTAAAATCACTGTACGTTTTACTTTATTATACAAAAGAATAGCTGCCCCGCTTCCTTTGTCATACACTTCCCTTATCTGCTCCTCTACACTTCCATCTTCTTTTTTGTAATCAATTGTTACTTTATGAAGTACATAATAATCATCAGATAAAGTTTCTTTTGATTTTATTCTTATTTCAGGCTCTTTTTCCATGCTTTAAAATTATACTATCAAATATAAGCGAATCAAAAAAGGCTATCTAAAAAATTAGATAGCCTTTTAAAATTAATTAACACCTTAGGCAATTGTTAATACCTGTAATATTCAGGCTTAAAAGGCCCTTCAACTGTTACTCCTATATATTCGGCTTGATCTGGTCTTAATTCTTCTAATTCTACACCTAAACGACCTAAGTGCAAACGTGCCACCTTTTCATCTAAATGCTTAGGCAACATATATACTTCATTTTTATAGGCTGCTGAATTATTCCATAATTCTAACTGAGCCAAAGTCTGATTTGTAAATGAATTACTCATTACAAAACTTGGATGCCCAGTGGCACAACCTAAGTTTACTAAACGCCCTTCGGCTAATACAATGATATCTTTTCCATCAATAGTATATTTATCAACTTGTGGTTTAATTTCATCTTTGGTATCTCCGTAAGCACCATTTAACCAAGCCATATCAATTTCATTATCAAAATGACCGATATTACACACTATCGTTTTATCTTTCATAGCACGAAAATGCTTTTCTAATATAATATCTTTATTTCCAGTTGTAGTTATAACTATATCTGCATTTGGAATAATAGTTTCCATTTTTTTAACCTCATATCCATCCATAGCTGCTTGTAATGCACAAATTGGGTCTATTTCAGTCACTGTAACAATAGCCCCTGCACCACTAAATGAAGCCGCAGTACCTTTACCTACATCACCATAACCTGCTACAACTACACGCTTACCTGCTAGCATAATATCTGTAGCTCTACGAATAGCATCTACTGCACTTTCACGACATCCGTATTTATTATCAAATTTTGATTTTGTTACCGAGTCATTTACATTAATTGCTGGCATTGGCAACGTACCATTTTTAACACGCTCATACAAACGATGAACCCCTGTAGTGGTTTCTTCCGAAAGTCCCTTGATATCACTAACTAACTCTGGATAACGATCCAAAACCATATTTGTCAAATCACCACCATCATCTAAAATCATATTTAATGGCTTTTTATCTTCGCCAAAAAAGAGGGTTTGCTCAATACACCAATCAAATTCTTCTTCATTCATTCCTTTCCAAGCGTATACAGGAATCCCTGCTGCTGCAATGGCTGCTGCTGCTTGGTCTTGAGTTGAAAATATGTTACAACTACTCCAAGTCACTTCCGCTCCAAGCGCTATTAAAGTTTCAATAAGTACTGCTGTTTGGATGGTCATATGCAAACACCCTGCAATACGTGCTCCTTTTAAAGGCTGCTCATTTTTATATTCTTCACGCAAGGACATTAAACCTGGCATTTCGGCTTCAGCTAATTCAATTTCTTTACGCCCCCATTCCGCTAACGAAATGTCTTTTACTTTATAGGCTACATAAGGTGTTGCGGTAGTACTCATAGATTTTTATTTTTCTTAGTCGTGTAACTATTTTTGACTTACTTTGTGTTCTTAAAATTTAAGCTTACTTTTTAATAAGTATCTTTTATATTTTAAGAAGTGCAAAGTTACAAAATACAGACCAAAATAGCTTATACTCATGCCACTTTACAAAAGCATTGCCGTAGATAATGAAACACATATCCTTATTTGGAAAATTACTGAATCTGAAAATGAATTAGCTTCGGGGATTTCATTGGCCGAAAAATCCACAAAAAGGGTACAAGGAATGAAATCTGAAATGCATCGCAAAGCTTATTTAAGCGTTCGACATTTACTTGCAATTGCTCAATATACAGATAGCGACCTTAATTATAATGTAGCCGGAAAACCTGAATTAAGTGATGGCGTGTACATTTCAATTACACATTCGCATCAATTCTCTGCAATTATTTTAAGTGCTAAACCTGTGGGCATAGATATCGAAAAACAAAGGGGTAAAATTGAAAATATAGGAAACAAATTTGTTTCGGAAAAAGAAAGTGAATGGCTTAATAAAGCTCAAAACACTATTAAACTATTAACAGCTATTTGGGGCACTAAAGAATCCATTTACAAACTCTATGGACAGCCAGGACTTAGTTTTAAACAACATATTGAAGTAGCTCCATTTACAATTAATGAAACTTTTACAAGAGCAAGCGTTCATTTTAAAGATAAAATTGAATTTTTTGATGTTTTTTATCTAGAATTTGAGCAGTTCACCTGCGTATACACATTCTAGGCATTAGAGTTCATTTTTTTTGCAGCGATTACTTATATTGCAGCTAATAACCAACTTCCTCTAGCTGAATGCTTAGAGGGTTTTTAAATAACTATTTAAATTTTTGGGTATCCCAAAAAAATTAAACACAGACTATAGTGCAAATTACAGAAGCCGATATAAAACAAATAAAAGACAAGGGATTAACTGTTGAACATGTAGCGCAACAGATCAATATTTTTAAAAACGAAATCCCTTTTGTAACACTTAGAGAAGCCGCAAAATTAAACAAAGGCATTACAAGCTTTGATACAGGTGAATTGCTTGAACTTTCTAAAATTTACGAAAGACAAATAGCAAAACTACATGTAGTAAAATTTGTACCTGCTTCGGGTGCTGCTACACGTATGTTTAAAGAATTATTTAGGTTTTTGGATAATTATGATTATACCAAAGAAAGCATTAACTCTTACCTAAATTACGAAAAAGCCACTGCAATTCGTTTATTTTTAATTGGATTAGAAAAACTTCCTTTTTATCAAATTGTTTTTGAGGCTACCAAAAAGAAACACCCTCGCTTTAGTGATTACTCAGAAGGTGAACAGCTATATGCTTTTGTAAAAACCATGCTAAAAAATGGCAGTGGGTTAAATTATGGTAGTTACCCAAAAGGCTTGTTACCTTTTCATAAATACAAAAACACGATTACTACCGCTTTTGGCGAACACCTACACGAAGCTGCGAGTTACACCGCCGTAAATGGGAAAGCATCATTACATTTTACCGTTTCTAAAGAACATCTTTTAGGTTTTAAAAATGAATTTGAACGTGTTCGTAAAATAGTAGAACAAGAAACCAAAACAACCTTTGAAATATCATACTCTACTCAAAAGGAATTTACCGATACCGTAGCTGTAGACATGGATAATAATCCTTTTAGATTAGCCGATGGTTCTATTTTGTTTAGACCCGGAGGGCATGGTGCATTAATTGAAAACCTTAATGATATTGATGCTGACCTTGTTTTTATAAAAAATATAGATAATGTGGTTGTACGTAAATACCAAGATGAATTATCTATTTACAAAAAAGCCTTGGCAGGAAAGCTTTTAGCTATACAAAACCAAGTGTTTTCAATATTAGAAACTATTGAAAAAGAAATTCCAGACGAAGATGAACTAGCCCGTATAAGTACATTTATAACCAATGAACTTAATATTGACATGCCTATTGACTTCGAAAAGTTTTCGGAAAGGTATAAGCAAGAATATTTATTAGAGGTATTGAACAGACCTATTCGAGTGGGTGGAATGGTTTTAAATGAAGGGGAACCTGGTGGAGGTCCTTTTTGGATTAAAAACAATCGTGGTCGCTCAGAACTTCAGATTATTGAAAGTGCTCAAATAGATAAAGAAGATTCGCGTCAAAATAGAATTATGCGACAAGCCACACACTTTAACCCTGTGGATTTGGTTTGTGGTATGAAAAACTACAAAGGAGAAAAATTTAATTTACTGGATTATGTTGATCCCAAAGCTGGATTTATCACAATCAAATCTATAAATGGACAACAAGTAAAAGCATTAGAATTACCCGGTTTATGGAACGGTGCCATGTCAAAGTGGATTAGCATTTTTGTCGAGGTACCTTTAACAACATTTAACCCCGTAAAAACAGTAAATGATTTATTAAAATCGGCACATCAGGTAAAAATGTTTTGATTACAAACCTTCTGCTGAAGGTTTTATTTTGAAATTGTATAATAATTATAAGGTTTTACACGCTATTTGTAAGTCTTACTACGTTTTAATTACGAAATAATGTAGCTTTGACATTTATGCGAGGACTTTTTTTGCTATTCTTTATAGGGGTTTTTAGTACGGGATACAGCCAAATATCAACTGGCTTACTACAAAAGCGCTTTCTTAAAGTTAAAGACTCCATTCAGTTAGACTCTTTAAGCATTCAAAAATTTGGGTTCCGTTTAGCTACTGCTAGTTTAAAACCTATTGATACTTCTTTTTACAGGGTAGACTTCGCGAAAGCGCAACTCTATTTAAAAAACACCAAAAATCTTAGTGATTCTATTCAGGTTACTTATTTCAGATACCCCGATTTTATAACAAAAAAATACCAAAATTTAGATCCATCACTAATTATTCCCAAAAACACCGTATCAAAAAAACTATACCAGCTTACACAAACTAACTACAAAAATTCATTTGAATTATTTAACGGCTTATCAACAAACGGAAGTATTTCAAGGGGGATTACTGTAGGAAATAATCAAAATTCGGTATTCAACTCCGAATTAGATTTACAAATTTCGGGACAATTAAGCGAAGGGATTACATTAAAAGCCTCGTTACAAGATTCTAACATTCCTATACAAGAAGGTGGCTACTCTCAAAGTCTTGATGAATTTGATCAGATTTTTATTGAATTAACTGGTAAAAAATGGGGTATTAGAGCGGGCGATATTCAACTTTCAAATACAAAAAGTGTTTTTGCCACCTTTACTAAAAAACTACAAGGTTTATCTGTTAATGCTACGTTTAGCGGTGCCAATACAGAAACCAATGCCTATTTATCAGGCGCCTTAGTTCGCGGCCAATACAACCGTAGTAACATTGACGGGCAAGAGGGTAATCAAGGGCCTTACAAATTAATTGGACAAGGGGGCGAACTATTTGTATTAATAGTTTCGGGTAGTGAACGCGTGTATGTAAATGGTCTTTTACTTAAACGTGGAGAAAACAATGATTATATTATTGATTATAATGCTGGAGAACTCCGATTTAATCCGACCTATCCCATAACTACTGATATGCGAATTGTAGTAGAATACCAAACATCGCAACGAAATTATGCCCGTATTTTTGGTTTAGGAGGAGCTAAACTTACTTCAGAAAAATTAAATTTAGAAGCCTTTATCTATTCGGAAAATGACTTGAAAAATCAAACCTTACAACAAGATTTGAGTAATGAACAAAAACGAATACTCTCTGAAGCAGGAGATGACGAAAATTTAATGATTGCCCCCTCTGCTATCCCTGATACTTTTGACGAAAATAAAATTCTGTATAGAAATATTGGTACAGAAACTGCCCCTGTTTATGAATTTTTAGACGACATAAACACATTAACCGATCCAAATGAGCCACTTTTTCAAGTTCGCTTTTCAAGAGTACCTCAAGGCACAGGCAATTACCAGTTAATAAACACTGCTGTAGCCAATCGTATTTTCGAATTTATACCGCCTGTTAATGGAGTTTCGCAAGGGAGTTTTGCTCCAGTAACCCAATTACAAGCTCCTAATAAACTACAAGTAGGTGTACTTATGGGAAGTTTTACACCTAATAAAAAAACGGCTATAGATTTTGAATTGGCAGCTAGTTCAAACGACCTTAACTTATTTTCATCAATAAATGACAAAAACAACAATGGAGGGGCAGCCCGATTTAAAATAACACAACGCCTGTTTGGCAAAGACTCTATCGGTTGGAGTGCTCGCACGGTGGCAAGTGCCGATTGGGTTCAAAAAAATTACCGAAGCATTGAACGTTTATACAACATTGAATTTAACAGGGATTGGAATTTAATTCCTGGTATTAATGATCAACTACTAACCAATGTAGGAATTCATTTTAGAAACTCCAAAAACGGCTATTTTAATTACGATTTTCAATATTTAGATTTTGGCGAACAATATACTGGAAACCGACATTTAATTGCTACAGAATTATATTATAAAAACTGGCAACTTACACAACGTTTTAGCTCATTAAATAGTTCTAGCATTGATTTAAAAAGTACTTTTTCGCGAAGCTATACGGGGATCAATTACAGCAAACAAAAATTTTGGAGTGGCGGAAAATGGAGCACAGAAAACAACCGAGAAACTAATCAAACAACCCAACAATTTACCAATCAAAGCCAACGATATCAATCTTATGAAGTATATAGCGGAGTAGGAGACAGCACTCATGTTTTTGCCAAAATTGGCTACCGTTATCGTGTTAATGACAGCATACAAAACAACCAATTGCAACGTGTTAGCACTGCAAATACTGCTTATTTGAATTCGCAACTGATAAGTAATTCAAAAACAAGACTATCCCTTTTTGTAAACTATCGTGTTCAAAATGATCGTAGAGAAACCAAGAAAGACAAAAACTTAAATTCGCGTTTGCTTTTCCGTCAAAAATTATGGGATAATAAAATTTTATGGAGTACAACTATTGAAACACAAAGCGGCACCTTACCCCGTCAAGATTTTACGTATGTAGAAGTTGAACCTGGCAGGGGTTTATACACTTGGAATGATTACAATAATGACGGCATTCAAGATCTACTCGAATTTGAATTGAGTCCTTTTCCAGATCAAGCTACTTTTATTCGCATACTCTTACCAAGGCAAGTATTTATTAAAACCTATCAAAATAAATTGAGTCAACAACTTACCTTAAACTTCATTAATTGGAATAAGGCAAAACAGCCGTGGAAACGTTATGCTTCTCATTTTTACAATCAAACTTCATTAGTTATTGATCGTAGAGTACTGCGAGAAGGAAATGAGCTCAACTTTAATATTTTTAAAAATAGTGCTGACGATTTAGGTTTAAACGCCAACTTACGAAACTCTTTATTTTTTAATCGAGGAAAACAATACTACACTAGTAATTATACCTTTTTAAATACCTCAGCAAATAATGTACTCATTACCGGCAGTCAGTCTAATGAAATTACATCGCATACATTTAATTTTTCGCATAAAGTAAAAGAAAGCTGGCTACTCGATGCCCAATATAGTTTGAGTACACAAAAAAGCGAGGTAGAAAACACCCCAGACCGAAACTTTAATTTACAAGGAAATGAATTTACACCTAAGCTTTCTTATTTGTTTTCGGGACAATCGAGTATTTCGCTTTCTTATACTTTTTTAAATAATGAAAACACCTCTGCTGGTTCAGAAAAGTTAAATCAACAAAAGTTAACCACTGCTTTCCGCTTAGGAAACCAGCAAAAGGCAACTATTACTGGTGCTTTTGATTGGTTTGAAAACGAATTTGAAGGTAATTCTTTTTCGCCTGTAGCCTACCAATTATTAAATGGCTTACAGCCTGGCACTAATTTTACATGGAATCTTTTGGCTCAAAAAAAAATCACCAAGTTTTTAGAACTAAACCTGAACTACTCTGGTCGAAAAACTAAAATTTCAAAAACAATTCATAGCGGTAGCGTGCAATTGAGGGCGTTTTTTTAATGTAATGTCAATAATAAAAAACAACTCCTAATATTACTTCTTAATTTAAGTTTTAAAAAAATCCCTTAAGCTTAAAAATAAAATTTTTAATTTTTTACAGTTTATCATTGATAATTTATTTATTTTTAAATAATTATTAACCAAAATTATTACACTTATGAAAAGCATTTTTTTAAAAATTGCTAGTATTATTCTTGTTTCCTTATTTATTTTTTCTTGCGAAGAAGACAAACTTCAAAATGATGCAAATCTTAACAATTTAACTAATGAAAATTCAGTCAATCTATCATTTATTGCAAAATCGGCAAAATTATTTGAAATCTCTTTAGAAAAAGACATTATTAGACCGACAAATAATATAGTTAGAAAAACTAATTTAAATGCGGGTGATAAAGTAAAAATATATTTACACAAAGCTGACTCAAGAGGCCGAATTCCTGAAAATATAGATGTTGATTTAATTATCAGAAAAGATAATGGAGATATTACTATCGCTTATGCTAACATTTTAAAAAACACAAATGTCACAAAAATAAACAATAATAATATTAAAGCTGATGGTTATGTCGAGGTAACAATTCCATTATCTGTAAAATCTGGAACCTATTTTTTTTTAGCAGCTGACACAGAAGCTCCTAATTTTGTAGCAACAACAAAGCCCACCTTTGGTAGCTTTATAAAAAGAGGAAATAAATATTATCTAAATGTAGATATTACTTCTTTTGATGAAATTAACATAACAGGAATAACTATTGATCCATTTGACATCTCTATGGGTGCAACTAATGTTGATTCTGGTAGACCTTATGTATTTGGAAAAGGTAACGATGGTAATCTTTGGAATAAATGGTGGTCTGGTTCTAAATGGAATTTATCAAACCAAGGAAAGCCAAGAACTAACATCTCGCAATCTATCGGAGCTATTACAGTGGATGGCAGTAGACCTTATGTATTTGTCAAAGGAACCGACGGTAACTTATGGCTAAATTGGTGGTCTGGATCTAAATGGTCTTGGTCTAATCAAGGAAAACCAAGAACTAATATATCGCAACCTATGGGAGCCATTACAGTAGATGGCAGTAGACCTTATGTATTTGTCAAAGGAACCGACGGTAACCTTTGGAATAATTGGTGGTCTGGATCTAAATGGTCTTGGTCTAATCAAGGAAAACCAAGAACTAATATCTCACAATCTATGGGAGCCATCACAGTAGATGGCAGTAGACCTTATGTATTTGTCAAAGGAACCGACGGTAACTTATGGCTAAATTGGTGGTCTGGATCTAAATGGTCTTGGTCTAATCAAGGAAAACCAAGAACTAATATATCGCAATCTATGGGGGCCATTACAGTAGATGGCAGTAGACCTTATGTATTTGTCAAAGGAACCGACGGTAACTTATGGCTAAATTGGTGGTCTGGATCTAAATGGTCTTGGTCTAATCAAGGAAAACCAAGAACTAATATATCGCAATCTATGGGGGCCATTACAGTAGATGGTAGTAGACCTTATGTATTTGTCAAAGGAACCGACGGTAACTTATGGCTAAATTGGTGGTCTGGATCTAGATGGTCATGGTCTAACCAAGGAAAACCAAGAACGAATATCACTATATCAAAAGCAATGGGAAGTATAACCGTTGATAAAGGTAGGCCTTATGTATTTGTTAAGGGCAGTGACGGTAATTTATGGGTTAATTCTTGGTCAGGATCTAAATGGTCTTGGTCAAAAATTTAGATCTGTTTTTTTAATATTTATATAAAAGTAATATTAAAAAGTGTATAAACTAAAATTAGGCTGAGTTATAAATCTTGCCTAATTTTTTATTTAAAAATTATAACCTTTAAGGACTACATAAAATACAATAAAAAAACAAGATTACTAAAATAGCAATCTTGTTTTTTTATTGTATTAATATTCATCTCCAACACTATTATCCGTTAAAGTCTCAATAAAAGCAATCAAATCTTTTTTGTCTTGATCCGTTAAATCTAATTTATCAAATGGTAAGGTTTGATGCGGCAAATCAAAACCTATACCTCCCCCACCTCCTTTAGCATAAAAATCAATAACTTCTTCTAAAGTATTATAAACCCCATTGTGCATATAAGGAGCTGTCAATGCCGCATTACGGACAGTCGGAGTTTTGAACATCCCCTTATGAATAGCTTCTTCAAACACCCAATAAAACCCTAAGTCAGAATCTAGTTTTTTATTTAATGCTGTTTTGGGAACTCCTATTACTTCTTTTTCTGTTTCACTAAAAAATGGTGGCACTGTACCATTGGTCAATGGTATAAAATGACAAGTAGCACAAAGCGCTTTACCCATATATAAATTAAATCCATTCTTTTCTGAATCAGTATAAGTAGACTCTTGCCCACTTATATTTTTATCGAATTTAGAATTAAAACTACTTAATGTTGCTACATATGATGATAAAGCCTCTATTGTTTCTTTATTCTTTTTCGGAACTTTTCCAAAGGCTTCTTTAAATAAATTAATATACACAGTATCTTTTATGATTCCATTAGAAAATTGATGCACATTTGTATTAAACTCCTTTTTATTTGTAAAAACAGCGCTTATTTGGTCTTCTATAGATGCTGATCTACCATCCCAAAAAAATGCTTTTTGATAAACTGAATTTAGCAGTGTAGGTGTATTCCTTAATAGCTTATTCCCCATATTGTCATTCCCTAATTTAAGTCCATCTGTATAGCCTTTATTTGGCTCGTGACATGTAGCACAAGACATGGTCCCATTTTTCGATATTCTTTTTTCAAAAAACAACTTTTCCCCTAATTCAATCTGTTTTTTACTTGGCGAATATGTAGTTGAAGTTTGAAAAAAATTAGCATTAAATGAATCTTCTTCAAAAAAAGTAAGTGCATCAAAATTTATAGGTGATGACTTAGTCCCCTTCCAAAGATTACTTTTTTTTCTAATTTTAACCCAACGAGTAGTAATGGGGTTCAAATAATTTCGAATAAAAGTAAAACGATCAAAAGCATTTGGATCATTAGCCTTAGCAGCTATTAAAATTGCATCGTCTAAATATTGTAAAAATTCATTATGTAATTTTATATTTTCAACCTTAATTACTTGCGCAATACTATTTTCATATACATATTTTAACCCCTTCAAAGATGTTGAAGTTTCATATATACTTAAAAGACTTACTGGAGTATCAAATGATGCCATTGACAAACTAACCAAACGAAGTAATTGCTGGTGAGTCGCAATAAAAAAACGCTGAGGATTTAACGGTCGGTTATCTATTCCCTTTTTTAAATTATTAAATAAACCTTTAAGAATATAAATTTCTCTTTCAAAATCATTTTCGGTCCCTTCATTTCCATAAATAGTTTCTTCTAACTTTTGCAAACCTACTGCTTCAACTACTTTTCCACTATCTTCTTTATAAATTGGTAATGCAGGACCATTAGCTCTGTGTCCCACTTGTGGGTTTAAATATGAAGCATAAGGTTCTGCATTTTTAAAAGCAATACGAACTTTAGAAAAATAAGCTTTGGTCGAATCTCCTTTTAAACCTTTTTGCCTTAATGAATCTAATAATAAAATTGCATCCCCCATATTTTTGCTATAAAAGGACTGAACTTTTTCCCAATTTAAAGAAACTGGAGTATCACTATAAACTTCGTTTTCATTTGCAGTTTGCTTACAAGCTATTATTACTAATAGAATACTTATTATTGATATCGATTTTTTTAAAGTTTTCATATGTAGTTGCTTTCCATAAAATTATAAAAGACAAAAGGGTCTTTACTTTTAAAGTAAAAAACCCTCTTGTTAAAAAAATTATTTTTATCTATCTAGGCAGTCCTCTTAAAATAACTATTTGAGATGCTTGATCATCCTCTCTAGAGCAAAATCTATTAGACCTAGGATCACAAACCTGATCACTTGATCTATCATGACCATCTAGGTTTTTAAAATCATCACTTTCCCAGTAATGAGGCTGCAATGCTAATAAAAAAGTATCTGGCACCCCTACTTTATCAGAAATATCAATTAAAGCCCCAAACTCGCCACTTAATCCAGTACTCTTATTAGGATCTAAATCTTGACGAACAATCAATTCTAAAACTGTATTAGGATTATTTCCGTTTAAATCAGTTTGATAAATTCTAGCCGCATGCCCTCTAGAAAAAGAATTAGGATCTTCTTGTAAATACACAAAATTTTCTGTTACCGTTATATTATCAGGACTTTGTAATTCTGGCATATTACCATCCATATTATTTGAATCAGTATTACCGCTTACAATTTGTGTCAACTTCCCTTCTAATGGATTATTAGCATCTAGCACCAATTTATAAGCAGTACCCCAATCATTATATGTCCCTCGACCTGGACCTCTACCAGTTACTGCAAAAAATACATTCCTGCCATTTTCATCACTTCCTTTTTGGTAATCAACATCTTCTACTCTCATAAAACGTGAGGCAAATATCTCATTACATGCTGTTCCCATTTCAACAAATGTCTTATTCTTAGCATTGTCAATTTTTACAAACTCAACAGCATATTCATGTTGAAAATCTAAATTACTTTCATCATAAATTTTACCCGACTCAACCGATACTGTTAACCTTTCAGTGTCATCAATACCTTCATCATTATCATCTAAATCTGGATTAAAATCTGGATTCTCTCCTCCAGATATTTCTTTAAAACGCAGTACATATACATCTCCGCCTTCTAAATCAGCATCATTATTTTCTGACAAATACATTACTACCTGGCCTTGAGCTGTAGCTTCTCCATTATCATCATCACCACCTATAATTACTGTTTTCCCAGGGTAAGCATCTTTTGGTAATGGTACCGCATTTTCCCATCCAAACTCTCCTAAAGCATCTAATCCAAAATCTGCTGTTGGAGTAGGTGTTTCGACACGTGGGTCTATACCTTTTACATCAAAATTGAATGCTTCTGATGCTGATAAGAATAAATCTTTATCCCCTCCATGAATTTCTTTTTCCCACATAGTAGCAGAACATTGGCGCGAAACATCTGCTACTCCTGAATTTAATAAATAATCTCCTGAAATTGGATTAAGATTTTCATCCAATTTTATTCTAGCAACAGCATATGAATCTTCACAATTCACCACATACATGTATCCATCTCCATCTTTCAAAAATCCTGCTCCATCGGCAGATCCGGCTAACCTAAAATTGTTATCACCAATGGCTGGATCAGCTGTTGAAATTAATGAATATGCCTCAACAAAACTAAATTGACCTGACATTGCTACCAATGGTTTTTTTACTATACCAGTCGATTTGTTTGAAAACATTGTTTCTAATACTGGTATTTCTCCTGCTGGTCCTTGCGCTCCTGGTACGCCATCTTTTCCGTCTTCAACTTCGCAACTTGATACTGAAGCAACTAATGCCGCCGAAGCAAATAGTCTTAAAAATAATTTTGAATAATACATTTCTATTTAGTTTAATTATCTAATTGGTTAACACCAAAATTAAACTCAAATGGCTTGATACATATTAGCAGAATACTGTATAATAATTATGAAAATGTTTCCTAATTGTTAATGAAAGTTTTCTAATATTAAAGAATCATTTCATTAAATTAAAGGCAATGATACCTGCAAGACTTACTTTTTTATAAAGCACTAGTTAGCTTAAATTTAAAACTGATCATAAACAATCAACTCTTAACAAAAAATCTCTCATTAACACTTAACATTACTTCAAATAATCTGAGTTTAAAATAGCTTATTGATTCTTTTTATTAATCTAGTTTAACATATAGCTACCTAATAATACTCAACTTTGACAATCGATTTTTGAGTTCCATTTAAATCGAAATACAAAAAAAACACAAATTATTACAAACACTTAAAAAACTTATTATGAAACAATTAAGTAAAATTTTAACGTTGACGCTACTGGCTTTGCTAAGTTTTATTGCCTGTAAAAATGACGATGACAGTACAAATGATGGTGATGATAAAAATGCTAACAACACTTTATTTAAAGAAGTTGAAACCGCTTTGGGAGGCGCAAATAATATTGCCAATGCTGTTATGATTTCATATAAATCTACAGGAGAAGCTTTCGAATTTCAGGAAGATCCTGAGCCAATAAACGGTAAAGTAGCTGATTTTAATTACACTTTAATTTACAATTTAAATGGAACACAATCCAAACAAAATTGGAATATAAATGCCGATTACGCCTTTGCTACTGATTTTAGTTTTGTAGAAACTATTGATCATACCAAAGGAAAATCTGAAGGTACAACAGGCACATTTTCTGCAAACTTTAGTGATTTTGGTGTCACTGGCGACCCTATGTTTTCAACAAAATTAGCTGCACGCCAAAAAACCTTGTTCATGTCATCGCCTTTTGCCATTGCTAAAATGATTGCCTCTGGAGATGCTATTAATGGAAAAGATAACACTTTAAATGTTGGATTTAACACTTCAAATCTGGGATTTGGCAGCGATACTCCTGATATCGAATTTATAATTAACAAGGATACAAAACTGCCTATAAAGTCGCAAATACTAGAAAACGATCCCTTACTAGGAGATGTTTTATATGAAGTAGTTTATGACAAATGGGAAACCGTTGGCAACCTAAAGTTCCCTACGAGTTTGACCCATATATTAGATGGAAATACTATTCGTACAGAAACCATAAGTGAAATACAAATAAATCCTGAAATAACAGATAATGAATTAAGCCTTTCTGATGAAGATACATTCGGGTATAATAAAAATGAAGCCAAATTTGGCCACCTGTCATCTCAGTTTCATTACAGAACCTTATTACAAACCTTTCCTATCGATTTCCCAGTCGAAATTGTAGAACAATCCTCGCCCTTAGCTTTAAAATCCGAACTCGTTGTTAATGATGAAAATACGTATCGAGTATCTGGTGATTTTCAATCTCACTATACCTATGCCTTTAAGGTAGATGGCGGATTATTACTATACGATTCACCAATTAATGACCGTAGATCAAAAGTGGTTATTGATAAAATAAGACAAGATTTTAGTACTGATCCTATTAAATACGTAGTACACTCGCATAATCATTTTGATCACACTGGTGGGGTTAGAGGTAGTTTAACCGAAGGAGGTGATTTAATTGTTGGACAAGGATCTAAATCATTTATTGAAAACGTATTAAAAAGACCTAGTACCGTACTACCAAATCCAATTACAAATACTAGCATAAATGTTGTGGGTGTAACTGATGTAATGGCTATTGGTACAGGCGATGAAAAGGTAGAATTATACACCATTTCAACATTCCATGCCGAAGAGGATGATTATATAGTATTATATAAACCATCGACCAAAACTATTTATTTTAATGATTTATATAACCCTGGTTTTATAAATGTTTTTGACACTTTTAAAACCGAAGATCAACAACGAATGATTGCCTTAGCTAAAGATATTGTAAACTTTGTTGATGGTAAAAGTTTAGATGTAACTACTTTTCATTGTTCTCATGGATTTACCACCTTAGATTTTGATTTTAAAACTATAAGAGATTTATCACAAAAATAATATAAGCATTTGTGCTTAACGAGTTTTTTTTAACCCCAAAAAGTGGCTATGTGTTTATATAGTCACTTTTTTTAATTTTATACAGATACATTGACACTTTATCAATTAATACTGCCCATAATTTTTATATAGTTGGGCTGAAAAATTTAAGCAACCCCATATTGAGTTCATCAGGAGCTTCCATATAACTCATATGACCACATTGCAAAGCAACGAATGCAGCCCCTGTCAATTCTGCTTCAGAAACAGAAGTATTGTAATTAAGTACTGGATCATTTTTGCCTACAACGATAAGTTTTTTGCCTTCAAAATCACTGAGCACTTTGGTTTTGCTCAATCTATCTTTCATACCCATTAATGAAGCTTTAATAGCTGAAACAGAAGTTTTTTGAGATTGGGCTACAAGCATTTCAATTTGGTCAATACTTTTTTTACGAAAGTTGTTATCAAATAAATTCACAATCCCCATGCGTATATAAGTATCTTTTTGTCCTTCAACAATACTCATTGCTCGATCTCTATTCATTTTTTTTTCAATAGTATCTGCATGGCTTGTTGAATTAAGCAAAACAATATGTGTGGCTTGATTTTTACATATTTGCAAAAGTGCTAATGCTACATAGCCTCCCATTGAATGACCTACAACAGCAAAATCACTTATTTTTAAATGATATAATACCTCTTTAACTGCTTCTGCTTGCATTTCCATAGAGTGTATCATGCATAAACTCCCTGTGTCACCATGCCCTAATAGATCAATACAAATATTGGTAAAATGAGTATCAAAAAAACGAGTTTGCAGGTTCCAAATAGATTTATTTTCCATAAAACCATGTAACCATACAATTGCCGGACCTTGACCCGAAACACTGTACCCTATTTGTATATTTTTATAGGCTATTTTCATTGATTCATTAATGTTTCAATTTCATCAGCCTCAATAGGTATATTAGCCATCAAATTTTTTGGCTTCCCTTGAGTTTGAATCACTACATTATCTTCTAATCGAAAGCCCATTTTTTCTTCTGGAATATAAATTCCGGGCTCAACGGTTAACACCATATTAGCCTGCATAGGTTCAGATTGCAAACCATAGTCGTGTGTATCCAAACCTAAAAAATGTGATGTTCCATGCATAAAATACTTTCGGTAAGCTGGTGCTTCTTTCGGAGCATTTTTTATATCCGCTTTATCTAACAATTTTAAATCTAACAATGCCGATGTCATTAATTTCCCTACTTCTTTATTATAATCTTCCCATTCTAGACCTGGTGTTAACAAATTTGTACACTCCTTTTTTACACCTAATAACGCATTATATACTTCTTTTTGTCTTTTAGAAAACTTCCCGGAAACGGGAACAACTCTTGTTAAATCACTTGAGTATTTAGCATACGCCGCAGCAACGTCCATTAAAATTACATCACCAGACTTACATTGTTTATTATTTTCAATATAATGAAGCACATTGGCATTATTACCACTTGCCACTATAGGTGTATAAGCAAAACCATCTGCTCTGTGTTTGGTGAATTCATAAATCAATGTTGCTTCAATTTCATATTCCCATACTCCTGGTTTAATCATTTCCAATACTTTTCTAAAACCAATTTCGGTTATTGCACAAGCCTTTTGTATTGCTTCAATTTCTTCGGGTTCTTTAACCGCACGCAATTGATGTAATATAGGATTGCTTTTTGCTACCTTGTGTGCAGGGTATTTCTTTTTACACCATTCAATAAAACGATCTTCACGTGTTTGAGTTTCTGTATTTGCTCGTGCATGTTCATTTGTATTAAAATAAATAGTATCGGCCTCAGCCATAAGCAAAGCAAAAATTTTAGGAAACTCGTCTAACCAATATACAGTTTCAATTCCTGAATGCGCTGTCACGTCAGCTTTAGTTAATTTTTTACCTTCCCAAATGGCAATAAGTTCACTTGTTTCTTTTACAAAAGCGATTTCTCTATGCACTGGGTTTTTAGCCTCTGGAAATAACAATAATATACTTTCTTCTTGATCTAAACCACTTAAATAATAAATATCTCTATGCTGTTCAAAAGGCAAAGTACTATCGGCACTTACTGGATAAATATCATTACTATTAAAAATAGCTATACTATTACTTGTCAAATAATTAACATATTTTTTTCTGTTTTTTTTAAATAATGAAGCGTTTATTGGTGTATATTTCATTTAACTTTATGTTTTTGGAAGTCAATTAATTATCATTAACTAAAAATTTATTTATACAAATTGATAACTTTAGTTAAAATAAGCTCAAAATTAAAAGACGAAATTGGCAATATTAGCGTTTACTTACAAAAATAAAGTTACCAATAAAAAAGAGATAACAAATAGCCTATACGAAGAACATTTTTAAATAAGTATTTACCTACATTTATTTTCATAAAATATGCTTAAAATTGCTTTTAAGCGTTTTTATTTGATTTTAATCTGTTTTTTAGATACTTTTGCAGTCGTATTTAGCTAGGTTTAAATATGTTAATTTTTTCTTATGATTTTAGAAATGAGCATTCCTGCTTTACTATTTCCTGCAATTTCTCTTACAATGCTTGCATATAACGCTCGTTATCTAGCTATTGCTGCATTAATTAGAAAGTTACACAAAGAATATATGACCAATAATTCGAAAAGTATTGGAATACAAATAAATCAACTTCGTAAACGCTTATACCTGATAAGAAATATGCAGGCAACAGCTATTTTAAGCTTTTTAGGCGCAGTTATTACCATGAGTTTTTTATATACTGAAATGAATAACTCTGCAAACTTTGTATTTGGTTTAAGTTTAATTGCTTTAGTTATTTCACTTACTATTTCATTAATAGAAGTACAACTATCAACAAAAGCATTATCTGTTCAGTTAAATTCTCTTGAAGAGAACAATATTAATTAAGAAGCCTTACTATTTTATGTTAGCTAATAAGTTATTTGAAAATACACTTAAAAAATTTGATATAGGCTACTGGGAGCTCGGTAAGCTTCTTCCCCATGATAAATGGTCTAAAGAGTTTTATTACAATTTAAAGTTAGATCCTGAAAAAGTGAAGCCTTCTATTAACTTTTTTAAAGATCAAATTATACACCCCGAAGATTATGATTTTTTTGACAAAAATTACACTAGTTACCGGGTAAATAATTTAAATTTTAGACAAAAAATACGTCTTAAGGATAGTTTCAATACTTATCTTGAATTTATATGCTACAGTGCCGAAGAAGCGCCTGTAAATATTAAATCAGACACTAAACTCTTGTTTTTTCAAAAAATCACTGAGTTTAACGAAGACTCCAATAACCCTTTTCATTATCAGGAAACCGCTATAATGTCTGCTACCGGAAGTTGGTTTGTTGACTTTAAAAACAAAAAAAGCTATTGGGATCCTGAAGCTAAAAAGATTTTAGGCTACCCTAACGATTATGAACCCTCTTTAAGTAAATCTCATTTATATTACACCGTAGATTGCAGGCAACAAGCTGCCGATCTATTTTTATCTTGTTGTACTACCGGAAAAGCTTTTAATACAGAAATTAAAATGCTTACCTATCAAGGTAACGAAATCTGGGTGCGCTCCATAGGGAAACCGATACACGATACTGAACATACAATTATTGGTATAAAAGGCGTTTTTCAAAATATTGACGAAGCCAAAAAGAAAGAGCTTACGCTTCAAAAATCAATAAACATAATCGCTTCACAAAATAATAGATTATTCAATTTTGCACATATTGTATCGCACAATTTACGTTCGCATTCAAGTAATTTAAGCTTGTTGGTACAACTTATCGAAAGTGTTGATGATCCCGCCGAAAAGGGTGAATTAATAAGTGAAGTAAAAAATATTGGCGAAAATTTAAATACCACTATTGAACACCTTAATGAAATTGTAACCATACACACTAACAATAAACAAAAACGCAAGGATATACAGTTTAAAGATACTTTATTATTAGTTACCAATTCCATTAGAAACATTATTACCAGCGGGAATGCCACAATAACTTCCGATTTTAATGAATACCCTCAGGTTCGTTATATAGCAGCCTACTTAGAAAGTATTATTCTTAACTTAATTACAAACGCAATTAAGTACAAACATCCAGATAGGGATACCGAAATACATTTAAAAACAGGTAAAACAAAAAATGGAAAAGGAGGCTATTTAAAAATATCGGATAATGGTATTGGCATTGATCTTGACACTTTTGGAGATAAAATTTTTGGAATGTATAAAACATTCCACAATAATACTGATGCCGTTGGAATAGGTTTATTTATTACTAAAAATCAAATCGAATCACTTAATGGCAGCATAACTGTAGAAAGTCAGGTAGGTAAAGGCACTACATTTACCATAACTTTTAATTAAATTAAAAATTAAGTTATGCCCATTTTTTATTAGTACGCTCTACTGCATATTTATTTTTGTAATTTACCCAAGCATCTTTTCCTATTTGACGCATCAAATTATCAAAGTGACGCATAATAAACACATTATAAACTGCTTTGGTTAAATTGTATTTAGAAATTGGTAAGGCTCGTAAACTCATTGAAAAACCCGGAGTTATATATGTCATTTGATGCCAGTACCCCTCGGGCATATAAAGCATATCACCATGTTTTAAATTGGCTATCATCCCTTTTGCTTTTAATAAAGCCGGATACTCTTCAAAATTTGGGTTATTAAAATCTATCTTATGATATGCCACTAAAGCATTAGGTAGTTTGTATAAATATTTTGTTTCCGACGGCGGAAATAGAATACATTGCTTTTCCCCATCAAAATGAAAATGTAAAATATTGGCATAATCTATATCAAAATGCATAAAAACCTTAGAGTTTTCGCCTCCAAAAAAAAGCATGGGCAATTTTTTTAAAAAGCGTAACCCAGTATCTTTTGGGTAGCTAAAATCTTGCTGAAGCTTAGGTACTTTTTTTAGTAAATTATATAAAAAAATACGATATGGCGTGGGACCTTTCTTTAAATCATCAATATATTTAGCCAATGGCTTTTGTAAATGAGGCTCGTTGAATTTTTTGGTTGCATTATTTATAGGAATCCGATTATCATAAAGCGGTACTATTTTATCACCCGCCACATTTTTTATGTAATCCAATGACCACATTTTTGAAGCATTCCAATCATTAACAAAACGCTCTACAATTACTGGTTTTTGTGGAATAACATAAGATTTATAAAAATCCTTTTTAGAAATTTCACTTACTATTGGAACGGGTTCTAAAGATAATTTTTTACGAGCCATTGTAACTCTAAAATACTAAAAACTATTTATTTACTTTTTCTGAGCTTCTAAATTCCTGTCAATTTGATGTCCTGGTCTTGTCCATTTTGGCTTTTCACCTAAACCTGCTAATACAGAATTTTCTGCTTCAACGGTTTCTGGCTGTGCCTTTTTTACAAATGGTTTTTGTGGGGTTAGACCTAATAATTCAAACATCTTCATATCTTCAGCCACGTCTGGATTTGGAGTAGTTAACAACTTATCTCCTGCAAAAATAGAATTAGCTCCTGCAAAAAAGCACATCGCTTGTCCTTCTCTAGTCATTTGTGTTCTTCCTGCCGAAAGGCGCACTTGAGTTTGAGGCATTACAATACGTGTTGTTGCCACCATTCGAATCATATCCCAAATAGGTACGGGCTTTTCATCCTCCATTGGAGTCCCTTCAACAGCAACCAAAGCATTAATGGGCACAGATTCTGGCTGAGGATCTAAAGTTGCTAAGGCCACCAACATTCCTGCTCGATCTTCTTCCTTTTCTCCCATACCAATAATACCACCACTACATACCGTAACATTTGTTTTACGTACATTATCAATAGTTGCTAAACGATCTTCAAAACCTCTGGTAGAAATCACTTCTTTATAATAATCCTCTGAAGTATCTAAATTGTGGTTATATGCATAAAGTCCTGCTTCTGCTAAACGTGCCGCTTGATTTTCGGTAATCATTCCCAAAGTGCAACACACTTCCATATCTAGTTTATTAATCGTACGTACCATTTCCAATACGTTATCAAACTCGGGGCCATCTTTTACATTTCGCCAAGCTGCTCCCATACACACACGTGAACTTCCACCTGCTTTTGCTCGCAAAGCCTGCGCTTTTACTTGCTGTACAGACATCAAATCATTTCCTTCAACATCAGTATGGTAACGTGCCGCCTGTGGACAATACCCACAATCTTCGGGACACCCACCCGTTTTTATTGATAACAATGTAGATACTTGTACCGTATTAGGATCATGATATTTTCGGTGAACTGTTGCTGCTTCGTAAAGCAACTCCATTAATGGTTTGTTATAAATTGCAAGAATTTCCTCTTTCGTCCAATCGTGTCTCGTTTCGCTCATTGTATAATAATCAGTAGGTCAAAAATAAGAAAAAATGAAGTGTACTTATAATTAAGTTTTATTATTAAAGTACAATCTTTGTTTTTACGAGCTAATGAACATGTACAAGCCATTTATTAAATAGCATCAATTTTTTTTAGTTAAAGTATTTCTTACATTTGATTACTAACTAAATAACATAGACTATGATAAAACCTAATGACCACAAATTTGCATTTCATGGAACTGGTGCTAACTTATTTGGAATTGTGATTGTTAACCTACTTTTAACAATAATTACTTTAGGCTTATACTACCCATGGGCAAGAGCAGCTGTTTTACAGTATACTTATAAAGAAACTGAATTTATCGGTTCTCGCTTTACATTTCATGGCACTGGTAAAGAAATGTTTAAAGGTTTTATAAAAGCAATTGGAATTATTTTAGCTATTTACGGTATTGCAATGGCTTTAATTTTTTATGTACATCAAATTGCTGGAATCTTATTTTTATATCTTGGTTTACTTGCACTTTTACCTTTTATTATTCATGGCGGATTAAGATACCGTATGTCTCGAACTTCGTGGCGAGGAATTCATTTTGGTTACCGAGGTAAATTCAATGAACTTTCAAAAATGTGTTATAAAGATTTATTACTTACCCTACTTACGCTTGGTATTTACAGCGCATGGCTTCAGGCAAATATTAAAAAATACACTACAAAACATGTTCGTTACGGTAACACTGGGTTTTCTTTTACGGGTACGGGCGGACAGTTATTTAAAATTTATGTCGTAGGAACTATACTAACATACATTACTTTGGGTATTTATATTTTTTGGTATATGAAAGATCTGTTAGAATATCAATACAACAATTTATATTTACATCAAGGTGAAAATATTATTCCAGTAAAAACAAGCTTTACTGGTGGCGGATTATTTAAAGTATTGATCGGAAACTTTTTTATTGTACTTTTTACTTTTGGTATAGGTGCTCCTTGGGCACAAGTACGTATGCTTAAATATTTAAGTCAGAATATTGTTGTTGACGAAACTTTTGATCCAAACATTGTAAAACAAACTGAAGAAGAATATAAAGATGCGACAGGTGAAGATTTAGGTGACATGTTAGACTTAGGATTCATTTAAAAAACACACTTCATTTCTGTTTATGCAACCAAACAACCATATAGTATCTTATTTTGATGGATTATCATCAACAGAACACCTTGCTGAGCTAAAAATTCAGCAAGGTGCTTTGTATTTAACATACACTGAAAACGGTACTCAAATTCAAAAAATATGGTATAAAGATCATATACTAGAACCGGATCTTATTGGTGGTGATAAATTGAGTTTACGATATGGAAAAGCTTTTCCACATCAACATATAGAAATTGGAAATAAACAGCTAGCAGATCAAATTTTAACACAATTTGAATTACAAAAAAAAGCAAAAAAATACAGTTTATTTACTGATAAAGGAGCCAAAGGAATCCTATTAGGTATCTTGCTTTTTGTTGGCGTATTCTTTTTATTTTACAAAGTAATTATACCAACAGCATCAGATATTGTTGCCTTATCCATTCCTATTAGTGCCGAACAAAAAATGGGACTAGCCATTAAAAAATCACTTGTTAGCCCGTACGAAATAGACTCGGTAAAAACTAAAGCCTTAGAGCGCTTTTACACAAAACTAAATTTTGATACTGAGTACGACTTAAATTTTGTTGTAGTTGATTATGATATGCAAAATGCCTTTGCCACTCCTGGCGGAAACATTGTTGTATTTAGTGGCATTATTGATCAAATGGAATGTCCCGAGGATCTGGCAGCTCTTATTGGCCATGAACTTACTCATGTTAACGAAAGACACTCGACAAAAAGCATCATTCGCAGTATGGCAAATGCCATGATTTTATCTGTACTATTAAATGATGTTAATGGAATTACCTCTGTAGTAGTTGATAATGCCAACACATTTCAACAACTTTCTTTTTCCAGAAGTTTAGAAAAAGAGGCTGATGAATTTGCCTTGCAAATGTTACTCAAAAACAATATTAACCCTTATGGAATGACAAATTTACTACACCAATTAAACACGCCATTAGAAGGTGATTTTGAAATTCCAGAATTTTTAAGTTCACATCCCATTACCAATAACAGAATCAAATACATTGAAAAAAACATTCAAAAAAATACACCCTTTACTATTTCTGAACCTGATTGGACTGAAGATTGGAATATTTTAAAATTTAAAGATCCTTTTAGCCCAAAAGAGGATGAAGATGATTTTATATTTGATATTAAAATTTTTAAAGGTGATTCGGATGATGAAACCGATTCAGAATAATTTGGCTAAAATTACATATGCCTTAATCTATATCTGGTAAATATCAACCTTTTAATGAGGCGTATTCAGAGAATAGCCTGATTCTCAAAAATTATACATAAAAAATCCAAAATTTGATAAATTCAAGTTTTGG